>CAJPNZ010000129.1 GCA_905372155.1 Propionibacteriaceae bacterium
GGGGGAGGGGACGCTGCTCGACATGAACGGGACCAGTCTGGGGTTCCTGCCCTCGATTCCCGTGCTGGGAGCGGTTCCGGACCCGGGCCCGGTGCCCGAGCTGGCCTGGTTGTGGTTGCTGGGCGGGGTGCTCGCAGGCGTCCTGGCGGCCCTCGTCATCACGCTCAACCGATCCTCCGAGCGGTTCTACGAGACTTCCTTGGCCGGTGGGCTCGCGGGAATCCTCGCGGGGGTTCTGCTGTTCGTGCTCGCATGGTGCGCTTCCGGCGGGTTGGGGACGCAGCGTCTCGCCCACGTGGGGGTCGGACTTGGCAGCCTGGCGATCACCGCTCCCTGCATCCTCGGGCTGGCCGGGCTGGTGACGGGTCTCGTGGTGGGGCTTGCCAGACGGGAGTGGCCGACGTGGCGGAAGAGCTGCGCCGAGACCGGACAGGACAGCCCCGTGCAGCGGGGCAGGGACGACGAGCAGACACTACGCCGGTAGCTCTCCGTGGGGGCGCCGCGGCTCGTGGGAACAGAAGGGCTCCTCCGCCAGGAAATCACCCGTCATCGCATAGGCGCGGGCCCGTGAACCACCGCAGAAGGAACGGTATGAGCAGATGCCGCATTTGCCCTTGAGCTGGCTGCGGTCACGAAGTGTCGTGAACAGCGGGGAGTAACGGTAGACCTCCTCGATGTCGTCGGTTCGGACGTTGCCCGCCTTGATGGGCAGGAAACCCGACGGGTAGATGTCTCCGACGTGGGAGATGAACATGAAGCCGTCACCGTCGTTGACGTTGCGGGCGCGGCCGATGCCGTCCTGCTGCGAGTAGTGCATCCCGGAGGTCAGCACGTCCAGGTCGGTGTCCGCCCCGGCCCGGGCCTCGGCTCGTTTGCGCTGCATGACGACCCGCGAGTACTGGGGTGCGGCGGTCGCCTTGATGTCGAAGGAAGCGGTCCTGGACAGGTCGTAGAGCTGGTTGAAAACGGCCTCGAATCCCTCGGCCGAGGCCACGTCCTCCTTCCTGGCGCGCCCCATCGGGACCAGGAAGAAAACCTCCCAGAAGACGATTCCCAGCTCCGTCATGAGCCGGCACATGGCCTCCATGTCGTCGAGGTTGGCCTTGCGGACCACCGTGTTCACCTGGGTGGTCAGGCCGATTTCCTGGGCCTCGCGGAGGATGCGCAGGCCGTGCGCGAAACTGCCATTCACGCGGCGGAACTCGTCGTGGATGGTCGCGTTCGAGCCGTCGAGGCTGACCGCCAGCCGGCTCAGGCCCGCGTCCTTGAGAGCCTGGAGCTGCTCGCGCGAGGCGAGCGACGTGGTGGCGGGGGTGATGGCCATGCGCAGCCCGATTTCGGCGCCGTGCCGCACCAGGTCGACGATGTCCGGGCGTTTGAAGGCGTCCCCACCGGAGAAGACGAACACCACGCGCCCGAACCCCCGCACGTCGTCGAGGAGCTTCATCCCCTCCGCCGTGGTCAGTTCGTTCGGGTTGCGCAACGGTTGCGCGGAGGCGCGGCAGTGGCGGCAGGCCAGGTCGCAGGCCTGGGTGGTCTCCCAGATCACGATGAACGGGGCCCTGTCGAAGTCCAGGTTCGGGCGGGCGCCGAAGGGTTTCCCGTGCGGATGCCCTGTCCGGTGCGAATGGGGATGCGGCATGCCTCGACGCTAGCGCTCCGGCGAACGACAGAACTTGCGAGGGGGAGTGTCGCCAAGCGGGTTTTGGGGTGATGAGCCGCTTCCCCGGGCCGCGGGGGGTTCTCGTTCCTCGGCCCACGGACGCTGCGGCTGCTGCTCCTGGTGGCCGGGTCTCTCGGGCGGGGGAGGGCAACCGGCGATACGGTTGTGCGGTGACGACTCGCGTGGTGGTGCTGGTTTCCGGGTCGGGAACCCTGCTGCAGGCTCTTCTCGACGCCGTTTCGGCGGGGGAGGTGGATGCCCGGGTCGTGGCGGTGGTCTCCGACCAGCCCGCCGCCCACGCCCTGGAACGGGCCCGGGCCGCGGGGGTGCCCGCCGTCGCCCATCCCTACGCGAAGGGATCGGACCGCGACGTTTGGGATGCCGAACTGACCGGGATCGTTGCCGGCTTCGAACCGGACCTGGTGGCCTCGGCGGGGTTCATGAAGCTGCTGGGGTCCAGTTTTCTCGCCCGTTTCGGGGGACGCACCATCAACACCCATCCCGCGCTGCTGCCCAGTTTCCCCGGGATGCACGGGCCGAGGGACGCCCTGAACCACGGGGTGAAGGTCTCCGGCGCCACGGTCTTCCTCGTCGACTCCGGGGTGGACACAGGTAGGATCCTGGCCCAGGGGGCTGTCGAAGTGTTGGCGGACGACACCGTCGAAACCCTTCACGAACGCATCAAAGTGGTGGAACGCCGCCTGCTGGTGGAGACCGTGCGTGCCTGGAACGAAGGAGAGAAATGACCGACCGGATTCGGCTGCGCCGCGCGCTGCTCAGCGTCTACGACAAGGAGGGCCTCGAAGAGCTGGCCGCCGCCCTCCACGCGGCCGGGGTGGAACTGGTGTCCACGGGATCCACCGCGACCCGGATCGCCGCGGCGGGGATTCCCGTGACCCCCGTCGAGCAGCTGACGGGATTCCCCGAATGCCTCGACGGCCGCGTCAAGACACTCCATCCGCGCATCCACGCCGGTATCCTCGCCGACCGCCGCCTGCCCGCCCACGTCTCCCAACTCGAGGAACTCGGCGTCGCCCCCTTCGACCTGGTGGTGGTGAACCTCTACCCGTTCGAGGCCACCGTCGCATCCGGTGCCGGAACCGACGAATGCGTCGAACAGATCGACATCGGCGGGCCCTCGATGGTGCGCGCCGCCGCGAAGAACCACCCGAGCGTCGCAGTGGTCACCTCCACATCGCAGTACCCCGCCGTCCTGGCTGCCCTCGCCGAGGGGGGATTCACCCTCCAGCAGCGCCGCGACCTCGCCACCGAGGCCTTCCGCCACACCGCCTCCTACGACATCGCCGTCGCATCCTGGATGGGGGCCACCGTGGCCACCCCGGCCGGGGACGGGTTCCCGGCATGGCTGGGAGCGGCCTGGGTGAAGAAACAGGACCTGCGCTACGGCGAGAACTCCCACCAGGCAGCGGCCCTCTACACCTATCCGCCCGGACCGGAGGGAATCGCCCAGGCCGAGCTGCTGCACGGCAAACCCATGAGCTACAACAACTACACCGACGGCGAGGCCGCCTACCGCGCCGCGAGCGACTTCACCGAGCCGTGTGTCGCGATCATCAAACACGCCAATCCATGCGGGATCGCGGTGGGTTCTGACATCGCAGAGGCCCACCGCAGGGCCCACGCCTGCGACCCGGTCTCCGCTTTCGGAGGGGTGATCGCCGCCAACCGCCCCGTCACCGCCGAACTGGCCGAACAGATCAAGGACATCTTCACCGAGGTCGTGATCGCCCCCGGGTTCGACCCGGAGGCCCTGGCGATCCTCACCACGAAGAAGAACCTGCGACTGCTGAAGGCCGTCCCCTACACGCACCGGGAACGCGTCCTCCACCCCATCTCCGGGGGAGCCCTGCTCCAGCGACCCGACCGCATCGACGCTCCCGGCGACGACCCCGCCAACTGGGAACTCAAGGCAGGCGAGGCGGTCGACGAGGCGACCCTGGCCGATCTGGCCTTCGCGTGGCGGGCCTGCCGCGCCGTGAAGTCCAACGCCATTCTCCTGGCCCACGACGGCGCCTCCGTCGGCGTTGGCATGGGCCAGGTGAACCGCGTCGACTCGTGCCGCCTGGCGGTTGAACGCGCCGGGGAGCGGGCAGCCGGGTCGGTGGCCGCATCCGACGCCTTCTTCCCCTTCGCCGACGGGCCGCGGATCCTGATCGACGGTGGCGTCCGGGCCATCGTCCAGCCGGGCGGTTCCCTGCGCGACCGGGAAACCATCGACCTGTGCGCCGAACACGGCGTCGCGCTGTACTTCACCGGCACCCGCCACTTCTTCCACTGAGGCAGGGAAGATGACTGCGGGAATCCTTGACGGCAGGGCCACGGCCGCCGCCATCAAAACGGAACTGAAGCAGCGGGTGGGCCGGCTCCGCGCCCTGGGGGTGGTGCCCGGGCTGGCGACGGTGCTCGTCGGCGACGACCCGGCCAGCCAGAACTACGTGCGCATGAAACACCGCGACTGCGAGCAGGTGGGCATCGCATCCATCCGGGTGGAGCTGCCCGCCGACGCCACCGCCGCGCAGCTGGAGGAGGCCGTCGCGGCGCTGAACGCCGACCCCTCCTGCACCGGGTACATCGTGCAGCTTCCCCTGCCGGGGCATCTCGACGAGAACCGGGCGCTGGGGCTGATCGACCCGGACAAGGACGCCGACGGTCTGCACCCGATCAACCTGGGGCGGCTCGTGCTGAACGAACCCGCCCCCCTGCCCTGTACCCCCCGCGGCATCGTGGAACTGGTGCGCCGCCACGGCATCGAATGGCGGGGGAAAGATGTGTGCGTGGTGGGTCGCGGCATCACGGTGGGGCGTCCCCTCGGGCTGATCCTGACCCGCCGCAGCGAGAACGCCACGGTGACCCTGTGCCACACCGGCACCCGCAACCTGGCCGGACACACCCGGCGGGCCGACATCGTGGTGGCGGCCGCGGGGGTGCCGGGCATGATCACCGCCGACATGATCCGTCAGGGCGCGGTGTGCATCGACGTCGGCGTCAGCCGGGTCGAGGGCAGGACCACCGGGGACCTGGCGTCGGACGTGTGGGACAAGGCGGCCTGGGTCACCCCGAATCCCGGCGGGGTGGGCCCCATGACCCGCGCCATGCTGCTCAGCAATGTTGTCGACCGCGCCGAGGTGCTCCATGCAAACCCCAACGGTTAACCGGCTCCCGACGAACCCGTGGCCGCTGGCGGCCGTGCTCGGCGTGTTCGCAATCGGCGTGTTGATCGCGGGTTTCGGGAACTGGCGTTACGGGGCGGTGGTGATGGCCGCGGCGACCCTGCTCGCGGGGATCGCCCGGATGCTCCTGCCGCGCCGCGTCTCGGGCTTGTTGGTGGTCCGGCGCCGCTGGATGGACATCACCATCCTCTTCAGTCTGGGCACCGCGATCGGTGTGCTGGCGCTGGTGGTTCCCCCCGGCACATGAGATGCGGCAGCGGGCGATAGGCTCGGAGGTGGACATCACCGTCGAAAGAAAGGTCCGCACGATGAGCACTGAGGCTCCCGTCAAGATCGCAGTGACCGGCGCAGCCGGCCAGATCTGCTACAGCCTGCTGTTCCGGATAGCCAGCGGTTCCCTGCTGGGCGATCGGCCCATCGAGCTGCGTCTGCTGGAGATCACCCCGGCCCTGAAGGCCCTGGAGGGTGTCGTCATGGAACTCGACGACTGCGCCTTCCCGAACCTGAAGAACGTCGTCATCGGCGATGACCCGAAGAAGGTCTTCGACGGCGTCAACCTGGCGATGCTGGTCGGCGCCATGCCCCGCAAGGCCGGCATGGAACGCGGCGACCTGCTGAGCGCCAACGGCGCCATCTTCACCGCCCAGGGCAAGGCCCTGAACGAGGTGGCCGCGGACGACGTCCGCGTGCTGGTGACCGGCAACCCCGCCAACACCAACGCGCTGATCGCATCCAGCAATGCCCCCGACATCCCGAAGGAGCGTTTCAACGCCCTCACCCGCCTGGACCACAACCGCGCGAAGTCCCAGCTCGCCCAGAAACTCGGCTGCCCCGTCGAGGAGATCAAGAAGATGACCATCTGGGGCAACCACTCCTCCACCCAGTACCCCGACATCTTCCACGCCGAGGTGGGCGGGAAGAACGCCGCCGGACTGGTGAACGACGAGGCCTGGATCGAGTCCACCTTCATCCCGACGGTCGCCAAGCGCGGCGCGGCCATCATCGAGGCCCGTGGCCTGTCGTCCGCTGCCTCCGCGGCGAACGCCACCGTCGAGCACATGCGTGACTGGGTGCTCGGCACCCCCGACGGCGACTGGGTTTCCATGGCGATTCCCTCCGACGGCTCCTACGGGGTCGCCGAGGGCGTCATCTCCTCCTTCCCGTGCGTGGTCAAGAACGGCAAGTACGAGATCGTCCAGGGCCTCGAGATCGACCCGTTCTCCCGCGCCAAGATCGACGCCTCCGTCGCCGAACTGCTCGACGAACGCAAGGCGGTCAAGGAACTCGGCCTGATCTGATCCGGCAGGGATCAAAAGGTGCCCGGCGGTTTCCGCCGGGCACCTTTCGTCGAGCGCCTTCGGGGATGGCTGGTTGAACCGGCTCGTCCGCTCTGTGAGCTGGTCGTGCCGAAATCATCTCGCCTCAAGTTGGTTGAGCCGGCCTGCGAGCGTCAGCGAGTGGGGCGTGTCGAAACCATGGTGACTTTGTTCGGGGTTTTGTGGTCGGGTTTGTCGTTCGGCTGCCGGGTGGTTTCGACTCGGGTCGCTCGTTCCTCGCGCCCCGGTTCAAAAAGTATTGGTCCGGACCGCTTCTTCGTCGCGGCCCGGACCAATTGCTTCGCAGGATCAGATTCCCAGTTCGCCGGCGAAGTCACCGGCTTCCAGGCGGGCCTTGATCAGGCTGAGGAAACGGGCGGCCTTGGCGCCGTCGATGAGGCGGTGGTCGTAGGTGAGCGACAGGTACATCATGTCCCGGATGGCGATGGTGTCGCCGCCCAGGGCGTCGGTGACCACCACGGGCCGCTTCACCAGCGCGCCGGTGCCGAGGATCGCGACCTGCGGCAGGTTGATGATCGGGGTGTCGAACAGGGTTCCCGCCGAGCCGTAGTTGGTGATGGTGAAGGTGCCACCACTCAGTTCGTCGGGGCCGACCTTTCCGGCGCGGGTGCGCGCCGCCAGGTCACCGATGCGCTTGGCAAGCCCGGCCAGGTTCAGGTCCCCGGCGTCATGAATCACGGGAACCATCAGGCCGCGATCGGTGTCCACGGCAATGCCGATGTTCTCCTGCGACGCGTAGGTCACGGTACCCGCTTCGAAATCGGGTGAGGCGTTGAGCATGGGCATCGCCTTCAGGGCCTCGATCGTGGCCTTCGTGATGAACGGCAGATAGGACAGGGAGGCGCCCTCGCGTTTCTTGAACTCGTCCTTCGCCGCCCTGCGCAGCTTCGAGATGGCGGTCACGTCCACCTCGACCGTGGCGGTGAGCTGCGACGCCACCCGAAGCGATTCCGTCATCCGCTCCGCGATCACCTTGCGCATCCGCGACAGCTTCTCCGTGGTGCCGCGCAACTTTGCCGCCTCCTCCGAGACGGCGGCAACCTGGGGGGCCGCGGCGGCAGGCGCGCTCGCCTTCGCAGCGGCGGTGGGGGCGGGCACGGAAGCGGCCTTCTTGGCGGCCTCGGCGGCATCGAGGATGTCCTGTTTGCGGATGCGACCTCCAACGCCGGTGCCCTGGACGGAACTCAGGGCGATGCCGTGTTCGGCAGCGAGCCTGCGAACCAGAGGCGTGACGTAGACCCCTTCCTCGGAGGAAGCCCGGCGTGCGGTGACCGGCGCGGCAGGGGCGGGTGCAGCAGCCGGCGCGGCGGGTGCCGGGGTAG
>CAJPNZ010000130.1 GCA_905372155.1 Propionibacteriaceae bacterium
ACTGAACAGCCAACGGCAACCCGATCTTCCCGAGCGCAACAACAGCGATCTTCACAAACCAACCCTTCCCAGACACCTAACAGGCTCACTGCCGCGGATGATTCTACCCATCGTGTTTCAAGAACCACAGATGGATTGGGAAGCCGTCTGGTTCTCGGGGGCGGTGTCGGGTCAGCGGGTGAGGTAGCTGCGGAGGGCCGTGGCCGATGCCTTGCCGCTGTGCCAGACGTGCGCGAAGCTGATCCCCTCGCGTCCCAACCGGCGGTAGTGGTCGCGATTCTCGACGATTGTGACGATGGTTTCCTCGAGTTCGTCGGGAGTGGCCTGCACGATGGGTGGCACCTCGGGCATCAGGTCCAGCACCGGGGGGGCGAGGCGTCCGACGGTGACCCGTCCTGCGCTCATGGACTCGATGGCCGCCACCCCGTAGGAACCGGCCAGCAGTTGATCCACCACGATGTCGACGTCGTGTACGAGGGAGCGCATCTCGGAGTGGGGTACCGACTCGGGGCAGACGTACTCGATCTTTCCCGCGTCGTCGAGTTTCCGGAGCACCGGGTCCACGAACTGGGTGCCCTTGATCGGGGGGATTCGTTTGCTCGGGATGTGCAGCACCCGGGGTTTGGCGCGTTCCAGGAGCGGAGCATCGGTTCTCCAGGCGTTGACGTCCAGGCAGACCGGCAGCCACTCGCCGTCCTCCAGGTCGAGCCTCAGGTCGGGGGTGGAGTAGAACACCGGCCTTCCGGAGTTCTCGGCGATGGCGCGATGCAGCCGGGCGGCGCGGGCCAGGTCGTCGCGCCACTCCGCGTCCCCCGCGAGATACATGGACCATTTCCCGTTGATCTCGATGTGCCGGCGGGGATCGCGGACGTCGCTTCCGTGGGCGATCAGGGCGGTTTCGTATCCCGCGGCCTTCAGCCAGGCGAGGTCGCCGGCGAACTTGCGTCTGCGTTTCAGGTGGAAGTAGGGCTCGAAACCGTCGAGTGCGACGTGGGTGACGTTCGCGAACAGTTTCCTGCTCCGCATCCCCCGGGCCACCGGGTTCCGGAACAGGGCGCGATGAATGGGTTTGTCGACCTCGAACCGGAAACCGCCCGACCCGACCGGGGCCTCGGCGAACGACCACGCCACCACCTCGAGGTGTTTCCTGACGGCCGCCGCCCAGGCCGTCGCCTGCCCGGCATAGTTCGCCGGGCCGATGGCCAGACTCGGTGGCTTCACGTTCTTCGAGGTGTGGTCCGACACGACATCAGGCTATCGCAGCGTCGCGTAAGCGAGGGAGTCCTGTCTGCCGGACCTCTTATACTTGCCGCGTGCCGAGCCAAGCCAGGACATGGATCGGGCCGCTCGCTTTGGCGGCGGCCTTCCTGCTCCCGATCCTCGTGACCGTCGCCCTGTACCTGCCCAGTGGGCTGTTGATGCCGGCCCGGTTGGTGACGCTTCTGCTGGCGGGGCTCGCGGTGGCGCAGTTCCTTTTCCGCCGCGAGCCGCTCCCCAGGGGCCTCGGTGTCGCGGTGGGGGCGGTGTGTGTCGTGCTCGTCGTCTGTGGGATCGTGGGGGCCATCCGGTTCCCGGGGGCCTCGTCGGTCGAGGTGGCGACGGTGTTATTCCTGCTGCTCGGGCTGGCCGCGTCCCTGGTCCTCTCGGACTCTCTTCGTTTCGCTGGGGCGCTGATCGCGGGGTGGGAGGTTTCGGCCGCTCTGGCGGCCGTGGTCGCGATCTGGGAAGTCGTGACCGCCAGGCACCTGCCGCTCAGCGTCGGGACCCGTTCCTTCGAGGGTGTCGAGGGCTGGAACGAGATCACGTCCTTCTTCGACAACCCGAACCTGTACGCCTACCACTGCGTCGTGGCGCTCCTGCTGCTGCCGATCGCGTGGGTTTTGCTGGGGCGTTCCCGGTGGCGATGGGCGCTGCCCTTTCAGGCTTTGCTGCTGGCCGGGTTGCTGGTGCGTTCCCACGGTCAGATGGCTTTCATGGCCTTCGTCCTGGGTCTGGCCTGGTGGTGCCTGAGGTCGCGGTGGGGACGGATCGCGTTGCTGGGCGGGCTCGTCACGGTGGCGGGCACCATGGCCCTGCGGCTGCCTCCCGGGTGGAACCTGTACCGCTTCGTGGAGGTTGCCCTCGACGGCCTCCGGTGGGAGGACAAGTCGTCCTATATCCGTGCGCACCTGGTGCAGACCGGCTGGTGGATCTCGGAGCGCACCGGTTTCCTCGGTGCCGGGCCCGGGGGTTTCGAACGGATGGCCCTCGACGAGGCGAATCCCCACCGGTCAACGGGTTTCTCGAACGCCCACTGGGGGATGATCGAGGTGCTCGTCAACTACGGGGCCCCGACCCTGGTGGTGTTGTTGGCCGTCCTGGCGGCCGGGGTGGTGTGGGCGGCGCGTTCCGCGCGGAGACTCCGGATCGGTGGCGATTCCGCGGGGGCCGCGGTGATGTTCGGGGCGGGGGTGCTGGCGTTGACCCTGCCGGTGGTTTCCATGTCGCACTCGACGTGGTTGATTCAGCCGCTGACCTCGGTGCATCTGATGATCATGGTGGCTGCCTTCGCCGTCGGCGGACGACGCCTCGGGAAGCTGGAAGAATCTGGACGTGATGATTGAGAAGCTCCGCGACAAGTTGTCGAAGCACGAGTTCCTGAAGCACGTGCTGGTGCTGATGAGCGGCACCACCATTGCACAGGCCATTCCGATCGCGGCCTCCCCCATCATCTCGCGTCTCTACTCGCCCCACGAGGTGGGGGTTTTCACGATTTTCATGTCCTTCGTGACGGGTCTGGTGACGGTGTGCACGGGACGCTACGAACTGGCCGTCGTGTTGCCCCCCGAGGAACCCGAGGCGCGGGCGCTGGTGAAGCTGTCGCAGCGGGTCAGCACCTGGGTCTGTGCCATTGCCGGTGCCGTTCTGCTGCTGTTCGCGGGCCCCATCAGCGAGGCCGTCAACGCCCCCGAGGTGAGGTTCTGGTTGCCCTTCGCCGGCCTGGTGGCCTGGGCCTACGCCCAGGTGTCGATCTTCAACTACTGGTGCAACCGGCGCAAGAAGTATCGCCTGATGGGCACCAACCGGATCAACCAGCAGGCCACCACCGTCAGCACCCAGCTCGGCATGGGGTTTCTCCACTTCGGGACCACGGGGCTGATCGTCTCCACGCTGCTGGGGCAGCTGGCGGCCAGTTTCACCATGTGGCTCAAGAACCGCTCCGAGGTGAAGGAGCAGCCGATCGCCCCGCTGAAGGCCGTCGCCTCCGAGCACAGGAAGATGCCGCTGGCCAACGCCCCGGTGGCCGCCCTCGACGCGGTTCGCACGGAGGGCACCCCGCTCATGATGGCCGCGATGTTCTCGACAGCCGCGACGGGCCAGTTCGGGCAGGCCTGGAAACTGCTGCAAACCCCCGCCAGCCTGATCAACACGAGCCTTTCACAGGTGTTCTTCAGGTCCTTGGCGACAACCCCCCGCGGTCACATGTCGTCGTTGGTGCGCAAGAGCATCCTGCGTTCCGCACTCATCGGCGCGGTTCCGTTCCTGATCATTTTCTTCGCCTCCCCGCCGCTGTTTCCCTTCGTCTTCGGCGATCGCTGGGCCGAGGCCGGGTTGATCGGCTCCGCCCTGGTTCCGTGGCTGTACGTGAACTTCATCACCTCACCGATCTCCATGTTGTTCGTGGTGGCACGCAGGCAGGGAATCCAGCTCTGGTTCGCGCTCCCGTTCACCGCCACCCCGTTCGTGTCAATGTTCCTGTTCCACGACACCATCCTGCAGGGCATCTGGGCGCTGTCCCTGGCCATGACGACGATGCTGCTGGTTTTCCTGGGGTTGGCGCTGTGGGTGGCGCACTCCTACGACCGGGAGGCTGAACCCGAATCCGCGGAGGAACCCGAGGAGTCCATGTAGACCGGGGAGGAGACCGCCGACTGACCGGCAGGTCTTCTCTTCGAAATTCCTTCTATCACCCGGGTTGGAGCGCTCCTCATACCCCGGTCCATTCCTTTTCGTAGCGCTTTTTCTTCACGACTCGAGGGGCTACGCTTCCGGCGTGCCCCAGTTCGGGGGGCTCCCGATCGGGCGCCCCCCGACATCCACCGGAAAGCACACCAGGTATTGGTTGAGGTGTTTCCACCACACGGCAAAGCCGCAACACCGCTGTGTCGCCGTCGGGAATTCCTCGGAACGAAAATTCCCGGGTCCTCCCGGCGACAATTCGGGTCTGGCCTCGGAAATGCCCCCGGGCCGGCGGAAAGGCAATCACCTTGAACCTCCCACGACGCATCCTCGTCCTCGCCCCGCACACGGATGACGCCGAACTCGGGGCGGGTGCCTCAATGGCGAAATGGATCGAGGAGGGCAGCGAGGTCCACGTCTGCGTGTTCTCGACGGCGGAGGATTCCCTCCCGAAGGGGTCGCGGCCGACCCGCCTCGCGGAGGAGTGTCACGCATCCCTGGACGTGCTGGGTATCCGTGACGACCGGCGCATCGTCTTCCGCTACCCGGTGCGCAAACTCAGCTACCACCGGCAGGACGTGCTGGAGAACATGGTGCAGCTCGGGCAGGAGATCGCCCCGGAGTGGGTGGTCATCCCCTCCGGTTCCGACCTCCACCAGGACCACGCCACCATCCACGACGAGGCCCTGCGAGCCTTCAAACACAAAACCGTGCTGGGCTACGAGCTTCCCTGGAACCACATCACCTTCTGCGCCTCGGCCTTCGTGACCCTGGAGCGCCGGCACCTCGACAGGAAATGGGAGGCCCTGACCCGCTACGCCTCGCAGCTCGAGCTGGGCAGGCCGTATTTCACCAAGGAATTCCACGAGTCCCTGGCCCGGGTGCGGGGCCTCCAGGTCAAGAGCGACTGGGCCGAGGCCTTCGAACTGATCCGCGTGGTGTTCTGACCCCTGAGGGGCGGCCGGTCAGCTCTCGGGGCGTTCCAGCTCGATGCCGTCGAGACCCTCGCTGGCCTCTTGCCGCGACTTCTCCCGGGCGGCCTCCGCGTTGAGCTGGTGGGTGAGTTTCGTCAACGACTCCGGGTCCGAGCCGTCGACGGTGTCCAGCAGCTCCGGGTCGAGCGGCGGGACGCTGACCCGGTTGATCAGCTCGTGGTTGGTGGCGGTGCGTTCCTCGTCGCCGCTGAACAGCACCTCGTGCATCTTCTCGTTGGGGCGCAGGCCCGTGAAGATGATCTTGATGTTCTTCCCGGAGCGGCGGATGAGACCCTTGGCGACGTCGAGGATGCGGACGGGCTCGCCCATGTCGAGCACCAGCACGTCGGCGGGCCGCCCGATGGCGCCGGCCTGGATGGTCAGCTCACAGGCCTCCGGAATGGTCATGAAGTAGCGGGTGATGTCGGGGTGGGTGACGGTCAGCGGGCCGCCCGCCTCGATCTGGGCGGTGAAGGTGTGCAGCATCGAGCCGCGCGAACCCAGCACGTTGCCGAACCGCACCGAGAGCCAGGTGCGGCCCGTCTTGCGGGCGTAGAACGCGGTCAGTTCCTCGGCCAGGCGTTTGGTCTTGCCCAGCACGCTGGTGGCGTCGGCGGCCTTGTCGGTGGAGACGTTGACGAGCCGCTGCACCCCGTACTTCTCGGCGGCGCGCAGCACGTTGAGGGTGCCGAGGGTGTTGGTCTTCCAGCCCTCGAGGGGGTACTGCTCCAGCATCGGAAGGTGCTTGAGTGCCGCGGCGTGGAAGAGCACGTCGGGGCGGTGGTCGGCGAACACCTTGTCCAGGGCGTCGTAGTCGCGGATGTCGCAGAGCACCATGTTCGGGGTGTCCAGGAGACCCTGGTTGAAGATCGACAGCTGCGTGCCGTGCAGACCGGATTCGTCGCGGTCCAGCATCACGAGTTCCTTGGGGCCGAAACGGTAGACCTGCCGCGCGATCTCCGAACCGATGGAACCGCCCGCGCCGGTGATGAGCACGACCTTCCCGGACAGGTAGTCGGCGATCTCGCCCAGGTTGGTCTGGATCTGGGCGCGACCCAGCAGGTCGGTGACGTCGAGGGCGTGGAGGTTGGACAGCTGCACCTGTCCGCTGACGATCTCGCGGGTCGGCGGCATGACGAGGACGTTCAGGTCGGCCTCGTCGGCGATCGCGGAGATCTCTCGCATGAACTGCCGGTCCGCCGTCGGGATGGCGACGATCACGGTGCGGGCCCCGTTCCGGGATGCGGCGTCCACGAGGTTCTCGCGCGTTCCGAGCACCTTCGCGCCGGAGATGTGGAGGTTCTTGCGGCTCGGGTCGTCGTCGATGAAACCGACGATGCGGTAGGGGGCGTCGGGGTCGTACTCGAGGAGCCGGCCGAGCTGCTGACCCGCGTTGCCGGCGCCGTAGACGATCACCGGTTCCGCGGACGAGTCGTGCCGCGACGGACGCATCACGGAGCGGGCGATGAACCGGCCGGCGGCCATGAGGATCACGGCGACGAAGGGCACGGTGAAGGTCACGACCCTGGGGTAGGTGGAGGGGGCGTAGAGGGCGAACAGCACCGCGAGCCCCGCGCCGATGCCCAGCGCCACGACCGCGAGGAGCGCGGTTTCCTCGAACGACGCGATGCCGTGCCTGCCCCGGTAGAGCTTGGTGGCGAACCCGATCGCGATCTGCAGCACCATCGCGGAGGCCGCGTAGATGAGGACGATCTGGGTCTGTTCGCCGGTGAGGACGAAGTTGTAGCGGGTCAGCACGAGCCCCAGGGCGGCAACCGCCCAGGTCAGGGCGTCCCAGACCGCCAGTCCGGTCCGCACCAGACCGACGCGATTACTCTTGCTCAACGCTTCACTCCTCACAGCCGGAACCTCAAGCGCGATCCTATCGTGGCCGGCGGGGGTGAACCGCCCGACGGGGCCCCGCGCCCCGACCGGGCAGCCGTGCCGCGTGGTAGCGTTGCGGCATTGTCCCGACCCGGTTTCAAGAGGTGATGGTGCCCGAGCGCGACGCCCCGACCAGCAGGTGGTGCATGCTCGGGGCGGTCGTTTCATTCGGTGTCGTCCCCCTGATCCTGCTCCTCGGCCTGGTCGATTCGAGGCGGATGCCGAACGGCCATTTCGGGCCGTGGACGCTTTTCCTGATCGTCGGTGGAGTGGCCGTCGTCGTCGGGGTGCCGCTGGCGTTGAGGGCGGGGGCCTGGGCGCGCACCTCCCGTCCCGGACGCTGGCTGGTCGCGGCCTTCGCCTTGCTGATCGCCTGGGGAATCGTCTCGGGTCTCACCCACGTCCAGGTCGCCTACGAACGTCTCGGGTCGCGGGGTTCGGTCGTCGTCCCCCACGCCTACGTGGTGGTGCCGATGCTGAGCGCGCTGATCGCCTGCCTGATGGGGTGGGCCGTCGCCCACGCCGTCGAGCGACGGCTCCTGCCCGCGCTGCTGGCCTGCGTCGGTTGGGCGGTTCTGGCGGTGGTGGCCGTGGCTCTGGTCCGGATGGCGGTAAGCGGCGCCTGGGGGCAGCGTCTCAACACCCCCCTGGCGGGGGCGGCGAGCGTCCATGTCGCCCTGCTGCTGGGGG
>CAJPNZ010000131.1 GCA_905372155.1 Propionibacteriaceae bacterium
ACCCGAAGTCGACGTCGACCAGCTCGACGCTGCCGCCGGAGGGAGCCTCGGGAGAGGTGTCGGGTTCGGGCAGCACGGGGGAGTCCATGACCTGATCGATGTGGTTCATCATCTGCCGACGCTCCTCGAAACCGATCATCATGGCCCCGATGTCGTTCAGCATCGTCATGAACCGCAGGCACATGCCGATGGTGACGATCGCCTGGAGCGGGGCGAGTTGCGACGACAGCGCCAGGGCGGCGGACAGAACGATCATGGAGATCACGACGAGCTGGGCGAAGGCGCCGTTGACCATGTTGCCGGCGGCCTCCCACCAGAAAGCGTGCCGCGAGTCTCGGTGGTTGCTCTCGAACGCCGTCCTGAGGCCCGGCGGGTTCGGTGCGTTACAGGAACGCAAAGCCCCCTGACAGCGGGAGAACTCGATGATGCGGGCCGCCAGTTCGACCTCGGAGGGTTCGGCGATGGCCTTGCCGTGGTTCAGGAGGCGCCGTCCGATGACGAGACCCAGGGCCAGCACGGGAGCCGCACAGGCCAGCAGCAGACCGAGCCGCCAGTCCCAGAACCAGGCGCCGATCCCGATCACGACGCAGGAGGCCATGTTGACCCGCAGCTTGTACAGGAAGTGCGCCACCGACTCTGACAGGGACATCATCTCCTGACTGGCCATCCGCGACATCCAGCCCGCCGACGACGGATCGAACCAGGACAGGGGCAGCCTCGCGACCTTGTCACCGATGCTGTGATGGACGTTCTGCATGAAACCGAGCGCACCCACATACCCGGTGCGGGTGCCCATGAAGTCGATGACGAGGGTGACGACGGCGGTGACGAGCAGAACCACCAGCCAACCACCGAAATCCAGTCCCCAGCTCGGGGCACCCGTGGTCAGGGCGACGGAGGCGGGGAGCAGGGCCAGCAGCGCGAACCCGCCCAGTGCCCCGGCCGCCACACCAATGGTGAGGCCCGTGGACAACTGCCGCCACTGGGGCGGTGTCATGAGGCGGCGGTAGCGGGGCAGCAGCGCGTTGCGGTTGATGTCGCTCATCGGTGGTCCTCCTCGGCTGAGGCGGTGCGCAGCTCGCCGCTCTGGTGCAGCAACGCCCGGTAGTGGGGTTCGTCGAGCAGCTCCTCGTGGCTGCCGACCGCTCGGATGCGTCCTCGCTCCATCACCACGATCCGGTGGGCTCCCCGGATGGCGGCGGGCCGGTGGGCGATCACCAGCACGGTGCGGCCCTTCACCAGGGTGCTCAGGGCCTGCTGGATCTCGGCCTCGGACTCGGGATCCGCGAAGGCGGTGGCCTCGTCGAGGAGCAGCACGGGGGCGTCGACCAGCAGCGCCCTGGCGATCGCGATCCGCTGCTCCTGCCCGCCGGACAGCGAGGTGTCGGTGCCGATGACGGTGTCGTAGCCCTCGGGAAGCGACATCACGAAGTCGTCGATCCTGGCCATTCTCGCGGCCTCCCGGATCTCGTCGATACTCGCCCCCGGACGGCCCAGGGCGATGTTGTCGCGGACGGTGGCCCGCAGCAGCTGGGCGTCCTGGAGCACGAACGAGACGTGCGAGTAGAGGGTTTCCTCGGTCAGCTGCCTCAGGTCGACGCCCCCGAGCCGGATGCTCCCGGAATCCGGGTCGGCGAAACGGGCGATCAGCGTGGCCAGGGTCGACTTGCCGGACCCCGAGGGGCCGAGCAGGGCCGTCACGGTTCCCTCCTCCAGGGTGAGGCTGACGTCGTCGACGGCGAGGGTCTGGCCGTAGGAGAAGGTGACGTGGTCGAGTTCGACGGTGCACCCCTGGGGGACCTGCGAGGTCTCGGGGTAGGGCAGGACCGGGGTGTCGAGGATGTTGCACAGCCGGATCGCCGCGGCCCCGGCCATCTGGTAGGACCAGGAGATCGAGGAGACGACCTGCACGGCACCGGGGAGCACCAACGCGATCAGCGTGGCCGCGAGCACCTTGGGCAACGTGACCGCCCCGGCCTGGATCAGCAGGGCCCCGCCCCCCAGGTTCACCACGAGCAGCAGCGGAATGGAGATCCACGCCATGGAGACGCAGCTGATCGATACCAGGGGCAGCGCCCAGGCACGGAAGAACCGGGAGAACTCATCGGCGGAATCCACGTAGGCGGAGTGCGCCCTACCGACCCGCCCGAAGGCCTTGACCACCGAGATCCCGGCGACGAACTCGGCCATGGTGGAGGAGACCTTTGCCAGTTTCGCGTCCATCTCCGCGGTCTTCTCCGGCATGCCCTTCATGGAGACGGCGTAGGTGGCCATGTGCAGCGGGATCGTGGCGATGCTGAGCAGCCCCAGCCGCCAGTCCAGCCAGAACGCAAGGCAGAGCAGGGCCAGCGGGGTCACCACCGCGTTGAGGATCTCGACGGGGCCGTGGGCGATCACGGTGTGGACGGCGCGGGTGTCGTCCTGGACGCCCTTGCGGATCAGGCCTGAGGTCGACTCGGTGAACCACGACAGCGGGGCCCGTGCCAGGCGCTGCGCGATACCGCGCTGCAACTGGTCACGCAACCTCAGGTCGGCGACGTGGGTGATGAGCAGGCCGACGAAGTACAGCAGCAGCTGGCCGGAGAAGGCACCGATCAGCAGTCCGATCACCGCCCATGCCCGGTCGGCGTCGACGGCGGTGCCGGCGCTGTGGGCGGCCAGCAGGAGGTCACCGAGCTGGACGAGGGCGAGGTAGGGGGCGGTCGTGAGAATGGCCGAGGCGATCACGAACGCCTGCCCCAGCCGCTGCAGTCCGCGCACCGGGGCGGCCAGGCGCTTGATCGCCGCCTGCCCCTCCTGCGCTTTGCGTTTGTTCTCCTCCATCGGATCGGCCTGCTGGTCCGGTTCGACGCGCTCGAGTTCCTGCGTCGTCATGAATTGCACCTCGAAAGATTGGGAAATGGTCTTCAGCATTCAATGAGGCTCACCTTAACGCCACGCTGTGACGTGGGCAACGAGTACGTTAACCGCATGAGATCACACGGGAGGCGCACCGGCCCGAAACCGGGCTTCACCCACGACGACGTCGTCACGGCCGCGTTGGAGATCGGGATCCGGGACTTCACCCTCACCGGGGTGGCCAAACGCCTGGGGGTCGGCACCCCGGCGCTGTACCGCACCATCGCGTCACGGGACGACCTGCTGCGTGGCTGTCTGAAACGCCTGGCCGAGGAGAACAGGTTCACCGTTTCCGAAGGCGGGTGGCGGGAACTGCTGCGGCACCAGGCCGAGTGGTTGTGGGGTCTGGTGGACCGCCACCCCGGGCTCGCGGAGACGTTCCTGGTGGTCACGTGGGCGCACCACTACTTCGCCCGGGGTATGAAAACCTGCATCGATGCGCTGGTCGAGCGGGGGTTCAGCCCGGACGACGCCGTCTTCGCCGTGGACTTCATCGGCGACACCGTGCTGTGCACCCATCTGGTGATCGAGGCGAACCGTGCGATCCTCCCGGGGGAGGACGGTACGGTCGCGACGGGGCTGGAGGCAGCCGTCGAGAACTTCAACCGGGAGAAGTTCGCCGAGGATTTTCCGGAGCAGCTCGTGCCCAACGAGGGCTGGACGGGCCGGGGTTTCCTGGACCGCAAGATCGAGTTCGTCATCGAGGGCATGGCCCGGCGGGTCGGCGGGTGAGAGGTCGTGGACCGGTCCCGTGGGACGATGTTGACATGCCCCGGAACGACAAGGACGACATCGAGGCCGGTTCGACAAACAAGATCTCCGAGAAGGAAACGGATGCTCTTGGGAAGGAAAACCGGACTGGGGAAACGAAGGCCGGGGATGAAGCGGTCCTGCCTCGGTGCGTCCCGGTTTTCAGGGCGCTTCGGGTCGGGGGAGCGCTCACCGTTCTGGCGGCAGTGGTACTGACCTTTGCATGGGGGATGCGCGGGGAACGCACTGATTTGCATGATTCCACGCCGGTGTGGGTTGTCTGTGCGATTCTGTCCTTCGTCTGGTTTTTCGCCGCCGGGAACGGGAAACGGAGGATCGTCCCGGCGGTAATCGTCGGCCTGGGGTGGGCCGCGATCATCGTCTATCAGCTGCGATCGTGGTGGATGCTCTTTGATAAAACCTCGGTTGGTGCTGCCCTGCTGTTGGCGTGGGCCCTGGGCGCGTTCGGTCTGGGAATCGTCGCCGTCTTTGATCTGTTGCTGCGCGGAATACGCGATCAGTGGGGGTTTCCGGAGGGCGGCAGGGGTGATCCCGCTGGGATCGTGTTCTCCCGTCATGATGGCAGCAAAGCCGGTTCGGGGATCGACAGAAGGGCGCGTTGGGTGGCTGTTGCGCTGATTCCCGTCCTCGCGCTGACCGGGGCGACCGTTTCGTTGCGTGCTCTGACGGACTTCCCGGTCCATTCGACCCCATTTTCCCACACCACAGCGGCCATGCCAGAAGGCGCACTGCCCGAGTTTCCGGCCACGGTGGGGTCCACGGTTGCCTGGACGAGGGATGTTCCCGATCTGCTCGCCGTCGCCGCAGGCGCGGCAGGTCCGATCATCCTCACCACGGACGGGTTGACGGCGCTGAGACCCGATGGAACCACCCTGTGGACCTATCACAGACAAGCCAAGTACGAAGATCCACTGACCAGTCCTGACGGTCGTCATGTTGTGCTGAGAATGTCGGTTCTTCGAGGCGGGCCCGGCCAAGGGAATGGGCATGATCAGACTGACGCTCCGGCTTACGACAGTTTGACCCTGGTGCTGGATTCCCTCACGGGGCAGGTGACCAGCGAACACCCCACAGAGGGTTCGGGTATTCAACTCACGGATTCTGTTGTTCTGGACGGTGACATCGCCTACGATCTGGCCGATGGCAGCCAACGCTGGACGTTGCCGGATGATTTTGAGGTCGCCAAAAACCACACCAAGTCCGCGGGACATGCCTCCCTGATTCTCGAACGCCGACGGGAAAACAGCGACCGGTCCAACCCCGTCCTGCTCGTTGCCCCCGACACAGACCCGTCAGCTGCCGTCGAGGTGCAGGGTATTCCTACCAGGGATGCGTGTGGAGAATCCGAGAAGGGGATTGTCGCGGTGAATGGGTGGGTCTCACAGTATGCGGAGGCCCCGCCAGAGGAGAAGGAAGTGCGTGGTGAGAAGCTTGTAGAGAGCGCCGCCATGCAGGCGGTCACACTCGATTCTCTGGCGGGACTGGAAACGAGCGCGCCGGTCCCGCTGGGCAGAACAGCCGGAGTCAACTACCGCGCATCCACTGCATCGGGGACACTCGCCCTCTACCCCGAGTACTCCGTGGACGAAAAAAAGAAAAACTGCGAGATGATCTCCCTGGGGAAATCGGACAAGGCCTGGGTGGGTGCTGTGTTCGATCCCGTTTCCCGTACCACGACTCCCGCATCCCAATACGCGGGTGTGGCAGCAGCCAAAATCGGTGTGACGATCATGCGGGAAGGCGAGACCCTCTCCGGGGCGGTGGTCGTGCAGCCCGGGGACGGCTCCGACGGGGCCACGATTCCCATCGCACCCGGATCCACCTACCTGTCTTTCGCATCGTATGCTCAATATGGGGGAGGAAGCGGTTCATGCTACCTTCATACTCCTGTCCAACTCGCTGGAAGATGCGGTGGCGTAGATGCCGTATTCAAGAACACACCCGGGGTCACCGTGGTTGTTTTTGACCCAGAAAAAGAGATAGGGGAAGTCTCGTCGTACAGATCGAATTACCGCTCCTATCGCCGCCTGTATGGCCTGACGGGAGGTGTGTCGTGAGATCTGAGAAATCGATCCGGTCTTTTGTTGCCGCGGGACTCTTCTTGGCGCTGCTGCTCGGAGCATGTTCGCTGGGTCGGGACGTCCCTCGTGTCCGGATCAGCAACCTCGACGACACATCGGGTGTCGTACAGGCGCCCGAGCCCACCGAGGCTGGCTGGTCCGTCGTTTTGAGAAACTGGG
The DNA here is from genome assembly GCA_905372155.1 of Propionibacteriaceae bacterium. Taxonomy (GTDB): domain Bacteria; phylum Actinomycetota; class Actinomycetes; order Propionibacteriales; family Propionibacteriaceae; genus Arachnia. Next base: position 5,910 of record CAJPNZ010000131.1, read on the forward strand.
AGAAAGGTTCCGCAACGCCCACCGCCAGTGGACCGGTCGTCGTATTCGGAAGCCAAGAATCCTTGGGAACGACGGATAGGTTTTACGTCAATCAGGTCGTCTCCTTGAATCCCGCGGATGGATCGGTCCGGTGGGCCACGACCATCGAGCAGCCGATGGAAAATGACCTCCAAGATACGTATCAAAAAGCCTTGGATCATGGGAATGGAGATTTTGCGGATCCGGAAACTGTTGTCGCCAGTCCGGATGGAAAGTACGTGGCGATTCAACTCGAACCGTACATGGTCAACGGGAAAGCCAAGAACATTGCCGACCAGCGCATGAACATCGTCGTCCTGGATGCCGAGACCGGGCAGGAGGTCCGCACCGTTCAGGTTTCCGGTCTGGTCCTGGGACAGGCCCTGACCGACGATTCCCTGGTGGTGCAGACCGCGGAGAACTATTTTCCGGCAGGCACCGGAACGCTTCACATCTATTCCCTGAAGGACGCCCGGGCCGATCCGGCGACGGTGCGTGCCGATCAATGGCTCATCGGAGCCACCGCCAACTCCTTGATGCTGGCCCCGGGAAAACGTTTGAAGCGGGTCGATATGGATTTTCCCTACACTGTGACCCGGATGAGCACATCGGGTGAAGACATGGGAACCCTGACAGGCATCTTCGATGTTCATCCCGGCGGTTGGGTGGAGCGCTTCAGCGACCCGGCGGTCGCAATCCAAGAACCCGGCGTGAAACACTCCCGGGAATTGATCAATGTCGACACCAAAGCGAGCATGGACATCTCCGACATGTCCGTCGATGACGTGATCCTCCCGACAGGGCCCGGCCTCCTGCTGGAAGGAGATGTGCGGACCGAGCAAGGCACAAAGGAAGTCAGAGTCGGGTGGATGCAAGCGCGCACCGAGAGCAAGGAAATGAGTGTTGAAGATATGACGACCGTCTTTGTTGACGCAGATTCAGGAAAAGTGGGGATTGCGCTCTTCTCGATGGGAGAGAAGTGAGGCGGTAAAGTTCGTTCGCAGATGGTGTGTCGACCAGCAAAACCCCTACCCGGTGCACAGCCGAGGTTGGCTGTTGATGCACCTCCATGATGGCCGATAAGGGTGAGCGGGGTGTTGTCGGAGTCGCGGAGTCGGTTTTTGCGACAAGAACGATGATCATGTCCCCGAAGGGGTGGCGGCTTCGGATCTTTTGTCGTGCTATGCCCCGGTAATCAGGGCATCGCGGCCAGCCGCCGATTTCCTCGCCTCCGGTTCCGTAACGAGTTTTTTTCCACCTGCTTATCCGTGTGCGACCAGCCCGCAGGACGTGGCCGCCTCGTCGGTCATGCGGTTCCCGTCGCAACTCGTTGTTTGGGCTCCTCGCTGAAGCTTCGATGCCGGCGCAACGCAGAGCTATGCCTTGCGTGTTCGATTAAATCTGTTCTTCAGGGCTGCCCGCGGCGCGCTCGGCGTCCTCCATCACCTTAACTTTTGGTCAGAGTTTCCCTTTGTTGTCTCCGGGTGTTGGTGTGTGG
>CAJPNZ010000132.1 GCA_905372155.1 Propionibacteriaceae bacterium
GGGTGGGCCTGGAGACTGAGGGGGGAGGCGGCGGAAAGCACCTTCACCAGGAACGGCAGTCGACGGCCGAAGGTCATCAGGGAGACCTTGCCGAGCCGATCCGGGTCCTGCGCCAGATGCTCCGACAGCGTTGAACCGCCCGGTGTGGGGGAGTCGCCGAGCGGATGGGCTCCGAACCACTGTTCCGCCCACGGCTGCCCGTCGGTGGCCCGACCGAGAAGGGCGGGGATGGCGTCCTTGGTGCCCCAGGGGTAGCGCTGGCGTACCCCGATCAGTTCCAGCATCGTTTCCTCCAGATGGACGTGTCATACCAGTGAACCCGGAACAACGGGTTGCTCCAAGTCTCTTGCACAATCTGTCGGGCCGCGGGCATTTCGTGAAAACTCGACGATGCCTGCCCGATCGTCCCGAATCACACGCGTGTGATTCGGGACGGGGACCATCGCGTAGCATGGCACCATGACCGAGGCCGCCCTGAAAACCCCGCTCGCCGAGCGCGATGCCGCAATGCTCGACTTCGAGGAACGCTGGTTCACACTGGAGGTTCCCAAGGAGCAGGCGATCATGGAGCGTTTCGGCTGCTCCACCACCCGCTACTACCAGCGACTCAACACGCTCATAGACGACCCGGCGGCCCTCGGCTACAAACCGCTGCTTGTCAAACGGCTGCGTCGCCAGCGCGCCCAGCGTCAGGCCGCCCGCTCCGCCCGAAGGCTGCGGGGCTGAGATGAGAACCGTCACCGGTGACCTGATAACGCTGGCCCTCGAAGGGGAGTTCGACGTCATCATCCACGGCTGCAACTGCTACAACACGATGGGCGCGGGAATCGCCCGCGCCGTCAGGGACCGGCTGCCCGAGGCGTTCGCCGCTGACAGGGCCACCGTCAAGGGGGATCTCGGGAAGCTCGGCACCTACACCAGCGCGGAGATCGTCCGTGGCGACGTGCGCTTCACCGTCATCAACGCCTACACCCAGGGCAACTACCGGGGCAGCGGGGCGCTCGTCGACTACGACGCCATCCGCTCGAACTTCCGGGCCGTCGCGAAGAACTTCCCCGACGCCCGGATCGGCTACCCGAAGATCGGGGCGGGTCTCGCAGGAGGAGACTGGGACAGGATCGCCGCCATCATCGACGAGGAACTCGAGGGCCGCGACCACATGCTGGTGGTGCTGCCCTGACCACCCCGGCAGGGGCCGGGTCACAGTTCCTTGGTGAACACCACCGGTGCCGGGCGTCCCGGGGCGGCGTGCGCGTAGGGTTCCTCGCTGACGACGTACCCCAGACGCAGGTAATAGTCGCAGACCTCGAGATTGGAGGTGCTGACGGCCAGCAGCACCCGGGGAAGGTCCCGGGCCCGTGCCTTGGTCTCGACCGCCTCCACCAGGGCGGTGCCGATGCCCCGGTTCTCGAACTCCGGCCGCACCGCCAGGCCGCGCAGCACCAGGTCCGTGCCCGAGACGACGTGCATGACGCAGCCGACAATCCGGCCGTCGACCTCGGCGACGAAACCCCCACCGGAGGCCAGCTTGGCCTCGAGGGATTCCACGGTGTTGAGCCACCAACTCGACTCACGGCTCATCGGGGTGGAGAACATGACCTCCAGGATCGCGGGGCAGTCGGATCTCACGGCGGGACGGATTCTCGCCGATGTCTTCATCCTCCTGGATCCCGGTCCTTTCCCAACAACGTCCCGAGAAGCCTAGCGCAGCGCCCCCGGGGGTGGTGGCTGTCCGATGCCTGCCGGGCCCGGGCCCGAGGCGGGCGGCCGTTGCCGGGCGCCTGGGGCGTCGGTAACGGGGTCCGCGCCCAGGAAATCTACGCCTGTTCTTTGCACTCTCCTTGGTGGAGTGCTAAAACTGTAGTTGGCACTCGGGACCTCCGAGTGCTACTGGTAGGGTTGGTGAGGCCAAGGGCCGTCCGTCGCGGGCACTGTTCCTGCCGAACAAGACAACAGGATTCCGGGGCCCCGCCCCGGCTGGACGGGAGGATTCCCGAAACACCATGGCAAAGCTCATCGAATTCAACGAAGAGGCTCGCCGCGGCCTCGAGCGGGGCATGAACACCCTCGCAGACGCGGTCAAGGTCACCCTCGGCCCCAAGGGCCGCAACGTCGTGCTCGAGAAGAAGTGGGGCGCCCCCACCATCACCAATGACGGCGTCTCCATCGCCAAGGAGATCGAGCTGGACGATCCCTACGAGAAGATCGGCGCAGAGCTGGTCAAGGAAGTCGCCAAGAAGACCGATGACGTCGCCGGCGACGGCACCACCACCGCCACCGTCGTGGCCCAGGCAATGGTCCGCGAGGGTCTGCGCAACGTCACCGCCGGCGCCAACCCGATGGCCCTGAAGAAGGGCATCGAGGCCGCCGTCGCCGCCATCGCCGAGGAGCTGTCCGGGCTGGCCATCGACGTCGAGACCAAGGAGCAGATCGCCGCCACCGCGTCGATCTCCGCCGCCGATCCCAGCGTCGGCGAGATCATCGCCGAGGCCATGGACAAGGTCGGCAAGGAGGGCGTGATCACCGTCGAGGAGTCCAACACCTTCGGGCTGGAACTCGAACTGACCGAGGGCATGCGCTTCGACAAGGGCTACATCTCCCCGTACTTCGTCACCGACGCGGAGCGGATGGAAGCCACCCTCGACGATCCCTACGTCCTGATCGTCAACTCCAAGATCTCCTCCCTGAAGGACCTCCTTCCCGTGCTGGAGAAGGTCATGCAGTCCGGGAAGTCGCTGCTGGTGGTGGCCGAGGACGTCGAGGGCGAGGCCCTGGCCGGCCTGATCGTCAACAAGCTGCGCGGCACCTTCAAGTCCATCGCCGTCAAGGCCCCGGGCTTCGGCGACCGCCGCAAGGCCATGCTGGGCGACATCGCCATCCTGACCGGCGGCCAGGTGATCGCCGAGGAGGTCGGCCTGTCGCTCGAGACCGTCACCCTCGACCTGCTGGGCAGGGCCCGCCAGGTCATCGTCACCAAGGACGAGTGCACCATCGTCGACGGCAATGGCGCGCAGGCTCAGATCGAGGGCCGCGTCGCCCAGATCCGCCGCGAGATCGAGAACTCCGACTCCGACTACGACCGCGAGAAGCTGCAGGAGCGCCTCGCGAAGCTGGCCGGCGGCGTGGCCGTCATCAAGGTCGGCGCTGCCACCGAGGTGGAGTTGAAGGAGCGCAAGCACCGCATTGAGGACGCCGTCCGCAACGCGAAGGCCGCGGTTGAGGAGGGCATCGTGCCCGGCGGCGGTGTCGCGCTGCTGCACGCTTCCAAGGCCGCCAAGGTGGAGGGCCTGGACGACGACGAGATGGTCGGCGCGAACATCGTGTTCGCCGCCGCGCAGGCCCCGCTGCGCCAGATCGCCATGAACGCCGGCCTCGAGGGCGGCGTCATCGCGGAGAAGGTCGCTGGCCTGCCGAAGGGCCACGGCCTCGACGCCGCTACCGGCGAGTACGTCGACATGGTGGCCGCCGGAATCATCGACCCGGCCAAGGTCACCCGCTCGGCGCTGCAGAACGCCGCATCCATCGCGGCCCTGTTCCTGACCACCGAGGCCGTCATCGCGGACAAGCCCGAGAAGGCTCCCGCCGCTGCCGGTGCCCCGGGCATGGACGAGATGGGTGGCATGGGCGGTTTCTGATCGCCTGCTCGAAACCCATGAGGGTGGGGTCTCCTCCGGGAGGCCCCACCCTTTGTCGTGTCCCGGTGTTCCCGCCCACATCCTCGATGTGTTTTCCGGCGGAGTGGTTTGCCGGAATGACGAATCCTGGTTTTGCGTCGCGTAATCGGTCGTGTCCCTGCTCTGCCGCGAGGTGAGGATCAAGAGGATGCTGTTTCGGTAGCAGAGGAAGCGATGGCGGTCCGCGTTTCAGCATGGCCGGATGCGCTCTCTGCGACTGCGGCTGCCAGGTCATCAATCATGGTTGCCAGATCGTCAATGCTCGTCTGGTCGGCGCGGGCGGGAAACATCCACCGGATGTCACTCTGTTTCGTGGTGACGCCGATGGTTGGGCACACGTGGTCTGTGTTGGTGGTCCTCGGGTGCACGCCCTCCACATCATCGAGTGGGTACGTGGCGCCCAGCTCGCCGCAGTGGAGGAGCTCCCTCGGATTCGCGGTGATGATCCGGCGGTCGGTCACCGCGACGAAGGTACTGGAGGTGGCCTTTGGGGCCAGCGCCTGCATCTTGCCGGGTTTGAGTGCATCCCAGGCCGCGTCGAGCAGCTTGCTGAGTGCAGCGGCTGGCAGTTTCCCCGGAAAGTTGTTTGCGCTGGCCTCGTACGGAAATGCAATGCCGTGGAGCTGTTCGCCATCCTCCAGGAACCACCGAAGCACACGTAGATAGGGATCAAGATCAAGGTCATCGGGTGCGCACGCCATCTCCGGGACTGCCGTCATGGCGACGGCGGGGTGGAGCAACTCGGCCAGCGGTTCGATGGCCTCGAGGAGCTGAGCGCACGTCAGTTTCGCGGCCTTGGCGTCCCGACGTTTCTTGGTGAGCGGCATGGTGGCCCTTCCTGGGAGCTCGGCGATGATCCGCAGCTCGCGAACGAGTGATTCGGTGAGCTGGCCGATCTCTTCACGGGAATCTTTTATCTCAGGCGGCGTGTCACGGGTGATTATCTCGAAGAGCTTGGCTTCATTCTCGTCGGTCTCGCTTCGTTTTCTGGCTCGTGCGGCCATCAGTGCTTGGTAGGTCGCGTGCGTCTTGAGTGAGGTCAACAAGGCGTACGTTTCAAAGACGATTGCCTCGGCGTTGGATTCGAGATATTGCCTTCTGGCGTGCCCGTCGGATTTTCTGATTTCCTGGATGTGGCCGGTGACGTTCTTCCGATAGAGCCTCGTCTGTTTGCGGGTCGGTTGTCCCATGGGCGCGATTGACTCCCACAGCGTGTCAGTGATGGTGCCGATTTCACGAACTTTTTGGGACGCATCATCGATCGAGTCCGCCAAGCCCTCGAGCTCGGACCACTGCTCGTTGCGGATCGCCTTGAGGGTCTGTGTGGTGAGCGCAATGTTGGTTCGGACGAGGCTCGATATTTCGCCCAGCTGCATCTGCAGCGCAATCATTGCGACGGCTGGACCTATGGCGGCTAAGGCCGTGGCGGCGGTCACGGAGACTGGAATGAAGCGGGCCTGAGCGATGACCTGGCCGTTCTTGAGGATGGCTCCGAGCTTGGCGCCGTCCTTGGCGGCAAGCTCGCCTCCGCTCCTCAGGAGCGAGAACGTTGCTTCGTTGAGACGGAAAAGCCCCTGCGCGCTGGTGGCGGTTTCTGCGATGTTGCCGGCAATCGTGCCAGCATTCCCGATGGAACCAAGTGCCCTGGAGAGCTGGGTTCGGTCATGCTCCGGAATCAGGCCGAGGTCGAGGAGTTCGACGCCTTCCGGGACCTCACCGAACAAGACCACGACATCGTCGGCCACTTCCATGAGGATCGTTGACTCTGAAATCTTCAACTCGCTCGAAGCGGGCGAATCTCCTTCAGTGTTCACTGCATCAGCACTGCCGCCACCAGCGGCGGCTGAATCAGGTGCGTCACTCATCCTTGTTCTCCTTCCCGGCGTCGAGTGACTCGCACCCAATGCCGGAGTTGTCACAAGTATCGCAGGTGCCACGACTCAATGACGCCACCGAGGTCGGGTCTCGGGAAGGGTTCGTGAACACCCGGAGATTTCCTGTCTGACCTTGATCGATTGGATCCCGGGTCCTGCCAGGAGCCGCCGGTTCGGGGCGTGACCGTGTGGTTCTGTGAGCCGGCTGGGCGAGGAGTACGTGGTTTACCCCGCGTGGACCGGATGCGGGAGGACTCGGCAGACTAGGGTCATGGGTCTGCTTGAGGTGATCGCGCTGCATGCGGCCGATGCGCAGCGCGCCGAGGAGGGCGGGGCCGATCGCGTCGAGCTGCTCGGCACCCTGGACGAGGACGGGCTCTCCCCGGAACCCGCGATGGTTGCGAAGGTGCGCCGCGCGACCTCCATCCAGATCCGCCCCATGGTGCGGTTGCGGGCCGGGTTCCGCACCGACGGGGGCGAACTCGTCCGGCTCCGGGGATTGATCGCCTCCTACCTGGACGAGGGCGCCGACGGGGTGGTGCTTGGGTTCCTGAACGGTCACGCGGGCATCGACCTCGAGGTGTGCAACGCGCTCGTCGCCGACGGCAACTTCGCCTGGACCTTCCACCGGGCCGTCGACAACTGCCTGGACTTCGACGACGCATGGGAGGACCTGGCCACCCTGCCCCGTCTCGACCAGGTACTCACCGCCGGTTCGGCCCGCGGGGTCGAGCACGGACTCGACGAACTCCTGGAGCGGGCCCGCTCCAACCCGGGGATCGCGCGGGTGATCATGGCCGGGGGAGGGCTGCGACCCGAACACGTCCCGTGGCTGATCCGCGCCGGGGTGCGGGCCTTCCACATTGGCAGCCCCGCCCGTCCCGGAGGCAGCTACAAAGCCTACGTCGACCCCGACCTGGTGCGCACCTGGCGGGATCTGATCGACGAGCAGACCGCCGCCGCCAGGAGGTCGCGGTGAACCCCCGTCCCCTCAAGCTGCGGCGCGGCGCCAGGGTGCTGCTGATCGCGGGCGAGGAAGTGCTGCTGCTGAACGACTCCGACCCCGGCATCCCCGGGTCCTCCTGGTGGGTGACGCCGGGCGGCGGCATCGACGCCGGGGAGAATCCCGCGGAGGCGGCCTGCCGGGAGGTGGGGGAGGAGACCGGGTTGCGGCTGACCCCCGCCGATCTCGTCGGTCCGGTTGCCCGGGGCCGGGCCTGTCACGGCTACTCCGATCGCATCCGGGTGCAGGACGATCTTTTCTTTCTCGCCCGGATACGACGTTTCGAGCCGAGCAGCCTGGGCTGGACCGATGCCGAGAAGAAACGCGTGAGGGGTTCTCGCTGGTGGCGGCTTGACTCCCTGCCGGAGGAGGTCTGGCCGCCGTGGGTGGCCGAAATCGCCACGGCAGATCCCGATCATCCCCTGGCGCTGGCCGACCGGGAGGAGTCGACGGTGCCGCTGAGCCCGGCCGAGTGGGAACGAGTCAGCGCCGCGCTTGGCTGAAGGCGGTTGCCACGCATGCGATCCCGAATGCAAGACCGATCCACCTACCGAGCCCGTTCAGCACGTACTGCATCCTCGCGAGCATCGTCAGGGTCAGCAAGGCCCCGACCACGAAGGAAGCAATTCCTATCTGGCGCCCCGTTGCACCGGCGCGCAGCAGCAACCCGCCTCCCGCCATGAGGAGCAGAGGTAGGGCCGTGGGCAGGAACGCCCCCATGAGAGATGCGGCCCCGGCGATGATCAGGAGGCTTCGCTGGGCCTGGGTCATGGGAGCTGAGGCGGTCTGGCCGTACTGGGGGGCCGATGGATAGGGGCCCGTGTACATTGGCTGATACGGGTTCGGTAGGTGGATCGGTCTTGCATTCGGGAT
>CAJPNZ010000133.1 GCA_905372155.1 Propionibacteriaceae bacterium
ACCCACCCAGAGCGCGCAACCCACCCAGGAACCTTCGTACGGGGGCAGGCGGCCCACCTCCGAGTCCACGGACTCGGGCCGGTCCACGCCCTCCACGCAGCCGACCCGCGGCAGGTCGCAGGCGCCCACCACGCAGCCGACCGGCGGCAGGGGAACTCAGCAACCGACGGGTGGAGGGAACAACCAGCCGACCAACCCCGGCAACGACGAGCGCGGCCCCGGCGGTGGTCAGCAGGGCGACGGGGACGGCCAGCGGGGCAACAACGGCCGTGAGCGGGGCGGGGGCTGACACCCCGGGTTCCCGCATCCCTGCCCGCGGTCGTTTCGTCGTGAGGTCGTTTCGTGGCTGCTCCGAGACCTGTCCGCGCAGCCTCTAAGGTGTTCGCATGAACAGTGCGCTGCTGGAGGGCTTCGGAGGGCCTGCCGGGCGTTACGCCCGGCGCTCAGGACCGTGGTTCGATCCGCTGCCGTGGTCGCTGCTGGTCGCGACGGTGCTGTTCGTGGTCTGTTCGCTGCGGCAGATACCGTGCGTCCAGACCACCGAGGGTGTCCGGGTCAACGCGTTCATCGTGCTCTGCTACTCGGATGTGCCGCTGGCGTGGAGCAGCAGCGGGTTCGCGTTCGGCGCCCACCCCTTCGACGGCGGGCAGATGCAGTACCCGCCGCTGCTCGGCCTGCTGCTGTGCGTCGCGATCGGGATCTCCGACCTGCTCGGGGCCCCCATCGGCGCGTCCCTGGAGGTGCAGGCCCAGCTCGACGGCGCGCAGGTGTTCTACGCCGTCTGCATGGTGCTGCTGTTCGCGTGTTTCCTGCTGTGGGTGCTGTGTCAGACCTTCATGGGCCGCGACTCGCGGGGCGGCCGGTACCGCTCCTGGGACGGCATGTGGCTGGCGGCCTCGCCCGTGGTCCTGGCCTCGGGGTTGGTGTCGTGGGACCTGTTCGCGGTCTCGCTGACCGCCCTCGGGTTGCTGTTGTTCTCCACGGGGCGGCCGGTGTGGTCGGGGATCGTGCTCGGGCTCGCGGTCTGCGCTGGTCTGGTGGCGATCGCGGTGGTGCTGGCCGTGACCCTGGCCTTTGCGTTGCGGGGCCGGGCCGGCCGGGCCGGGGCGTTTCTCGGAGCCGCGGCGGCCACCGTCGCGCTGCTGCACCTGCCGTTGCTGATCCTGAACTGGGAGGCCGTCGCCGGGTACTACCAGGGTGAGGCGACGAAGAACCTGTCCTACGGGTCGCTGTTCTACCTCGGGAAAATGTTCGGCTGGGAGGTGCGGGCCGCGGGGTCGCTGGGGCTGATGCTGACGGCGCTGCTGCTGGTGATCGTGGCGGCCTGGCTCTACCTGCGGGGACACCGGCCACGCGTCGGAACCCTCGTGGTGCTGTTCGTGTTCCCGACGGCGCTGTTCGGCGCCACCTACGCCCCCCAGACCGCGCTGTGGCTGCTGTTGGCGCTGCTGGTGGGGCGTCCCAGCCGCCCGGAGTGGGCGGCCTTCACCGTCACCCAGGTGATCTACTGGGCCGCGATCTGGGGGTATCTGGCCGGGCATCTCAACTCGAACCCGAACATCTACTTCGCCACCATCATCCTGCGAATCGTCGTGGAGGTCTGGATCTTCATCTCCTGCCTGTGTGATGCCGCCGATCCGGGCCACGATCCGCTGCGCACCCCGCAGGTCGCCGACCCGATCGGGGGTGTGCTGAACGAAGTCGCAGGCCCATTTGCACGGTTGCGCAGCACTCAACCCGGGAATCGAGCCGAAATGGGCCAGTTTCCGGCTTGAGTGCTGCGCAACCGTGCGATCGGCGGTGATGCCCCTCAGTTCCAGACGAGTTCGTCGCAGGTGGTGGTGGTCTGGCGGGTGGTGACGGGGATTTCGTCGCCGACCTCGACCCCGGCGCTCGCGCCCCCGACGAACACCATGGAGGCGTGCATGTGCGGGGGCTCCGCGAAGGGGCGTTTGCGACCCGCGATGCTGAACGGTGACCGTGAGATCCCGGCGGCGTCCAGGATGCCCTGCGCCAGGCTCACGCTTCGCTGCCGCAGAGACCGGGCCGGCGACGGCGCCGACAGCGCGATCCCGTGGGAGGTGCCGCCGCTGACGATCACCAGCCAGCCGTCCCGGGGGGCACGCGACTGGTTGTAGCCGTAGCGGGCACCGCGGGTTACGCGGTGCACGTCGAGGACGGTGGCGGTGGTTCTCAGGGTCTGCGGGGCCCCCAGCCACAGCCGGGTTCCCATCCGCATCCGGGTCTGCACGCCCAGCTGGGTGCGGAACCTGCGGTAGTCGTTCACGCCCAGGTGTGAAACCCACACCGCGCCCCGCTGATGGGCCACGGCCTCCGACGCGAGCTGCTTGGCCTCCGACAGCTGCCCCCTCAGCGGCAGGTGCATCGTCCAGCCCTCGAATCCCAGCTTCCCGGCATCCACCGACGCGATCTCCTGCGGCGTGATGCCGTGCCTGCGCATCGACGTCATGAGCTCCACCACCACCCGGGTCCCCGGATGCGTGGTGCGCAACTCGTCGAGGTCGGTGAGGCGGGAGACGACGGTGATGACGCGGGGATCGTCGAGCAGGGCCGTGGCGGTCTCGTCGAAGGGCCGCCACGGGTTCAGGACGATCACGTCGCGAGACCATCCCGCCTCCCTGACCGCCGCGACCTCGTGGGCGGTGCCGACCGCCAGGCAGTCGCTGTTGAGACGTTCGGCCTCGCGGGCCAGGACATCCAGTCCGAGGCCGTAGCCGTTGCCCTTGGCGACGGGCACCAGCCCCGGGAACTCCTCGTGGACGTGCTTGACGTGGTCGCGCCAGGCGCGGGTGTCGATGGTCAGTGTGAGGGTCATGTCACCGCCGCTTCAGGTACTGCTGGAAGGCGAAGTGGAGGAACGAGCTGATGGGTTTGTCCCATTCCCCGAGGTAGGCGACGGCCTCGCCTCCCGTGCCCACCTTGAACTGGATGAGCCCCAACTCCGGGTCGTCGGCCGCCAGGCCCTCGGTGATGCCGCGCAGGTCGTAGATGTCTGCTCCGGCGTCGCGGGCGTCGCGCATCATGCGCCACTGGATGGCGTTGGAGCCGCGGACCTCGCGTTTCGCGGTGGTGGAGGCACCGTAGGAGTACCAGGCGTGGGTGCCGACGCGAATGAAGGTGGTGGCCGCCACCAGGTCGCCCTCGTGTTCGGCCAGGTAGACGCGCATCCGGTCGGGTTCCTCGGCGTTGAGGGCGTCCCACATGGTCTCGAAGTAGGGCAGCCCGCGGCCGGTGAAGTGGTCGCGTTCGGCGGTTTCCAGGTAGATGCGGTGGAACCGGGCCAGGTCGGCGCGTTCCCCCCGGGTGACCGTCACCCCCAGCTTGTCGGCCTTCTTGATGTTGCGGCGCCACAGCTGGTTCATGCCCTTGAGCAGCTGCTCGTCGGTCAGTGCCGTGCCTTCGGCGTCGGTCAGGTGCAGCTGGTAGTTGAACTTCGGCTGCCCGGCGGCGAAGCCGTGACCCTCCGCCTGGGGTTGCCAGCCGAGATGGTCCAAGGTTCGCAGCACGCGGGTGCCGGTCAGGGTGGTCTCGTCGGGGGTGGCCTGCGACAGGGCGGTGATCCCGGGGTCGGCGATGGCGGCCTTCACGGTGGGCGCCAGCCAGCGGTGGTGCACCACGGTCGGGCCGATCCGCACGGCGAACGCCTTGTTGCGGCGGGCGTGGGCGACGAGCGCCTCCAGGTGGGCGTCGACGTCGGGGCGGTCCCAGTCGAGGACGGGTCCCTCCGGCAGGTAGGCCAGGTAGCGGGGCAGTTTCGGCAGTTGCCGGTACAGGACGAGCCCCACCCCGGTGAGGGTGTCGCCGTCGAAGAAACCGACGGATTCGGAACGCCACTCCGGTTTCGCCTTTCCCCATGCGGGAAGCTGTAGGAAACTCGCCTGCCCACGAGCGGCCACGAAGGCGAGGTGCTCGTCGGCGCTGATCGTCTTGACGGTGATGCTCACGACTACAACCTACCGGCTGCGGCGGGTCCGCTGGTGGGTTTCCCGAGGACGCTCGAGTGATGAAGGTTGGGCCGGGCTGAGTCTCTGTCGTGTGTGGCCCGGCCCAACCGGTCCTCAGTCGAGCTCGCCTGCAACGGCCCGATACGTCTCCAGTATCACACGAATGACGGCCACCGTGGTGAAAAACGCGAAAGCGGCCAGAAATGGCGCGATGACCATGAGCAGTGTGTTCTGGCCGGTGAACCCCACGGCGAGGATCGCGAACGCCAGGAGGGCCGCCGTGACGGTGCCGAGCAGATGGATCGTCCTGAGGGCCGCGGTGCTCGTGCGACGTGCGAAACCGAAGTCGAACAAGGTGGCGAAGACGTTGCTCGGGCGGGGCTGATACTGCGGTGGCTGCTGCTGGGGTGGGGGCGCGGACTGGCCCATGGGTCCGCCCGGGGAGGGGGAGGGCGGCAGTCCGTGCGGGGAATCGCTGGAGACCGCCTGCTGGCCCCAGGCGTCCGTGGCCTGCGGGTCCCAGACGTTGCCGGTGGGCTGCGACTGCTCCCAGACGTTTCCCTGCTGGTCGCCGCCGTACGGGTCGTGGGGGTACTGCGGACTGCTCATGATGTTCCTCTCCACACGGGCGCACTCGATCACCGACCACTCTTGCACATTCCCGCCCCGGAACGGACGGAGGGTGGGGCCGGGGTGTCGTCCCGGCCCCACCCGTCGCGGGGCTCTCAGGCCTTGATGTCCTCGATCCTCTCGCCGATCCGCATGCCGTAGAAGGAGCGGTAGCAGAAGAAGGCGGAGACGAGCAGGAACACCGCGGCCAGGACGTGGGCCAGCGTGCCCAGGCCCTGGGCGGTGATCGCGGTGGCCAGTTCGACGGCCAGCAGCCCGAACAGCGTCGAGAACTTGATCACCGGGTTGAGCGCCACCGAGGAGGTGTCCTTGTAGGGGTCACCGACGGTGTCACCCACGACGGTGGCGTCGTGCAGCGGCGTGTTCTTCGCGTCGAGATCCACCTCGACGAGTTTCTTCGCGTTGTCCCAGGCTCCGCCGGCGTTCGCCATGAAGATGGCCTGGTAGAGCCCGAACAGCGCCATCGCGACGAGGAACCCGATGAACAGGAACGGCTCGGCGAAGGCGAACGCCAGGGTGGCGAAGAACACGCCCAGGAAGATGTTGAACATGCCCTTCTGGGCGTACTGGGTGCAGATCTCGACCACCTTGTTGGAGTCCTGGGCGGAGGCCTTCGTCTCGCCGTCGAGGTGCAGGTTCTGTTTGATGAACTCCACGGCCCGGTAGGCGCCCGTGGTGACGGCCTGCATGGAGGCGCCCGTGAACCAGTAGATCACCGCGCCGCCCAGCAGCAGGCCCAGCAGGAACGGGGCGTGCAGCAGCGACAGGTTCTCCAGGTTCTCGGTGAGCTTGTTGGTCAGGCCCATCATGATGGAGAAGATCATGGTGGTGGCCCCCACCACGGCGGTGCCGATCAGCACCGGTTTCGCCGTCGCCTTGAAGGTGTTGCCCGCGCCGTCGTTGGCCTCGAGGAAGTGCTTGGCGCGTTCGAAGTCGGGGCGGATGCCGTGATCGCGTTCCAGCTCCTCCTCGATGCCGGGGACCTCCTCGATGGTGGACAGCTCGAACACCGACTGGGCGTTGTCGGTGACGGGGCCGTAGGAGTCGACGGCGATCGTCACGGGCCCCATGCCCAGGAAACCGAACGCGACCAGACCGAACGCGAACACCGCGGGGGCGATCATGAGCTGGCTCAGCCCCATCGTCGAGATGATGAAGCTCAACCCCATCAACCCGGTGATCGCCAGCCCGATCCAGTAGCCGGAGAAGTTGCCCGCCACCAGGCCGGAGAGGATGTTCAGCGAGGCCCCGCCCTGGTTGGAGGAGACCACGACCTCGCGGGTGTGGCGGGCGTTGGTGGAGGTGAACACCTTCACCAGCTCCGGGATGAGCGCCCCGGCCAGGGTGCCGCAGCTGACGATCAGCGACAGCTTCCACCACATCCCGTCGGGCAGGCCGCCGATTAGCGCCGCGGAGGTGCCGAAGGTGCACAGGATGCACAGCACCGAGGTCAGCCACACCAGCGACGTCAGGGGCGCCTCGAAGTCCATCTCGGCGGCGTCGCGGTAGCGGGCGCGGGTGATGGCGGCGTTGACGAAGTACGAGATCCCGGAGGCCACCACCATCACGGCGCGGATCACGAAGATCCACACCAGCAGCTGCACCTGCACCATCTGGTCCTGGACCCCGAGGAGGATGAAGGTGATCAGCGCCACACCGGTCACGCCGTAGGTCTCGAAGCCGTCCGCCGAGGGACCGACGGAGTCACCGGCGTTGTCGCCCGTGCAGTCGGCGATCACGCCGGGGTTGCGGGCGTCGTCCTCCTTGATGTGGAAGACGATCTTCATCAGGTCGGCGCCGATGTCGGCGATCTTGGTGAAGATCCCGCCGGCGATGCGCAGCGCCGACGCGCCCAGCGATTCACCGATCGCGAAGCCGATGAAACACGAACCCGCGATCTCGCCGGGCAGGAACACCATGATGACCAGCATCATCGCCAGCTCGACGGAGATCAGCACCATGCCGATGCTCATCCCGGAGCGCAGCGGGATGTCGTGGCAGGGGTAGGGGCGCCCGGACATCGCGGCGTGCGCGGTGCGGGAGTTGGCCAGGGTGTTGACGCGAATGCCGTACCAGGCCACCGCGTAGCTGCCGCCCATGCCGATCAGCGAGAACAGGATCACCACGGCCGTCCTTCCCACCCCGAAATTGACGAGGAACAGGTAGTAGACGACGATGATGGCGGCGATGAAGGCCCACAGCAGCAGCAGGAACCGGCCCTGCTGTTTCAGGTAGGTCTTGCAGGTGGTGTAGATCAGCTCGGAAACGTCCCGCATCGCCGTGTGCACGGGCATGCGGTTCAGCTGCGAGTAGGTGATGATCCCGAACACCAGGCCGAGGGCGCACACGATCAGTCCGAGGCCGAGCAGCACGCTGCCCGGCAGGCCGAGGAAGGAGACGGATCCGAGGTCGGGTAGCTGGAGGTTTGCCTCCCCGCCCGTGTGGTTTCCCGACTGGCCGCCACCAGAATCGCACGAGGTGAGACAGAGTACGCCGACCGCGGCTCCGAGCAGTCCGAAACCTATCAGGGGATTGCGCCGGGCGGGCCGGATGGCCGTCGCGGCGCGGAGATCTTTCTCTTCTGGTGCTGTCACCGCTTCCCGCGGTAGCTCAGTCATGATGCTCCCTCGCGATCATTTGTGTACTGACTAGGTCGCCAGTCTGTCCCGGGTCACTTTACGCCCGTGGGTGCGGGGTGGGAG
>CAJPNZ010000134.1 GCA_905372155.1 Propionibacteriaceae bacterium
GGCCTGGGGCAAGGGGAAGGGGGCGGAGGCCGAGCGGTTGTGTTGGTTTGGTACGCCTTTTACTTTGTGGCGTTGGCCACGAACTGGTGTGATCGCTGATATCGCCTCGAGCGGTGAAGAATGATCCATCTTCCTTTCCGAGGATCCTCTGGGGAGATGGGTTTCTCAAATTTCGCCGTACCAGAGGTTCTGGATCTTCTCCGAATCAGAAGTGTACGGCGAGGGCAAAGGCCAGAGACTGCGCCCCCGCCGCCTCCTCGTGCTCGGATTGGCGTTCCAGTGAACGGGCCAGAATCGTGTGCGCGTAGGCGTTGGTGGGTCGTGAGGTGATCAGCTGCCGGGCCAGGTGTTCCTCCTCGGTCAGATAGGCGGCCTTGAAATTGGCCAGGGCCAGCAGCTCGAGGGTTTCCTCGGTCTGGCTGGGTTTCGTCTCGTTCTCCAGCACGACGTGCAGTTCGACGATGGCCTCGCGGAACCTGCGTTCGTCGATGTGGCGTCGCGCGGCGAGCAGGCGCTCGTGGCTCATGGCGTGCCTCCTTCGTCGGGTCTGGGTTCCACAACACACCGGTCACCGTTGTTGCTCCAAGGACGGCTCCCGTTCCTTTGATGCCTGTTTCCGGGCGTGCAAGGATGAACGGTATGGATCTTCTCGACGTTGGAGCCGCTGACCTGGGCCGTCGACTCGGTGGTGGGGAGTCAACAGTCGAGGACCACATCGAGCGCGTACTGGAACGCATCGGAAGACGCGACCCGGAACTGAACGCGTTCTCCCAGCTGAACCCCGGGGCGGTGTCACGCGCCCGGGAGCTCGACGCCACGCCGGCGCGGGAACGGAAAGCGCTGCCACTGTTCGGGGTTCCGGTTGCCGTGAAGGAGGAAATCGAGGTGGCGGGGCTCGTCACCACCCTCGGAGGTCGCGGAAACACGATTCCCGCGGCCGTCGACTCGGACGTGGTGGCCCGGCTGCGGGCCGCGGGAGCGATCATCATCGGCAAGACCAACATGCCCGAGTTCGGGCAGGTGCCCTTCACGGAGGGGGAGTGGGGCGCCACCCACAACCCCTGCGACCCGGCCCGCAGCCCCGGTGGCTCGTCGGGGGGATCCGCCGTGGCGGTGGCCTCCGGCATGGTTCCGCTGGCCCTTGGCGGCGACGCCGGCGGTTCCATCCGCATCCCCGCCGCCTGGAGTGGCGTGTTCGGCATCAAACCCAGCCGGGGACGGGTCAGCACGGCCCCTCACCCGAACCTGTGGCACAAACTGGGCACCTACGGTCCCCTGGCCCGCAGCGTCGAGGATCTCCGGCTGGCGATGGCCGTCACGGCACCCGAGGATCCCGGCCCGGGGCTGGACGGGACACTCCGGGTGGGATGGAGCCTCGAATCCTGTCTGCCGGGTGTCAAACCCGATCCCCAACTGGCCCGGGCCGTCGCGCGGGCGGCCGACAGGCTGGCGGAGGAAGGCCACGAGGTCACCCGGGGATCGATCCGCTGGGCGGAGACCCCACTGACGTTCATGGTGCAGTTCCACCTCGGGGTGCTCGACGAGGTGCGCAGGCTGGAACGTCCCGAACGCATCGAGAAACGCTCGAAGCGGATAGCGGCAATGGCCCGCATGCTGCCGCCTGGGGCGCTGCGGTGGGCGGAGCGCAGCACGACCCGGGTGGAACGGGCCATGGAGCGGATCTTCCGGCGGGTCGATGTGCTGCTCACCCCCGTGACCCCCATGCTGCCGCCGCCGATCCGGCCCGTGCACCGGATGGGATATCTCGCGGTGCAGCGGGTTTCGGCGAAGGTCATCGCCTACACCTCGTACTGGAACCTCGCCGGCCACCCGGCCCTCAGCGTGCCCGTCGGCATCAGCTCGGAGGGGCTTCCCCTGGCGGTTCAGGTGATCGGCAGGCGGGGCGAGGACGACTTGGTCCTGGAGGTCGGGGAGCGGTTGACCCGCTACTGAACGGACTCGACCCGCGGGTCGGCCAGCCCCGTCAGGCTGCCGCGGTGGCGGGCCGCGATCTGCTTGGCCTGGTTCGTGGTGGGGCCGGGGGCGGCGACGAACATGGCCTCGCGGTAGTAGCGCAGCTCCTCGATGGATTCCTGAATGTCGGCCAGCGCCCGGTGGTTTCCCTGCTTGGCGGGAGCCTGGTACAGCACCCGCGGGAACCAGCGCCGCGCCAGCTCCTTCAGGGAGGAGACGTCCACGTTGCGGTAGTGGACGTGGGCCTCCAGCTCGGGCATGTCCCGGGCCAGGAACGCGCGATCCGTCCCGATGGTGTTGCCCGCCAGGGGGACCTTGCGGGCGGTGGGCACGAACTCCCGGACGTAGTCGAGGACCGTCCGGGTGGCCTCCTCCATCGTGGTTCCGTCGGCCAGGGCATCCAGCAGTCCTGATCTGGTGTGCATCTCGCGGACGAAATCGCTCATTCCGGCAAGCTGCTCGTCACTGGGCTTGATCAGCACGTCAACGCCCTCACCCAACACGTTCAGGTCCTTGTCCGTGACGAGCACCGCGACCTCGATCAGCGCGTCGCGTTCCAGGTCCAGCCCAGTCATCTCGCAGTCAATCCACACCAGTTCATCGCTCACCGATCCAGAGTATTGCCCAAACCCTGCACCGTGCACAGCAAGATCCGATCAGGATGCGTAGAATCTGCGGTCAGGAGATCCCGAACGCTGGGACGGCTGAAGTAGCGGTTCCCGTGCTACGGACCTCCGGGCCCCAGTAGCTCAGTGGATAGAGCAACAGCCTTCTAATCTGTAGTGCGCAGGTTCGAGTCCTGCCTGGGGCGCCAAGTACCCTGTAGGGCATCATGACTCAGGTTGTAGATCGGCAACGCTGGCTCTCGGGCCTGCCCACCGCCTCCCATCGTCCCTGGTGGCAGCGCATGCTGCGCAGCCCTTTGTTCTGGATCACCCTCGTTCTGGTCCCGTTCTTCGTCTACAACCTGGTCGACCAGTACCAGATGTTGAACCCCGACCGCACCTATCCCGACGGAACCGTGGCCCTCGGGCTGAACAACGAATCCCTGCGGATGGCGGCGTACTGGGCGATGTGGACGGCCTTGGCGTACACGGTCCTGTTCATCTGGCTCGACAGGTTCCGGCCCCAGAAACCACTCATCTGGTTCCTGTCCTTCGGGTGGGGGGCGTGCACCGCGACGTGGGCGAGCATCTACATCAACTCGTGGGCGGGGCAGATGATGCAGACCACCAGCGCCGAAGCGGACTCGGGTACGCGGCCCGCGATCTTCATCGCCCCGTTCGTCGAGGAGGCCACGAAGGCCACCGTCTTGTTCCTGCTGGTCATCTTCTACCGAAATCGTTTCATCTCGCGGATCAGCGTCGTCTCCTTGGCCGGTCTGTCCGCGATCGGGTTC
Organism: Propionibacteriaceae bacterium; assembly: GCA_905372155.1. Classification (GTDB taxonomy): domain Bacteria; phylum Actinomycetota; class Actinomycetes; order Propionibacteriales; family Propionibacteriaceae; genus Arachnia. The sequence continues at coordinate 3,374 of CAJPNZ010000134.1, forward strand.
GCCTTCGTGGAGAACATCATCTACTACGCCCGAGTGGTCGTGTTCGCGAACAACCACATCGAGGTCGGCGATCCGGAGCAGGCCGTGCTCCAACTCGTCATGCTCCGGGGCGTCTACACATCTTTCGGACACCCGATCTTCACGATGATGACGGCCTTCGGAATCTCCGTCGCCCTCGGTGCGCGCAGCAAATGGGTGCGGGTGACGGCGCCACTGGCGGGTTTCCTGCTCGCCGCCGGAGGGCACATGCTCTTCAACGGCGTTTCGAGCATGAACCCGGTCGACAACCTCAGGAATCAGTGGTACATGGCTCTCGGGTTCGTGGCCGTGATTGTCCTCTTCCTGGTGGCGAGCGTGGTGGGGGAGACCCGCGTGCTGCGGCACCGCTTCATCGATCTCAGGCAGGGCGGTTGGCTCGAGGATCAAGACGTGGTCGTCTACTCGAGTCCGTTCCGACGCATCAAACTTCACCTGGCCGGAATCTGCCGAGGCCCGAGGGTGTGGTGGCGGACCGCGAAGTTCATGCGTCTGATCACCGAACTGGCGCATACGCGGGAGCAGACCACCCGTGGCACCGTCGGCCCCGGTTCCGATCACCGCACCCACGAACTGGTGCACCAGATCGAGGAACTACGCCCCGATGCGCTCACCGATACCCGGGGGCTTACCATCATTCCCAGACGTCGTTCCCAAGGCGGCGTCACCGCCTAGTCACCCTTCCCCGATCCCCCCACTTCATGAAGAATCCTCTGGCCGATGCCCTGACCGGGCTGTTCCTGGTCCTGCCCAACATCCGATTCCCCATCCCCCTGGACGGTGCCGACATCCTGGCGGCGCGGGTCAGAGCGGTGAATCGCCAGGTGGAAGATTACCTCCTGCCAAGGGCGCGTCGCCTGGATGCCCCGCTGCTGACCGTCGTCGGGGGGCCCACGGGGACGGGGAAATCCACGATCGTCAACTCCCTGCTGGGGGCGGTCGTGACCCGGACAGGGGTTAGGCGCCCCACGACGGCGCTTCCAACGCTGATCTGCAACCGGGAGGACCGGGACTGGTTTCGCTCGGGGGCCGTGCTTCCGGAACTCGCTCGGACCGATCGCGAGACCGATGGACCGCGAGCTCTGCGCGTCATCACCACTGATTCGCTTCCCGCAGGCATGGCGCTCCTGGACGCCCCCGACATCGACTCGATCGATGACGACAACCGGATGCTCTCCCGGCAGCTCTTGGCGGCAGCCGACCTGTGGCTGTTCGTGACGACCGCCACCCGGTACGCGGACGCCGTCGCCTGGGAACTGCTGGGAGTGGCTGCGGCGCGCAACGCGGCCATCGCCCTGGTTCTCAACCGTTGTCCGCGGGTTTCCGTACCGGACCTGCGCTCCCATCTGGGGCAACTCCTGACCGCGCGGGGAATCCGGCTCCGCGGGTTGTTCAGCGTTCCCGAGCGGGAGAGCCAGAATGAGGGAATCCTGCCGGCAGAGCTGGTCGCGGAACTGAACCAATGGCTCGACGGAGTCGCCAGGGATCGCAAGGAACGCCGTGCCGTCGCGGTTCAAACCCTGGCCGGGGCGGTCAGGGGACTGGACGCCGAGCTGCGTTACCTGGCCGATGGGAGCCGCAGCCAGCTCGCCGCCGTCGCCCAGCTGCGGGACTCGGCGGAGACGGAGTTCCGGTTGGCGATGGAGGAGATCAGTCGCGCCACCGCGGATGGTTCCATGCTCCGCGGGGAGGTGCTCGGCCGGTGGCAGGACATGGTCGGCACGGGAGACCTGATGCGAGGCATCGAGGAACGGATCGCCGCCGTCCGCGACCGCCTCGCCGAATGGCTCACCGGGCGGAAACGGGTCGAGCCGGTCGAAGCCGCCATCTCGGAGGGACTCGTTGCGTTGATCGTCGAACACGGAACCGCGGCCTGCCAGCGCGCGGCGAGCCACTGGTCGCTGACCCCGTGGGGGCAGGCGCTGGTGGCCGGGGACCGGGATCCGCTCAGCAGACCGGATCCCTCTTTCACAGCCGAGGCGGAGAGGCTCGTCAAGGCCTGGCAGGGGGACATCCTCACCATCCTCGAGCAGGAGGGCCGTTCCAGGCGGCGCACCGCCCGGTTCCTGGCGCTCGGCACCAACGCCATCGGAGTTTCCCTGGTGATCACGGTGTTCGCCGCCACGGGCGGGTTGACCACCGCGGAGGTGGGGATTGCAGGGGGCTCCTCGGTGCTCGCCCAGCGCTTCCTGGAGGGGATCTTCGGGGATGACGCCGTCAGGCGCCTCGCCGCGCGCGCCCGGGCGGAGCTGGACAAACGGATCTCAGCGCTGCTCGGGTCCCAGTTCGCTCGATTCGACGCCCGCCTGGATCAGCTGGGCGTGGAGGCCAGCCTTCCCGATCGCCTGGTTCGCGCCGCCGACGAATTGAAACTGGCCAGCGCCGAGGCGTTCGAGGCGCTGACCAGGCCGGAGGGTTACTGATGCGCTCCAGGCTGAACAGCCTGACCGAGTTGATCGACGTTACGCGGGGACGCGTGCCGGATGATCTGGCGGGTCGGGCCGTCAAGGTCCTGGAAAGAGCCGGCCAGCGTCTCCGCTGGGGTGAACAGACCGTCGTGGCGCTCGCCGGATCGACCGGTTCCGGGAAGTCCTCGCTGATGAACGCACTGGTGGGATCGGACGTCTCGGAGACGGGGGCGCTGCGCCCCACCACGGCCGAAACACTCGCTCTCAGTTTTGGGGAAACCAACGCCGAGCTTCTTGACTGGCTGCGTGTGAGGCATCGACAGGCGGTGCCGGCGGGTCGGGATGGTCTCGGAGGGATGGTGCTGCTGGACCTGCCAGATCACGATTCCATGGTGTCCTCCCACCGCACCGAGGTGGATCGGATGGTGCCCGTCGTCGATCAGCTCATCTGGGTGCTGGACCCCCAGAAATACGCGGATGCGGCGGTGCATCACGGCTATCTGAGGCCACTTTCCCGGCACAGCGAGGTGATAGTGGTTGTGCTGAACCAGGTGGACCGGATCCGCGCGGTGGATCTGGACGACTGCCTGAAGCACCTGGGTCAGCTGCTCGACTCCGACGGGCTGGAGGGCGCACCGCTGTTTGCCACCAGCACCGCGACCGGGGTCGGGATCGATGCGCTGCGGGAGCATCTGGCCGATGTCGTCGCGGGGAAACGTGCTGCCAGGACCAGGCTGTCCGTGGACCTGGACCAGCTGGCCGGGCAGTTCGAGGTGGCCTGCCGGGCCGGGCCGGAGAAACCCGGCGAGGAGGACATCGAGGTGCTGGAGGCCGGGTTGGCCGAGGTCGCGGGGGTACCCCGGATGATTGAGGTGGCAGCGGAAACCATCCGGTACCGCGGCGTGTTGGCGACGGGCTGGCCGATGACCCGGTGGGTGCACCGGCTGCGTCCCGACCCGCTGAAACGGCTCCGTACCGGGCTCCCGGAGCCGGGGACGGCGGGAGACGGTTTCGTTCCCGACTGCGGACCGGTGGCCATGGCCCAGCTGAGGATCGCGCTGCGGCAGTTCTCGGACGCGGTCGGGAACGGCCTGGGGGAAGACTGGCAGCGGGCCCTGGGCTCGGCTTGCCGACGTGATCGCGATCTCCTACCGGACCTGCTCGCCGATGCGGTCGGGGCGACGGATCTGGGGCTCTCCAGGATCCCGGGCTGGTGGCGCGCGGTCCGGGTGATCCAGTGGTTCCTGCTGGCCGCCGTGATGCTGGGCCTTGGCTGGTTGCTGGCGAATCTGCTGCTGACCTGGGTTGGTCTCCCGCCCCCGGCGGCCTCGGGCGGTGGGGGCGGGGTGGGCATCCCTGCTCTGCTCATCAT
>CAJPNZ010000135.1 GCA_905372155.1 Propionibacteriaceae bacterium
TGGCCGGTGAGGGTGGTTACTACCTCTCCGGTGTGTGGGTTCCAGATGGTGCAGGTGTCTTTGTTGCTGGTGGTGGCGATGAGATTGCCGGAAGGATGCCAAGCAATCTTGGTTATGGATGCGGTGTGGCTAGGGGATGGGGAAACTTTCAAATTGGCGGGAACACTACGACCAGAGGTTTGCCAAGTTGCTCCTGGATGAGAGGAGTTTTGCCAGTGGGTGTTTCGGGTTGTGCAGTCATAGAAAGTGGCCTGATTGAGAATAGTTTCATTAAAATGGGCGCCTGTTAGATTGGTGCAGGAAAATGCGGCTCTGCGCAGTGACGCATTAATGAAATTAGCTTCGGTCAAGTTGAGGGTATTATTGGGGGTGCCGAGGAAGTCCCAATCATCCAAATGGGCGTCCGACAGGTCGATTCTCGCCAAATTAGGGGCGGGGTACTTCCGTTTTCTTGCGGTGAAGGTGTAGCGCAGTAGGAGCTCGCTCGTTTGCCCTAGGTAGGGGGTCTTCCAAGAGGACAGGGTATTGATCAGTTCCGGGTCTTGGGCTTCGGCCAGGAGTTGGCCCAGGAAATCGAGGGTTTCCGCGCTCGGAGTGCGCATGGCCCAGCGGGAGCGGTCGTCGCGTTGTATGGCGTCCAGGAGGTAGCGGGCCAAGAAGTATTCCTGAAGTGAGGTGTGGGCGAAGCGGAAGGTGCTGCCGCGTCCGTCGTCCTGTCGGGCGAGGAAGGTGGCGGTGCGCAGGTCCTCGGCCAGTTTGTCCTTGTCCGATTTCGCCACCGTTGAGGGGTAGAGGTCACTCAGATCCTCGTCGCCGCGGATCCAGCGCCGGAAGACGGTTTCCACGTCTTCGGCGGGTGCGGCGGTCCTTCTTTCCCGCCACAGCCAGGCGGCCAGTTCGGCCATGAAAGCGCTCTTGTGTTTCGCTGAGATGAAGTGCTTCTTTGAGTCGCGAGCTAGCCAGCGCTCCACCATCTTGGTGTAGAGCGTTGCCCCGAATATCGACTCGCCGAGAGCGCGGGTACGTTCGATCTCCGGAATGTGTTCGGCCATGAGCCGGAGGGTGTAGGGGCGGGCAGCTAGTTCGGGCAGGTTGTGGACGCTGGCCACCAGTTCCATGATGTGCTCGATATCGCTGTCGGGAAGCACGGTTTTTAGGTAGCGGTGGATCTGGTCATCGCCCAAGGGCAGCAGGGTCATGGCCCGGTAGGAGTCGGCCTTCAAATTAGCACTGTCATCGCCTAGGAAGAAGAAGTGCTGCTCCGTCAAAGTTTTGAAATACTGGGTGCGGCAGGACAATACCAGCCTGATTCGCCGGTTCGCATCCTCGTCGTCAAGCAGCTGCAGCGTGCCGAGCAGCCGGTTGAAGAACAGCGACCCTTGGGTGTCGTCGAGTTTCACCAGCATCTCGTCCAGGCCGTCGAAGACCACCACGCAGGGCCCTGCGGCGAGCCAGGACATGAAGGCCTGCCACGTGTGGCGTGAGGAGTTTGTGGGTAGCCAGTCGTCGCGCATGCAGGTGACCACCAGCTCTTTCAGGTTGTCAGCCAGGCGCGCGTCGGCCGCTTTTGTCAGGTTGAAGTAGAGGGGCATGGGTAGGGTGGGGTTCGCTTTCCGGCGCTTCGCGAGTTCCCGGGTGAAGCGCTGGCAGCTTACGGTCTTACCCATGCCGTACTCTCCGAGCAGCGCGAACAATTGGGGTTCGGCGGGGTTCGCTGCCCAGTCCAGCATGGCCTCCACCACTGGTGTGCCCTGGGCGGGTATGCCCGGAGCCTCCTTGGGGTCCAGGTTCACAGCGGAGGCGCGGGAATCTCGGATGAGGTGTTTCTCCTCAAGCACTTTGTCGTGCTTACCCATCTTCAGGGCGTCCGGGAAAGGCGGTGTAGCACTCGTTGGGTTTTTCAGCTCGCGCAGTCTTCTTCTTTGCTCGGCGGTTTCGTTCTGGAGATGTCCCCGTTCTAGGATGGCGCGCGCGACGATGGCCGCGTTCTTCGATGCCTTTTTCTGGTCGTCGTCTTTTGAGGGGTTGTTCTTGTTAGCCGCCCAGTCGCAGATGGCCTTAATGACGATCACATCCACCTTTTTTTCTTCGCAAGCCGTCAGGATGCCTGACCCCTCCATCTCCCCGCCGATGACCGTGCTATGCAAGGAAGCGAGATTGTCCCGGTATTCCTTGTTGTCCACCAGCTTCGCCCCGCTGACAATGGTGCCCATGTGGATGGTAGGCAAGTCGCGCACTTCCGCGCGCCGGAGGTCAATATTCGTCACTCGGTCGGCCAGCTCCTGAGAGGTTGGGAGGGTTTCGCCTCGACGGGTGAAGGTGCCGTCGGGTTCCACTCGAGCCGGCTCGTAATCGAGTACTCTTGTCGAGACTAAGACATCGCCGATGTGATGTTTCTCTTCCTTCACCCCGAAGGCGATGCCGACAGCGATCAGCACTTCTGGTCTCCAGTGCTCGATGGCTTTCGCGGCGCTGAGCTGTGCCCCCAGGGGTCCTTGGCGACTGCTGTGCCCGTGGATCACCCGGAAACCTCCCACCTCGTCGAGCTCGTCATACGTCACGCCTTGTTTAGGCAGTTTGCGGCGGGAGTGGCCAAATGTGTCCCACACCTTGTGAGCTTCATGCTCATTGAAGGTGAGCAGCACGGCAACGGGTCGTGCATCTGCGTCATTGTCGGAAACGATGTTTCCCGTGAGCGGAGTAGCTTCCGGATTTGGCGTGCAGACTGCGGGGGGATAATCGTCTAATCCCTCGAAACAGAGGGATTGAGCTTCGAGGTTGATGTCCCAGGAGTCGGGTAATTTCAAACTGAACTGGAGGCGCTTCTCCTCGGAAAGCCTCTCGATCTGTGTGCGGAGTTCCTGAAGCTTTGTCTTCCTCCAAATGGCGTCGTCGTATCGAAGCATCTTCGCGACTCGCGACATGCAGACGGAACCTTCGCTGTCGAGAAGACTGGCGGTATCTTCCGCCAGATTCTTCAGATGTTCGGGCAAGGGTAATTTTTTGAGACATCTGCGGACGTCAAAGTCCTGCAAAACAGGCATGATCACCTTCTTGGGGAGCAACGATGCCCTCAACTTAGCAGGTCGTGCTGGGGGGGGAAGAGGTGAAGTTAATTTTTGAATCAGTGTGGGTCTTGTGACCGATAAGATCGCTTGGGCTCTCGGCGAGCGAACCGTGTTGAAGTCGGAGAGCGGAGGGTCTGGGGCGTGCTGCTGGGGTTGCGTCTCAGCCGCGACTGCGGGAGGTGTTCGTCTCCCCTTGGGGCGGGGTTCGCTTGCCTTGTGGTCGTTCGCTTGCGCTGTAGCGCTGGCGTTCGACGGGAAGGCGAGCGTTCCCGTCGGGGAGGCTGGCGGATGGCGGGAAGGCGGGCGCTCCCGTCGGGGAGGCTGGCGGACGTCGGTAGGGCTGGCGAACTGGGATGGAGGTCGCGGAGGGGCGGTCACGAGATGCAGAAATGATAGCGTAGGATATGTGTAAATGATAGCGTAGAAACTGTGTGGATGGTAGCGTAGCCAGCATGGAGTACCTACCCAGGACGGTGGATCTGGAGTTGGACGAGCTGCTGCCGCTCGCTCCCGCCATTGCGATCGACGGTCCCAAGGGAGTGGGGAAGACGGACACCGCCCGGCGGCGCGCTACCACCACGTGGCTGCTGGACGACGAGGACCAGCGGCGGATCGCCGCAGCGGATTTCGGACTGACGGCGGTGCCGGCGGGAACGCTGCTCCTCGACGAGTGGCAGAAACTGCCCCAGGTGTGGGATTCGGTGCGACGACGTGTCGACTCCGGCGCCCCGCCCGGAAGCTACCTCCTCACCGGATCCGCCACGCCGACGGACGCCGCCGGGACCCACAGCGGGGCGGGACGGATCCTGTCGCTGCGGATGCGTCCCATGGCGTTGCCGGAACGCGGACGTGCCACATCGACGGTGTCGCTGGCGCGGCTCCTCGAGGGCGGTCGCAATCCGGTGGGCGGGGACAGTGGATACGGGCTCACCGATTACGCCGACGCGATCGTCGCCAGCGGATTCCCCGGGATCATGAACGCGCCGCCGCGCCTGTGCCGGGGACTGCTGGACGCCTACCTGCAACGCATCATCGACCGCGACCTGCCCGACCACGGCTTCGCGGTGCGACGCCCGGAGACGTTGCGTCGCTGGCTTGCGGCCTACGCCTCGGCGTCCTCGACCACCACCTCCTACTCGCGGATGCTGGACGCCACCACCGGAGGCGACGGGGCGCAGCCGGCCCACACCACGACCATCGTGTACCGGGACCTCCTCACCCGCCTGTGGATACTGGATCCGGTGCCCGGCTGGCTTCCCGCGAACAACCCGATCCGGCGGCTCCAGCAGGCCCCCAAACACCAACTCGCCGACCCCGCCCTGGCGGCCCGGCTGCTGGGTCTGTCATCGTCCTCCCTGCTCAACGCGTCGGGGGCACACATGATGGGGCCGCTGTTCGAGTCGCTCGCGACGCTGACGGTGCGCGTCGCGGCGCAGGCCGCCGAGGCGCGGGTGTACCACATGCGCACCCAGGGCGGACGACACGAGGTGGACCTCGTCGTCGAAGGAGCGGACGGGCAGATCGTGGGCATCGAGGTGAAACTCGCGGCCGCGGTGGGCGACTCGGAAGCGAAGCATCTCCTCTGGCTGCGCGACCAGATCCCCGACCGGGTGGCCGACCTGGTGATCGTCACGACGGGCAAGGCCGCCTACCGGCGTCCCGACGGGGTGGCGGTGGTGCCGCTGGCCCTCCTCGGTCCGTAGGGCGGGCCGGATGTCTCGAGGTGCTGCTAGCTCCCGTCTTCTGGCTCCGGGACGCGCAGCACTCGCCAGGCTTCTCCTTCCAGGACGTCGATGCCTTGAGGGGTCCAGCTGGCGTAGCTCTCCACCCCGGGGTCGCACGGAGATGAAGGCGCGCTCCAGGGTGCCGTCGAGGTGGGAGATCCGGATCAGTCCCGAGGCGTCAGTGGTGGCGATGAGATCGCCGTCAGGGTGCCAGGCGACCCCGGTCACGGCGCGGGCGTGGTCGGTGAGGGTGGTGATCTTTTCGCCGGTGTTGTGGTTCCAGATGATGCAGGTACGGTCGTCGCTGGCGGTGGCGACGAGAGTGCCGTCAGGGCTCCAGGCGGCCCCTGTTACTGCGGCGGTGTGCCCGGTGAGGGTGAGGATCCTCTCCCCGGTGTCGGGCTTCCAGATGATGCAGGTTCCGTCGCTGCTGGCTGTGGCGATGCGGGTGCCGTCGGGGCTCCAGGCGACTCCTGTTACGGCGTCGGTGTGGCCGGTGAGGGTGGTGAATTTCTCCGCGATGTCGAGCTGCCAGATGATGCAGGTCCCCTCGCCATTGGTGGTGGCGAGGAGGTCACCTGAAGGATGCCAGGAGACAGCACTCTTGGTGTCGTCAAGCACGTGTGTGGTGCCGGTATCGGTGAGAGTGGCGACGTCCCGGCCCGTGTCGGGATTCCAGACGGTGCATCTTCCGCCATCGCTGGCGACGGCGATGAGGTCACCCACGGGATGCCAGGCAACCCCCTGTGGGAAACCGATGCGGCTAGTGAGGGTGATGAGCAATTGTCCGGTCGTGGCGTCCCGGATGGTGCAGGCCTTGTCGTTGTGGATGGTTGCGATGCGGGTGCCGTCGGGGCTTCACGCGGGGTTGCCTACCAGGTTGGTGTGAGCGGTGTGGGTGGCCGTGGGGCGGCCGCTGACCGGGTCCCAGACGATGTATGCCTCGGCCCAGTCGGGGATGACGGCCAGGCGGGTGCCGTCCGGACTCCAGTCGATCCCGTCCACCCAGTCGGTGCGGCTGGCGAGCGTGCTGACTCTTTCCCCGGTGTCGGGGTTCCAGATGATGCAGGCCCCGTTGCTGTCAACGGTCGCGACGCGGGTGCTGTCGGGGCTCCAGGCGACCCCGTGCACGAATGTTATCCCGGTCGCGAACCGGAGCACGAGGGTGGCGATCGCTTCTCCTGTGTCCGGATTCCAGACCGCGCAGGTTCCGTTGTCGCTGGCGGTCGCGACCCGGGTGCCGTCGGGACTCCACGCCACCCCGAGCGCCCATTCGGTGTGATCGACGAACGAGATGACGGGTTGGCCGGTGTCGGGATCCCAGACGATGCAGGCGTCGTCCCAGCCGGCGGTGACCAGACGACTGCCGTCAGGACTCCACGCGACCCCGTACACCGCGTCCTCGACCCCGAAGCGGTCATGTCCGGTGAGGGTGAGGATCCTCTCTGCGGTGTCGGGGTTCCAGATGATGCAGGTTCCGTCGTTGCTGGCGGTGGCGATGCGGGTGCCATCAGGGTGCCAGGCGACCCCGTTCACGTGGTAGGCGTGGCCGGTGAGAGTCGTGACCGGGCGGCCCGTCCCCGAATCCCAGACGATGCCGGTCTCATCCCAGCTGACGGTGGCCAGACGGGTGCCGTCGGGGTGCCAGGCGACACCCGTCACGGCGTCGGTGTGGCCGGCGAGGGTGAGGAGTCTTTCTGCGGTGTCAGGGTTCCAGACGATGCAGGTTCTGTCGTGACTGACGGTCGCCAGACGCATGTCGTCCGGACTCCAGGCGACCCTGACCACGGCGTCGGTGTGACCGATGAGCGTGGCGACGGGTTCACCGGTGTGAGGATTCCAGATGACGCACGTGTGGTCGTCGCCGACGGTGGCCAGGAGACTGCCGTCAGAACTCCACGCCACTCCGTTCAGGGGGCCGGTGTGTCCGGTGCACAGGTCTCCGAGTGCAACGTCACCCTTGCGGCCCGGGTCGGTGACGTACTCACCAGATTCATGGTCATTCGTGCGGCGTGGAACATTGTGTGTCTCGCGTGGGGGAGTGCCCATCGTCTCACCTCCTGCAGGCGATGATAGTTCTGAGGTTGCCTCCGTCTTGTCGTTGTGATGCCGCTTGTGTGGTGATTGATACCGGCTGCGGATGAATCGGGACTTCCTGGAACAGCTTTCGCTCGGACGCACCAGGGGGGTGCTGGGACAATGCCCACCAAACGGGGAAACCCCAAGATTTGGTGGTCAGTGCGGTCATGGCGTGCTGTAGGTACTGCTGGGGTTGTCTTTTCCGGTTCGCGGGTCGGGTGGTGTCACCATTCGATGGGGACTTCGTCGAGGTTGTTGGCTTGGAAGGTTT
>CAJPNZ010000136.1 GCA_905372155.1 Propionibacteriaceae bacterium
ATCCTCGCCAAAATCAACCGCAAACGTAAACTCACCTCAACGCCACGCCACTAGAAGGGAGTCCGATTAGGTGTCAGCGATCGTAGGCGGTCAGGGATCGTTTAGGTTTTCCAGTTGCGCCAGATCGCGGCGGCCATTACGAGGAACCGGGTTGCGATGCGGGTGTGGACACCCGAGAGAGTGCATGCGCAGTACTCTTCGAAAGTGAGTTGTCCTTTCAGGGTGTCGATGATGGCCTCGATCCATTGCCCTCACTGGGCGAGTTTCCCGAACCGGGGTTTCTCGTTCCTGTGGTCGGGCCGCGGCTTCAGGACACCGAACCGCTGGGTGAGGAAGCCCTCAAATTCGCGTCCGGCGAAACCCTTGCCGCCTAGGACGACCTGCAGTTGTGGATTAGTTGGTTGTCGTGTTCAAGGAGTGCCTGAACCACCTCACGTTCCCCGATTCCGGAATGAGCCAATCCCCAGATGATCGGCGTCCCCGTCATGGGTGATGATTAGTAGAGCCGTAGTCCCCAGAACCAGCGGGAATGAGAAGCGCAGCACCTGTAACCGGCAAGATCGGAGTGTTTCACGGTTTCTCGTGATGTCCCGCAAGGCAGGGGCGTGGAGTCGACCAGAGACAGGCAGTCGCGCCAAGGGCCCCACGTCACGGGCCAGTTCGGTGATCACCGCCGAGCTCAGGCCGCTTTAGTAGCGGAGTTGCTTACCGTATCCCGAAGCGCCGATCAGGTCAGAAAACATCCTGGTTGAAGTATTTGTGGGTGTAGTGGATCCAGCGCCGGTTACTGGCTACGCTGAGGAGCTACGGAGCACTGTGAGCACCACTTCGCCATGCCTACTTCGCCTACGGCAAGGAGCGTGGGGGTGTCTGCTGTGACCGGCCTCGAACCCACCGCCCGGGCCGCGGAAGTGATCGACACACTGCCAAAAACCTCGCCACCCTGTATCACGCCGGGGATGGAGCTCAGAAAGTATGCCCTCCGTCCCCGTCCTGGCTCCCGCGTGTACAAGATCCGTATCTACACCGACTCGGTCGTCGCCTACCAGAAGCGCGCCGAACAAAACAACCCGCTGAAGAGAGACCTACCTGCCATGACATAGGCTTTTGGTCCTTCGCCTTGATCGCCGCCGCTGAAGCTGTCGCGAGCGCGTACTTCGCACTCCAAACGTTCACGCCCTCGGAATTCGCACGTGAAGAGGATCGGGATGAGAGTTGACACGCAATATCAGCGTTGCTGGGATGGGCTTGCCCAAAGCTCCCACACACACCACCTCGATCGCTTCGTACGGGGCGAGTTCCAAGGTATGTTCCAAGGTGTGTTCCGGGGCGTCGAAACGGAGCCTTATGAAATCGTCCGCGTTTACAATCTCCTCGATCACGACGCGCTCGTCGCGTTTGTTGGCCAAGTGCCACCTGTTTTCGCCGATGAGGAACATCTCCAATGGTGGCCCTTGAAAGAGCGTCCGCATCTCTCGAAGTTCTGCGACCTGCTGGGACAGCTCGGCGGCTTGCTCTTTCGCGGCGTCGGCCTGTTCTTCGGCGGCTTCGACCTGTCGTTTTGCCAGCTGCGCCTGCTCCTCGGCCTTCTTGCGGGCTTCCTCGGCTTGCTGTTTCGCCTTTGCTGACAGGTTCGACCTGTACCAAGCAATGCCAGCGCCAAGCAGGGAGAGGGCCGCGCAAATCGCCGAAATCCATTCCGCCATGCAGACAGTCTCCCACCCTGCTGCTGGCTGTACCCGCGGAAGTCATGAACGTGTCCGAAGTCGAAACCCGCGAACTGCTGGCTGCCGTCAGGAAGGCGAGCGAGCAGGCTCGTTCCACCCACGAGACCATGACGGCTGCTGCGGCTGCCCGCGCCGATGCCGTCCTGGTGGCAATGGATGCCGGGCTGCCTCGGGAACAGATCGCGGAGACCTCAAGTACGCACCGGAACAGGCTGTAACAGGATCACCAGACAGATCTCCCACTAAACGCACCGCAATCCACCGACTTGTATACTTGCAAGTCCTCAGCAAGGCCCGACAAGGCTCTTCGCCGAGCCTTTCGGGGACGAGCCGGCCTGTAAGCCGGAGACCGACAACAAGTCAGCGAAACACCTAGTCAAACCGGTTTTCATTGCAAATCCCGGGGCCTGGCGGGGCCTCGGATTCCATCAGGGCCGCCAGAGTGGCCACCGCGGCGGCCTCCATCCTGGCCTCATCCGTGGCCCACAGATGCCCATACGTCTGCAACGTCTCCGTGGCATCAGCATGCCCCAGACGCGCCGCAACCGCCACCGGTGACAGTCCTGCCGCGATCAGCCGGGACGCATGGTAGTGCCGCAGCGCATGCCATCCCTGCCCCCTGCCGCCACCGATGACGTTCCGATACCTCCGCCACGTCTCCGACCGTCGCTGACGGGTCAACAGCCCCCCGCGCGGCGCGACGAAAAGCAACCCCTCCGGGCCCTCCCCGTGCTCCTCCCGATGCTGCCGCAGCAGCTCCACGAGGCCTTCCCCGACGCCGACGGTACGCACGCCGGCCCGGGACTTCGGCGGCCCCCACGTGGGCGGTTTCGTCGCGGCTGTCGACGTGAGCTGCCGATCCACGCGCAGCGCAGTGGCGGAGACGCGATCCCAGGTTAGGCCTGCCAGCTCTGCGGGGCGCAGCCCGGAGGCGGCCCCGGTCAGCACCATGGCGCGCAGGCATGCCGGCACGGCGGAGGCCAGGGCCCGGACCTGGTCATCACTGAGTGGGCGGATCGGATTGTGTGGCTTCGCGGGCAGTCGCACCCCCTCCGCGGGGTTGCCGGCGAGCAGTCCGTCCAGGCGGGCCTGTCGCAGGATGCTGGTCACGTGCGACCATGCGACCCGCACCGTCGCCGGAGCCAGCCGGCGGGACCACTCCGCCACCATCGATTGCAGGCGGCCGCGGGTCAGGTCCGTGAGCAGCACCCCTTGCAGGGCGGGCTTGATCACGGATTCGAGTCGCGTCCCGGTGGCGGCAGCCGTTGAGGGTCGGTAGTGCAGCTGCCCCTCCAGCCATTGGTCGGCGTAGGCGTTGAAGGCGATTCGCGGTGCGACCAGCTGCGGTTCCGTCGCAGCTCGAGCAAGCCACAGCTCCGCGGCCTCCCGGGTGGGGAAGGCCTTCGTGGCGGCGCTGCCGTCGGGGCGGATCGTGCGGGCCTGCCAGCGCAGACCTCTGCCCCAGCGTTCGTTGCGCACCTTCCGCCCCGTCTCCGGGTTCCGGCTCATCCATCTGTCCCTGACGTGCCCCACCGCACTCCCCTCTCCTCGAGGGACAGCATGCCACCGGGCACCGACAGTTCCACCACCTTGAGGCGGATTCAGGGGCTCTCGAGGTGATGTCCGAGGCGGCGACGGAGTGCCTCGACCTCGGCCTCCGTCAGATCCCGCAGCAAAGCCTCCAGCATCGGCGGGTCGACGTCGAGCTCCTCCGCAGCAACTGCGGGGTGCAGCGACCACGCGAGAGCCTCGCCCAGGGCGTCGAGCGGGATCAGGCGACGGGCCGCCTCCGCATTGACGGCGGCCTCCTCGCGTGCGGTCGCCCAGCGTGGGAACGGGCCGCGCTCGGCGTGCACGATCTCGTGCATGAGCGTGCAACGCTCCTCGACCCCGCTCAGCCTGATGTCGAGCAGGATCGCCTTCCTCGACCACCGGCACATTCCGCGCACCGGCATCGCCGCCAGGTCCACCGACCATCCGGCCGGGACCTCCCCCCACGGGTCGTAAGCCATGCGGGAAAGTGTGACGACTGGGGGTGACAATTTCCGGGGCTATTTCTTGTCGGACCTGGCCGCCTTCTGGCTTGCAGATCGGTTGCGCCATTCCATTATCTGCGGACCAATCGCTGTCGCCATCGCGGCCGCGAGGCTGACAAGGGCGGTCGCATGCTGCCCACCCCAGAAGAGCGCTATGGCGACGATGCTGAAAGTCAGCACGATCAGCGGGGCAACAATGGCGCCCATGCGAACCGAGAAGGCCTCGGCCCTCACCAGGGTTCGCCGATCCTCCTGGGCTGCGGCCTGCTCGGATTCGGCCATTGCCATGATTCGGCCCGGCAGGGTTGGGTCGACGTCCCGGTAGAGGGCGAGCATGGTTGGCGGCGGGATGGGTCCGCTGGTGATTTCCTGCTGGATCTCCGTGAGACCGATCAGCGGCGGCTGTTCCTGGGGCTGGATGAATCCATTGAGTTCTTCAGGTAGCCGCCCACCATCTGCCACGATTGCGCCACGGTGCTCGTGGTCCGGATCTCCCGGCGGAGCTGGACGAGCCTTGTCCGGTCCCCGGTCGTCCCCACGTACATTCCGCGCAGGAAGGCCTGAGTGCTCATGTATGGATCCTACCCCGTCTTCCGGCTCGCTTCCGCCGAGAGTCCCGGTTTTGGTCATGGAACATTCACCTGGGCCTTGCCGCTGCGATCCCCGGCCTCCCATGTAATGGTCATCACCTTCCACTGCCGACTGACCGAGGAGCAGGCCTCCCAGTATCGAGTCTGTCCCGGCGACACATCGCCCAGCGGGATTTCGCACGCGGTATTGGGGTCCACCACGCCGCCGAGGCGAACCCCCAGCACCTCCATCTTGACTGAGACGTCAGTCAGGATATTTACCGGCTGATTGGTGGTGTTGACGTAGCGAACCGCCACGCTGACAACGCTCTTGCCCTCACCCGCCCCAACGGCCTCGTCGGACACCTCGACCCTGCGCGGCTCGTCAATGCGCAATTCACCCACAGGCGTGGCGAAGGACTGCCCCCAGGGAATGCCCGAATCGCCCGGGCTTGATGATTCAGCAGGTCGAGGCGTATTCACGGTCGGCGTCGGCTGTCCACCGGCGGCGGGCGATCCAGCGTTGCCACAAGCCGGAAGGCCTGCCGCCATGACGATGAGAATGAATGACGCAACGACGCGGCGCACGGCTTCCCCCATCGGCTACTTTCCTGACGGGGCCGGCTGCATGGAGGCAGGGGCGGGTCGGGGCGCTACGGGAGTAGTCATGGCATCCTCCAGAAAGACATGTCGAGAACGACTGCTGTGTCGTCCTATCGGCTGACAATAGCCCCGACCTCAACCTTGCGCCACAACACGCCGACGGTTCGCGGCAAAGCGCCTAGCCATGCGGCGTGTCGCGACAGCACTCAGCGCGGCTCCCAGTCGTCGTCTTCGCCAATCCTGGGGCGGTCGTCCGCGGCTTCCTCGACAGGCATCGCGTCCGCCCGGAGGCGTCGTTGCTTGATCTCCTGCATGGTCTGGGGCTGCCCATACGACTTCTCGGGCTCCGGGGTGGCGGCTTGGCCGGCAGCCTCCTCTGCCCGCACAGCCTCGGCGAAGAGTCGGACGCCATCTATCTCCAGCGCTCGACAGAGCGCGAAATAGTTCTCCATGGCGATCGCCTGCCGCCCCTTGAGGGCCCCCATCACCGCAGGTTTGCTCAACCCAGCCCGCGCCGCAAGCTCGTCATACGTCATCTCTAGGCGAGCGCGCTGCGCTCGCAGCTCCGCGGCGGCATACGTCGTGATCGGTCCCGTAGCAGCTCTAGCACCCATGTGACGAGCCTACCAAGCGGCTCGTATGACAGGAATTGATTCTTTGTCGTCCGTTTGGCTTGCGTTTGGTAGGAATTGCTACTAAGCTCACAGCCATGACTTCAACACCCCGAGACCGGATAGCTGCCGAGCTACGTGCGGCTATCGCGCGGGCCGGGCGACGACGCAATGAGGTGGCCGACGCGGCTGGCATCCATCGCCAGCTTCTAGGGCGGAAGCTCAACGGCCACACCACTGTCTCGATGGAGGACGTGGCATCGATCGCAAGAGCAATCGACGTGCCACCCGCCGAACTCGCTGCGGCTATAGCCGCAGTCGCCTGACCCAAACAGAAAAAGCCCCGGCGCGGGAACGCCGGGGCCGACCCAAAGAAAGGGATCAATCCATGTCCAACATTACCCCATTCAGCTACGAGGACCACGAAGTGCGCGTCCTCGACGTCAACGGCAAGCCTTGGTTCGTCCTGGCCGACCTGTGCAAGGTCTTGGCCCTGAGCAACCCGGCAGTCGTCGCAAAGCGCCTCGACAAGGCTGATGTATGCCAGACTTACATCAGCTCTGGCGGCCAGCGCCGGGCAATGACCATCGTCGCAGAACCCGGCTTGTATGACGTGGTGGTCCGCTCCGACTCCCCAGCCGCCAAGCCCTTCCGTCGCTGGGTGACTCACGAGGTCCTCCCCGCGATCCGCCGCACCGGCACCTACGCCACCCGCCCACAGCCGCAGCTGAGCGGCAAGGAACTCCTCGCCGCCGCCGTACTGGAGGCCGCGGAGACGATCAAACAACACGAGGCCACCATCGCCCAGCAGGCCGAGGACCTCGCCAAGGCCCTGCCGAAGGCCAACACCTGGGACGCGCTCTGCTCCGGACGTGGCGACCACTCCATCACCGACGCCGCCAAACTCCTCTCCAGCACCGGAATCGCCACCGGGCCGCGCAAACTCCACAAGCAGCTTCAGGATCTGGGCTGGATCCACAAGAACCAGCGCGACAAGTGGGCGGCCAACCAGGACAAGCTCAACACCGGGCTCCTGGCGGAGAAGGTCCGCCACTACATCGACGACGACGGCGTCTCCGTGCTCGCCACCCCACAGGTCAGGGTGACCCCGAAGGGTCTGGAGAAGCTGCGCGAACTCCTCACCCCCGCCGGCCTTCAGGAGGTGCTGGCATGAACCCCCTCCAGATCCGCGCGACCGACCTCGGCGAGTACGACCCCCGCCGGGTCGAAATCGACAACGACGAGGCCGTGGAGCGCCTCCAGGAGGCCGTCGGCGAAGTGTCCGACGCCCTCGCCCGTCACCAGGCCGTCGACCTGGAGTGGCTGACGAACATCCTCGAATCCTGCCAGGTGCTGGTGAGTGCGGCACAACGCCGCGCCCTCCCTGAGGCGGGTCTCGTCGCAATGGCGAACGACCACCTCGGCGACACCATCACCCTCCTTGACAGGTGCATCAACAACCTGGCGCGGGAAGCCGCCCAGGAGCCCAACCAGGAATCCGCTCAGAAGCCCGCCCAGGAGGCATTGATATGAGCAGCAAGAAAATCGACGTCGCCGACCTGATCGGCGTCACCACCCCCCAGTCCTGCCC
>CAJPNZ010000137.1 GCA_905372155.1 Propionibacteriaceae bacterium
GGGTGCTCTCCGTGCCGGCCGGCGGGCAGGTGTGCCCGGGCGGAGTTGTCTCCGTCGCGGGAGGGGTGGGCGTCGGCGTGGTGGTCTGCTGCGTGACGGACCAGCTGATCTTGCCCTGGATCTCGGCGGTGACCTCCTTGTTGGAGCCGATGATGATGGTCTGGCCGTGGGGGCCGCCTGCGACCGCATCCTTGGTGATCAGCAACTTGCCGGCGTAGACGCTACCCGTGACGGAGCCCTTGAACTCCTGCTCGCCCGAGGTCGCGTCGGCCGGAACCTTGAGGTACAGATCGGTGTCGGCAGGGACGGCGTTCAGGTCAACCTTGGCGCCCTGCGCGTTGATCAGTTCGTACTTGAGCTCGCTGGTCAGCTTGAAGGTGGCCTGGCTGGACTTGAATCGAATCGGACCGACCTTGCCCTCGGAGCCGTTCTCGCTGCGGGTGAAGGTGATGCTGCCGGTCTCGGCCTCGACGGTCGGCTGCTTGCTCTCCTTCAGTCCGGTGTTGGTCTGCCCGGTCAGGTAGGTGAACAGCTTCTCGACGCGGGTTGTCGTCGCCTGATCGGCTTCCTTCAGGCCCGACCACTTGTAATCGTTGGTGAAGTGCCAGATGGCCGCCTGGGTGGCGGTGATGGCCTCCTGCTCGGTCAGGCCGGCGATGCCGGTGGTCTTGATGAGCTCAGCCAGGTCGGTCTGGGGGTAGCTGCGCTGGGCGATCCAGGCGACCTTGGACTGAATCTCGGTGTTGTCCTTGAACTTGTTGGTGCCCGGGAAGTCCTTCCAGTCGCCGACGCGGAGGTCGGACTCGTACTTGATGTCGACGTCGAGCTCGATGCAGTAGGCCTTGATGGCGCCTTCCTTGCTCGCCGAGGTGTGCACGGTGAACAGGTTGGGCATGACGTGGCCGGTGCTGCCGTCCTGTTTCGTGACTTTCAACCAGAAGCCGGCCACGATCTCGCTGCTCGTGCCGACCTTCGGGTATCCCTCCGGGTAACTGTTCGAGTGGTCCTCGGCATGTGCCATGGGCGTACCAAGGGTAAGGGTTGCCGCAAGAGCCACGGCTGCTGATGCCAGGAGCTTCCGCGCCCTGGCGCGCGATGAAGCAGCTTTCATAAAACTTCCTCAATTCTTTAGGATTTTACAACCCCCGGTCAGGGGTTCGCTGCCCGCCCAAGGGGGTGCTGCGTGAAGCATAACCCACGAGGGTCAACTTTTGGGAAGAGAGTCTTACGGTGAGCGGGTTTCAGGCTATCACCCCTAGTGAGCCCACATCCGCTTTGGTTAATTGAATGTTCTACTTCTGGCGCTCCCGGTTTCGCAGAACGGGAATTGGGGGCGGGCTTGGGGGAAGCCGTGATTTGTATGGGGGGTTGAATATTCCGTCGGTGAAAACAAATCGCGATTTCTTGCGATTTCTGTTCGGGTGAAGATGAGAGGAGGTGGGGTCCGAAACCGCTCGAGCCGCCCACTCGCGTCAGCGAGGGGCGGCTCTCGAGCGGGTGAGGCTTCCTCGGCGGCGGGAAGAACCGTCCGGGAAACTACCTGCCGGTCGTCGGGGGAACCCGGCAGACGAGGGCCTCGTAGGGTTCCATCGGACCCGAGCGGTCCTTGGTGGTACCCGCGACGATCTCGAGGTTCCGGTCGCGGTGGCGCCGCCGCAGGGGATGGCCCGACAGGTTCACCTCGATGAACCAGCGCTCGCCGTTGTGCTCCCGGAACCAGGCGAAGTAGTCCTTGACGCCGGCGTCGATGAAACGGATCGAACCCAGGCTCAGCGTCGGGTTGGAGCGGCGCAGCCAGATCAGGCGGCGGTAGTAGCGCAGCACCGAGTCCGGGTTGTGCTCCTGGGCGGCGACGGAGTAGCCCACCGAGTCGTCGAAGGCCTTGATCCAGGGGGTTCCGCGCGTGAACCCCCAGTGCTCGTCGCGATCCCAGCGCATCGGGACGCGGGCGTGGTCGCGGGAACCGGCCATGACCTTCCCCCAGGCCCCGGGGCCCTCGGCGGCCAGGAGGTTCAGGGATTCCACGTCGCGCAGCGCCGACTCATCGGGGAAGTCCTGGTTGACGGCCCCGATCTCCTGTCCCTGGAAGATGAACGGGGTGCCGCGCATGGTCAGCAGGATCGTCGCGAGGGCCTTGCCCAGCTGGTCGCGGAACCGGGGGTCGGGGTTGACCTTGGAGATCATGCGCGGGTTGTCGTGGTTCTCGAAGAACAGGCTCATCCAGTCGTCGGAGCCCAGCCGGGACTGGTAGTCGATGTAGTAGTGCTTCAGGAAGTTCAGGTCGTAGGCGTACTCGTCCCAGCGCACGTGCCCCGGGGTCTCCAGGTGGTCGAAGCTGAAGATCAGGTCCAGCTCGTCTCGCTGGGAGCTGGTGAGCAGCCTGGCCACTTCGACGCCCGCCCCCGGGGTCTCGCCGATCATGATGGGCCGGGCATCGGCCCCCGGCGCCTCGTGGCCCGGTTCCACGTCCTTTCTGGTGAAGGCCTCGCGGCGCAGCTCCGCCAAGTGGTCGTGCAGGTGCGGGCCGTGGAAGTAGTTCTCCACGCCCGTGAAACCCATCACCTGGCCGACGGTGGCGTTGCCGTCGGGCAGGCCGTCGCGTTTGGAGATGTAGTTGATCACGTCCAGGCGGAACCCGTCGATGCCCTCCGCCAGCCAGAACTGCACGATGTCGGCCACCTCGCGGCGCACCGCCGGGTTGTCCCAGTTGAGGTCCGGTTGCTCGGGGGTGAACAGGTGCAGCACCCACTTCTCACCGATGCGGCGCCAGGCGGGACCGGAGAAGAACGACGTCCAGTTGTTGGGCGGTGTCTCGGGGTCGCCGTCACGCAGGAAGTAGTAGTCACCGTGCGCGCCATCCGGGTCGGCCAGGGCGTCCTTGAACCACGGGTGCTCGTCGGAGGTGTGGTTGACCACCAGGTCGAGGATGATGCGCATCCCGCGTTCGTGGCAGGCGGCGATCAGGCGCCGCAGGTCGTCGATGGTGCCCATCTCGGCCATGACGCAACGGTAGTCGGCGATGTCGTAGCCCATGTCCTTGTTCGGCGAGGTGAAGATGGGCGAGAGCCACAGGCAGTCGATGCCCAGGTCGTCCAGGTAGGGAACCTTCGCCAGGATGCCGGGCAGGTCGCCGATGCCGTCGCCGTTGCTGTCCGCGAAGGAACGCGGGTAGATCTGGTAGAACACCGCCCGCTTCCACCAGGTCGCGGCGATGGGTCCGTCGAGGCGGGGAGGCGACTCGGGGCAGTCAGCCAGCAGGTCGACGAGGGTGTCGACGAAACCGGGGCCGAACGCGCGCCCCAGGATCTTGTCGAGCTGTCGCAACCGCAACCGCGAGACCAGAGGGTTGTGCACCCAGGCGGCGCTGCGCCCGGTCTGCAGCAGCACCTTGTCGATGATGTCGCGGCCGAGTGGGTGCGCGTAGATCTCGGCGACGGTGGCGTTGCGATCTGGTTTCACGGGTCAATGGTGCCGTGTTCCGCTGCGGGCGGGAAGGCTTTTCGCGGGAAACCCACCCGCGTACCGCAAATTTGGGGGATCCCGCACTGCGGTAAGGGGAGGGTTGTAGATTTCGTTCATGACGAAATTACGCAGAATCGGCATCGTCGCCTTGATCCTGCCTCTCGTCCTGGTGCTCAGCTCCTGCATCCGGATGCACCAGGAGATCAACGTGAGCAGTCAGGAAAAAATCGAGGTCAAAAGTGACTTCGGAGTGTTGAAGGAGCAAGCACAATCGGGCGGCATCAAGGACTCCGACGGGGTTTGCCAGCGCGGGATGAGTTCGGTGAAGCTCCCCGGCGACCTCAAACAGGAGGGCTACCAGGACGACAAGTACATCGGCTGCAAGATCTCCGGCACCGCCAAGCTCTCCGACATCAGCTATCTCAGCTTCGACGAGTCCAGCAAGCAATGGACCTTCCACATGTCGGGCAGCAATGCGCAGGGGATCAGCGCGACCATGATCACCGACTTCGAGGTCAAGGTGACCTTCCCGGGCAAGGTCCTCACCGCCAGCGGCAAGGGGGAGATCTCCGGCAACACCGTCACGTGGAAGGACCCCTCCGACCTAATCGGCTCCGAGGGCCTGAAGGCGACCGCCAGCAATGATCCCGACCTGACCTGGCTGTGGATCGTGCTTGGGGTCGTGGTGGTGGGCGGCGCCGTGGTCGCCGTCATCCTGGTGCAGCGCGGCAGGGCGAAGGCGGCTCGCCCCGGTCCCGGGCAGCCCGGCCCGCAGGACGGATTCCAAGGCCCGGCCAATTTCCAGCAGCCCGGTCAGCCGGGTCAGCAGGGTTACCCGGGGCAGCCGGGTCAGCCGGGTCAGCAGGGTTACCCGGGGCAGCCGGGTCAGCCGGGTCAGCAGGGTTACCCAGGGCAGCCCGGCCAGCCGGGCCAGAACCCCTGGCGGTGAGAGGCCGTGATGAGGGGCCGGGCGGCGCCGCCCGGCCCCTTTCTGTCGGTGGCGATTGTTAGGGTCTCGGCCATGACTGAACTGAACGCCCAGCCCGATGGACTGAGAATCCCCGACGAGCTGCTCGGGGGCGTGGTTGATCCCGAACTCGAGGAGTACATCCGCGACATGATCTGGACGCAACTCGTGAGGGGGGATGACAGCATCGATGACCATGCCTACGAGATCGCCTGCGCAGTGGAGGACGAGAAGGACGCGGAGGGCGCCGGCGACACACTGTCCGAGGCGCAGTGCCGCGCCATCGCCCAGTACCTGATCGATGCGCGTCGCACCCAGCAGGCGGGATTCGGGGACGTGCCTCCCACCAAGCTGGACCGCGCCTTCGAGGCGCTGCGGAGGGCCCATGTCGTCGCGGAGCAGGATTTCACCTGTTGCAACACCTGCGGGCACGCGGAGATCGAGGGCGACCAGGGCGACCTGGGGTACGTGTTCTTCCACCAGCAGGACACCGAGAGCCTCGTGGAGGACGGCAGCACCTACCTCAGCTACGGCATCTTCTGGCCCGCCCACATCAGCGAGGAGGAGTACAAGGCTTTGAGCGACTCCCAGCGCGAGGAGCTCTACGACGCCACGACCATCAAACTGATGAGGACCGTGGTCATCCCGACCCTCCAGGAACACGGCATAGGCGTCAGCTGGGAAGGAAACGTGGACACCCGCATCCTTCTCACCGACGTCGAGTGGTACGCCCCGCTGCCCCCGGCGGGGCAGGACTGAGGACGGGACCGCTCAGCCGGGGAAGGGCCCCACGGGTTCGGGGCGAAGCTTCTCCGCCAGGGCCGGTGGCAGGGCCAGCAGCGCCGGCTGGTTGAGCTCCCCGGGCATGATCCACGGGGTCCTGCCGGTGCGTGGCTGGGTGGTGCGGCGCAGCCTCTCGCCGTCGCTGACCAGCCAGTTCGTCCAGACCCGCGACACCAGGCCGGCCAGCTCCAGGGCGCGGCCCTGGCAGGTCTCTGGCCAGGTCTCCGGGAGCTGCGGTTCCGCAGGGAAGGTGGGTTCCACCAGTTTCTGGCCCTTGCGGGAGGCCGCGTAGGAGCGCACGGCCTCGACGATGGCGCGCTGGTGGGTGCGGGTGGCGTCGACGAACTCCTCGAGCAGCGCCGTCGGGTGCCCGTCGCTGATCGGCAGGCCGGTCAGGTCGCTGCCGGGGGTGGCGATGACGATGCGATCGCGGGTCAGCGAGTGCACCTTCTTCAGGGCGTGTTCGTCGGCCAGGTCCACCACGACGGCGTTCGTGCTGGACGCCTCGGCGGTGTCGGTGCGGCTGATGAGCCAGATCGCGACCGTCTCAGAACGTCGATCCACCGCGGCGAAACCGAGCATGTTGCCTCCTGGGGTTGGTCCCCAAACCCTAGCCCGCCGACGCGCGTGGCCGTGAAATCGGGACGGTTTCCAGCCATCGGTTGGACACAGTCATGGTTCTTGGCGATGGTCTCTGACAAACTGGCTGGGTGAGTTCAAATCCCCTGACCTCGGAGGACCTGCTCCGGTACCGTCGCGTCCTGGACGAGGCGCTGGCGGCCGACAGGCTGGATTCCGCGCAGTACCGGACGCGTATCAGAGCGTTGGTGCTCGCCGCGAGCAAGAGGGACCTGAACGCCTTGATCGAGGATCTGGTTCCAGCGGTCGGGGAACCGGGGTTCAGCGACGAGGGCCACGAGGTTCCCATGATCCTCTCCTCGACGCCGGCCGAACCGAAACCCCGCCCCTGGGAAATGTTCAGGACGAGCCAGCCATCCCCGATCGACTCGTTTCCCTCGTTCCCAGGTGAGGAGGAGGAACTCGTCCCCGATGGGGACACCACCCCTCTGGACGCGGTCGGGCTGGATGAGGACACCACATTTTCGGAGGAGACCGGTGCGGATGAGGACACCGCTCGCCTGGGGGAGACCCGCCTGAACGAGGACGGCGCCCACCGGGAGAAGCCCTGGCCTCAGGCGGACGAGGAGCCGCCAGAGCCGGTGATGACGGCCTCCCCGGGGTTCCCCGAGGCGGTCCCCGAGGTGGACGGGCCCGCAACCCACGTGGTTCCGGTCGTACCATCCGCGACGCCCGCGGTGCCCGCCGAAACCGTTCCGGGTGAACTGGTCCCGGTCAGACAGTGGTCGGCCGAGGTGTCTTCCGTCGAACAGGCACCGACATCGACGGCATTGGCGCCGGTCGAGCATAAACCGACCGCCGAGCTCTCCCGGCTCGGGCAGAGGTCAACGGAGGTGTCCCAGGTCGAATCACGACCGGAAGCGGCACTCTCCCCAGCCGAGACGGATGATGACGGATCGGTGAACCGGGTGGTCGTTGTCATGGTGCCCTCCGCACCCTCCCCGGACGAGCCGAACGTGATCACATCATCCTGGGACGAGCTGCCCTCGGCCGACCCCAAGCCGACGACATCACCGATGAAACCGGCCGAACCCACCCCGGCAGAGGAGACAATGGCCGCACCGGAACCGGAGGAGGCGGAAACGATCACCCGCATTTCCGCTCCGATGAACTTTGATGACTCCGAGGCCCCCACCCAGATCCTGGACGCGATCAAGGACCTGTCGATCTTCCGGGAGGAGGCGGCCCCGGCCGAGGAGATCGTCGAGCCCCCACAGCCGGTGCTCCCGTACTCCGCGAACCAGGCCCTCTCCAGCACCCCTGCCGACCCCATGGCGCAGGCC
>CAJPNZ010000138.1 GCA_905372155.1 Propionibacteriaceae bacterium
TCCGGCCCCTGGAGGGGGCAAATCCCGCCATCGGGAAGGTGGGTGACCTGGAGATGGTGGCGGAGAACCGGGTGGAGGTCACCTTCCCAAGAAGCCTGCGCGCCACCGTCGTCGCCGCCCTGCGGCGGGCGCACCCCTACGAGGAACCGGCGTTTCACGTCGTGGAGAACGCGGCTCAGGACTGTTGAACCCGGGCCAGCACCAGTTCCGCCGCGTACCGCACCTCGTTCTCGGGCAGGTATCCGATGGCGCTCTCGTCAAACAGCCGGTCGTGAATCGCGGCGGCCTGCTCCGGGGACTCTGGTGAGCGGGCGTCGTCGGCTTCTTCCGGGATGCGGTTGACGCCGTCGATGAGCAATCGCAGGGCCATGTCGGTGTCGCCACGTTCCAGTCACTCGGCGACGTCATCGCGGATCGATCGCGCACTGCCCCACCAGGGTTGGAGTTCGGGTGCGGTCGCGGTCATGAGACCGCACCATCCCGGTCGTGCAGTTCACCGTCCCGCGACAACTCCACCACCCGGTCCAGGCGGAGGCGCCCCAGCAGATCGGTGTCGTGACTCACGACCACCAGCGCCCCCGCGTAGGTGGTGAGGCCATCCACCAGGGCATCGACGCTCTCGAGGTCCAGGTTGTTGGTGGGTTCGTCCAGCACCAGCAACTCCACCGGGGGATCGGCGAGCAGCACCCGGGCCAGCGCCACCCGGAACCGTTCGCCCCCGGACAGGGCGCCGACGAGACGTTCCGTCACATCTCCGCGCAGCAGGAACCGGGCCAGCCGGGCGCGGATCTCGTGGGGTGGGGCCGACGGGCAGTCCCGTTTGACGCATTCGATCACCGGGAGGTCATCGTCCAGCTCGAGGCGTTGGTCCAGGAAACCGATCCGGCCGGAGGTCGCGTCCCGCACCATTCGGCCGAGCAGGGTTGACTTTCCCACGCCGTTGTCACCGACCAGCCCCAGGCGCATCCCACCGGTGACGTGGATGCTCTGGTTGGAGCCGACGAGTTCCGCTAGCCCCCTGCCCCGTGCCGATCTCAGCTCTGGGAGATCGACGCTGATCCGTTGCTCGCGGCGAACGGATTTCTCCGCGGTCCGAAGCGCGTCCCGGGCCTCGTCGACCTTCCGGGCCGCCAGCTTGTTCGCCCGGCTCCGGCGCCCCTCGGCACTCGACTTGGACTCGGGATCGGACAGCCGCGGACCCTGCCGGATGGTGGTGAACCGTTGCCGGTCCTTGCGGTCCTGGCGGGAGGTGGCCACCTGCACCCGCATCCGTTCCCGCTGCTCGACCCGCAGCTTCTGCTCGGCTGTTCTGACGGCCCGCTCGGTGGCCTCCTGCTGGGTTCGCAGCTGATCCCGGTAGGCATCAAAATTGCCGCCGTGAACGGTAGCGGTGCCGTCGTGGATCTCCACGATCATCTCCATCAGGCGGAGCAGGGAGACGTCGTGGCTGACCACCACCAGCCCGCCGCGCCATCCCCGGATCCAGTCGTACAGCCTTGCCCGGGCGGTGGCGTCCAAATTGTTCGTCGGCTCGTCGAGAAGCAGGACATGTGCCCCGTCCAGTTCCAGCCCGGCCAGGGCGACCAATACGAGTTCCCCTCCCGAGAGGGTCTCGGCCCTGCGGGAGAGCAGGTTCTCGCCGCACAGGCCGGGAACCCTGGCAGCGAGCAGGGCCAGCGAACGGGCCTCGACATCCCAGTCGTTCCCCACGATCTCGAAGTCGGATTCCGCGATGCTCCCGGCCTCAATGGCGCGCAGGGCACGGAGCCGGGCATCGACCCCGAGGAGCTGGGCGACGGTGTGTTCGCCGCATTGCAGGAGATCCTGCGGCAGCCGGGCGGTCCTGCCGGGAACCGTGACGGTGCCCGCGGTCGGTTGCAGATCCCCCGCGAGCAACCGCAGCAGGGTCGATTTGCCGGAACCGTTGCGTCCGACGACACCGACCCGGGCCGCCGGAATGGTCAGGTCGAGGTCGCGCAGCAGGGGCGCGAGGGAGTGGTCGAAGGCGTAGGAAACGCCGGAGAAAACGATGGACGAAGGCATGGAGGCTCCTGGGAACGGCTGGATGCGCCGGACCGGAGCGCGGAACTGGCTCTACGGTGCAGCGCGGGGTCAGCGGTGCTGCGAGCCTGTCATTTCCGGGCCTTTCGTCGGGAACAGGACGCCGCCAGTGTAGCGGAACACTGGAAGTTGGGGGTGGGCGGCTACGATGATGCGTCGGTCCGCGATAGGAGGCGAAGCATGAGCGAGGAATCCACGATCAAGCCCGTGGTGGCGGTGGTGGGTCGTCCGAACGTCGGCAAGTCCACGCTGGTCAACCGCATCCTGGGTCGCAGGGAGGCCGTGGTGCAGGATGTTCCGGGCGTCACCCGTGACCGTGTCTCGTACGACGCGAACTGGAATGGTCGCGAGTTCGTGCTGGTCGACACCGGCGGCTGGGTCTCGGACGCCAGGGGCATGGCGCAGCAGATAGCGGAGCAGGCGGAGCTCGCGATCTCGATGGCCGATGCGGTGCTGTTCGTCGTCGACGCCACCGTGGGCACCCTCGATGAGGACGAGGCCGTGGTCAAGGTGCTCAGGCGTTCCAGGAAACCCGTGGTGCTGGCGGCGAACAAGGTGGACGATCAGCGCCACGAGGCCATGGCCGCCACCATGTGGAATCTGGGGCTGGGGGAGCCGTACCCCGTCTCCGCCATGCACGGCAGGGGCTCCGGTGATCTCCTGGACGCGGTGCTCGCGGTCCTGCCGGAGGCTCCCCGGGAGAGTTTCGACGAGGTCGGCGGGCCGCGCCGGGTCGCGATCGTCGGGAAACCGAACGTGGGCAAGTCCTCGCTGCTGAACAAGCTGGCCCAGCAGCAGCGGGCGGTGGTCTCCGATGTCTCCGGAACCACCGTCGATCCCGTCGACGAGATCGTCGAGGTCGGCGGGACGGTGTACCGGCTCATTGACACCGCGGGTATCCGCAAGCGTGTCAGGGAGGCCTCGGGACACGAGTTCTACGCCAGCCTGCGCACCCAGACCGCAATCGAACGCGCTGAGGTCTGCGTGGTGGTGATCGACGCCTCGACCCCGGTCACCGACCAGGACCTGAGGATCCTCACGAACGTCGAGGAAACGGGGCGGGCCCTGGTGATCGCCTTCAACAAGTGGGATCTCACCGACGAGGAACGCCGCCGCTACCTGGAGCGCGAGATGGAACGCGATCTGGTGGCTTTCCGGTGGGCGCCCACGGTCAACATCTCGGCGCTGACCGGACGCAACGTCGACAAGCTGAGCAGGGCCATCGAGGCTGCGGCAAAGGGCTGGGAAACGCGTGTTTCCACCGGCAGGTTGAACTCCTTCCTGGGGCGCCTGGCCGCCTCCCACCCGCACCCGGTGCGCGGCGGCAAACAGCCGCGCATCCTTTTCGGCACGCAGGCGCACAACTGCCCGCCCACCTTCGCGTTGTTCACCAGCGGCCAGTTCGACGCCACCTATGTGCGTTTCATCGAGCGCCGGCTCCGCGAGGAATTCGGTTTCGTCGGTTCACCCATCCACATGGAGATCCGGGCCAGGGAAAAACACAGGAATCGGCAGTGAATCGCTCGATCGGAACCCCGGAGTCGCGCCGGGGCGGTCGGGCCGGACAGAACCCGGGTCGTTCCAGCGCTGTGCGCTGTCGTCGCTGGCTGCGATTCTGTCGTCCTAATGTCGCGGGACGCGTTGCGGGATTCAGGGCCCGGTGGCGATGGGGCGTGTCGGATCGGTGATCCAGTCGCTCCACGACCCCGGGTAGAGGGCCGGGAGCGGCAGCCCTGCGACCACCGCCGCCAGGGCGGCGTGTGCCGCCTGGATGCCGGAGCCGCAGTAGACCCCGACCCTGCCCTCACCGGCGCCGACTGCCTCGAACCTTTCCCGCAACTCGTCGGCCGGCAGCAGGAATCCGTGCTCGTCGGCGAGTTCGAACGCGGGCAGCGAGCGGGCCCCGGGAATGTGCCCCGCCACGGGATCGACGGTTTCGCCAACGCCCCGGAAGCGGTCCCCGGGGCGGGCGTCCAGGAGCACCCCGGCCGAGGCCAGCCCAGCCGCCCCATCGGCATCCAGCACCGCGGAGGAAGGATTGTTTCCCAGCCGGAAATCCCCCGGTGCCGGAGAAATGTTCCCCTGCTCCACCGGAAGACCGGCGGACTGCCAGGCCCTGAGACCGCCGTCGAGGACGAACGCGTCACCGTGCCCGTGGTGCTGCAGAAGCCACCACGCCCGGGCAGCGGCAATGGACCTCCAGTTGTCGTAGACCACGACGGGCCGGTCGTTGCTGACCCCCGCGGCCCGCATCGCGGCCTCGAAGGCCTCGGGGTGGGGGAGCGGATGCCGTCCGCCAGGACCAACGCTCGGGGAGGCCAGTGCCGTGTCCATGTCCACCAGAACCGCCCCGGGGATGTGTCCTTCAAGGTATTGCTCCCGGCTGCCCGAACTTCCCGGCCCTCCGAACCGGACGTCGAGGAGGGTGACGTCTCGTTGCTGACGCAGGGTGACCAGCTGGGAAACAGTGATCAGTGGGTTCTGCATGGCCCCACTGTTTCACAGCCCCCGGCTCCGCTTCACGGGAGCTGGGCCCAATCGGGTCAGCCCTGCCCGAGAAGATCCGCCATGCTCATGGGAGACCGCCCGGTCAGGGCCCGGACGTTGTCGGAGACCACGTCCAGCTCCCCGGAGGCGATCGCGGTGTAGGTGGACACCCAGGCGTCGACCTCCCAGGCCGGGGCTCCGTAGTGGGCGCGCGAGGCGTAGGCCTCCTCCACGGTTTCCTCCCGGTAGGTGACCTCCCGTCCCTGGGCCTCACCGATGATCTGGGCCATGTCCGTGAGCGAGAGGGCCTCCGGACCCGTCATGTCGTAGGTGCGCTCCGCGTGGGGCGACGGGTCGCGCAGGACCGCGACGGCCGACCGCGCCACGTCCTGCCTGGCGACCGCGCCCACGCGGCCGTTGCCTGCCGGGCCGCGCATCACACCGTGCTCGTCCACGATCCCGGGGAAGAAATCCAGGTAGAACGAGTCGCGCAGGAAGGTCCACGCCATTCCCGATTCGCGAATGTGCTGCTCGGTGTACCAGTGGTCGCGGGCCAGGGTGAAGGTGGCATCCGGGGCGGCCGCCAGGAAGGACGTGTAGACGATGTGCCCGACCCCCGCGGTGGCTGCGGCTTCCACGAAGATCTGATGTTGATGCACCCGGTCCGGGTTCTCCCCGGCGGAAACCATGAAGAGCACGTCAACCCCGGTCAGTGCCTTGCGGGAAGCCTCCGCGTCGCCGTATTCCATCACGGCCACGTCCCCCTCGAGCCGGGGCGCCCGGCCGGCGTCGCGCACCAGCAGCCTCAGCTGCGGTGCCAGATCCTGCAGGCCCGTCGCGACAGTCCCGCCGAGCTTCCCCGTGACCCCTGTGATGGCGATCGTCGATTTTTGTCCGGTCATTGCGGTCTCCTCTCAGACCCCATCATGCCGTGCGGTGTTTCCCACGGAAGGCCACGACACCGTTGCGGAGGGGCAGGGCGGCGGACCAAAGAGGCCGCACTCAGTGAATTACGCTATATTTGGGTACCATAAATATCGGCGGTGATGTCGCGTGGGCGTTGCCGCATGCTATAGAGCAACCAGCCCCGAGGAAGAGGTCTTCATGGTCAAGCGCCAGTTCCCGAAGCCCAGTGAGATATTCGACCTGCTGCACTTCAAGAAGCCAACCCTGAACGCCAAGAAGCGGCGTCTCCAGGACTCCCTGACGATCTGGGACCTGAGGAAGATAGCCAAACGCCGCACCCCGAGGGCTGCCTTCGACTACACCGACGGCGCGGCGGAGGGAGAGATCTCCCTCGCCCGGGCCCGCCACGCCTTCGAGGACATCGAACTGCATCCAGACATCCTCCATCCGGCGGAGGACGTCGACACCTCATGCGAGATCCTCGGCGGACCGTCGTCCATGCCGTTCGGAATCGCACCCACCGGATTCACCCGCCTGATGCAGACCGAGGGCGAGATCGCGGGGGCGGGAGCCGCCGGGGCCGCCGGCATCCCGTTCACGCTGTCCACCCTCGGCACCGCCTCCATCGAGGAGGTCAAGGCCACCAACCCGCTGGGCCGGAACTGGTTCCAACTCTACGTGATGCGCAAACGGGAAATCTCCTACGGCCTGGTGGAACGGGCCAAACACGCGGGATTCGACACCCTGATGTTCACCGTCGACACCCCCGTCGCGGGCGCCCGCCTCCGCGACAAGCGCAACGGTTTCTCGATCCCGCCGCAGATCTCCCTGGGAACCGTGCTCGACGCCCTGCCGCGCCCCTGGTGGTGGTTCGACTTCCTGACCACCCCGAAGCTGGAGTTCGCGTCCTTGAGTTCCACTGGCGGCACGGTGGGGGAGTTGCTCGACTCCGCCATGGATCCCACCATCAGCCACCAGGATCTCGACGTCATCCGTGGCATGTGGGACGGGAAGATCATCATCAAGGGTGTACAGACCGTCACCGACGCCAAGAAACTCGTCGACGCTGGCGTCGACGGCATCCTGTTGTCCAACCACGGTGGCCGCCAGCTCGACCGTGCCCCGGTTCCGTTCCACCTGCTGCCGTACGTGGTCCGGGAAATCGGCAAGGACGCCGCCGTGATGGTGGACACCGGCATCATGAACGGCGCCGACATCGCGGCCTGCATGGCGCTGGGTGCGGATTTCACACTCATCGGTCGCGCCTACCTGTACGGTCTCATGGCTGGAGGACGCGCGGGTGTCGACTGCGCCATCGCGATCCTGCACGAGGAACTGGTCCGCACCATGAAACTGCTGGGCGTCTCCAGCATCGCCGAGCTCGAACCCCGGCACATCACCCAACTCACGCGCTACGTGCCGGTTCCCAAGCTGGCCCAGCACGTGGCGGAGGCCTTCGTCTGAGCCCTGTTTCGACGGGAAACCGAATCATTTCGCTCGGCGG
>CAJPNZ010000139.1 GCA_905372155.1 Propionibacteriaceae bacterium
GGGTGGGGTCGTCGGTTGGTGTGGGCAGACCGGGGAGGTAGCTGGCGCAGGAACCGTCGGTGGCGTAGCTGATGCACGGGTCCGGGGGGTGTTGCTGGTCGAGGGGTAGGCAGGGTATCCCGACGCAGGGGGTGTATCCGGGGTCCGTGGGTTCTGTGGTGGGTCGGTTGATCGGGCCCCTGCCGGGGCGGCCGGGTTTCCCGGGCTGTCCACCAGACCCCGGAGCCCTCACCTCAAGATGGCAAGATGCACCCATTTTCCCTTCCCTTGCACAGCGAACACCAGAGTCAGCGACAGCCCGGTTTGCGGGTAAGCAGGTTGTCGTCAATACGCAGGCCAGCAGAACGGCAATGATCCGTTTCATGCCGGGCACCCCAGAGCGTCTTCGTTCGTGGAATCCCCGATCTTCCAGCCCTCTCCCGTCTTGACAACGTCAATGTTCCACGTCAAGCGCATCGAACGTTTCCCCGGCTCAAATATGGATTTGCCGGTTTCCGAGTCCACGATATCGGCCTTGCTGGTGTCCGTGCAGGTCTGAACCGTGATGACCTCTATATCATCGTCCTTCCTTGTCTCCGAGGCTCCGGTGATGCGAACAATCGTGGTTCCGGTCTGGACCTGCCCATGCTGGCGGTACTCTTCGATTTCCTTCATGTCCAGCTCTTGGGTCTGACCCATGGTGATGTCCTTCAAAGGCTGAGGATCAGCATCAAGACTGCTGGACACCTCATCCGAGATACGGAAGTACTCGATCACGGTATTGGCGGCCTCGAGTTGTTCCGGGGTGAAGGTCTCCGACGGCTGCGGCTTCGCCGGAGACGACGATGCAACCGACGGCGACGGTGGGGTTGTGGTGGTTCGGGGAGGCTGCTGCGGTGCGGTCCCCCAGGACTCCGAACCACCGCTTCCCGATCGAGGCTGCTGCCCACCGCACGAGGACAACAGCAAAACCGCGACCACAGCAACCGCAGCGGCTCCTCCGATACGATGTTTCATTGTTCAACACCTCCATTGGTGTCACAAACCCGGCAGGTGTCTCCAACCCGGGACCACACGACTCTAGAACCAACATCCGGACCCCGCGGACCGTCGAGAAGAATCTGGCCAAAAGTTAAGGATCCGGTGGGTCGAGCAGCCCGTCTAGGGTGGGTGGGCCAGACCGGCGAACGTTGGTGCGGAGAGGATCGGCCTCGGGCGTTCTGTGGTGTGTCGGTGCCTGCGGTTACTCTGTTGGTCATGCCCAGAGTCATGGCCGTCACCTTCGAGCAGTATGGTCGTCTGCACTACCTCGATCCGGACGGTGCCGACTATCGCGTCGGTGACCGGGTGCTCTACCCGACCGACGATGGCGCGGAGGTGGCGTGTGTGGTGTGGGCGCCGGAGGAGACGGTGGTGGAGGCGTCGCTGCCGAAATGCGCGGGACGTGCCACCGGGGCCGATCTGGAACGCGACGAGGCCAACCGGCAACATCGCCGCAGGATCCGTGAGATCGCGGTCGAGAGGATCACCGCCCACGGGTTGCCCATGAAGGTGATGGCGACCGACTACATAGACTCCTCCAAGGATTACGACAAGCTGGCGGTGATCTACTTCACCGCCCCTGGGAGAGTGGACTTCCGGGCCCTGATCGGCGACCTGGCCCGCGCCGTCGGGGCACGCATCGACCTGCGGCAGATAGCCTCCCGCGACACCGCCAGGCTGACCGGAGGTGTCGGCATGTGTGGCCGGGA
This sequence comes from Propionibacteriaceae bacterium, assembly GCA_905372155.1. Classification (GTDB taxonomy): domain Bacteria; phylum Actinomycetota; class Actinomycetes; order Propionibacteriales; family Propionibacteriaceae; genus Arachnia. The sequence goes on from CAJPNZ010000139.1 coordinate 1,731, forward strand.
GCTGTGCTGCACCCTGTTCCTCGACGAGGTGGAGCCCGTCTCCATGCGGTTGGCGCGCAGCCAGAACCTGACGGCGAACCCCCTTCAGATCCAGGGGGTTTGTGGGAAACTGTTGTGCTGTCTCGCGTTCGAGCATCCGCTCTACGTCGACTTCTTGAACCAGGCCCCGCCGATCGGTGACCTGGTCACCACCCCGGACGGTCCGGGACGGGTGGTCGGGCACGTGGTGCCTGCGGGTGAGGTGGCGGTGCGGACCACCGACGGGGTGAGACGTTGCCCGCTGGCGCATGTCTGTGTCAGCAAGAAGAACCGAGGGGTGCGTAGCGCCACCCCGGAGGAGGAGAGTTGATGCGCAGAGGGATTGTCTGGTTCCAGGGAATGCTGATCTTCGTCGCGGCCGGTCTCGTGGTGACGTTCTTCGCCAGCGGGATGCTGGCCCCGGGAAAGCAGCAGGCGGCGGAGAAACCGACGGCCGGGCCGTCGACCCAACCCGCCCCCACCGTCGGCGACCAGAAGCCCGGGGTGCCCGCGGTTCCCGTCTCCGATCACGAGACGTGGCCGCGCGAGCCGGTCGAGAACCCCGACCGTCAGCTCGACGTCAAGGCAACCAACCCGACGGTGCAGCTTCCCGCTGCCCTCGGCGACGACCTGACCCCCTACTGGCAGCAGTCCCTGAGCTGGCAGCCCTGCGATGCTGCCCTGTGCGCCACCATGAAGGTGCCGATGGACTGGGACAATCCCGGCAGGGCGGCGCTGGACATCAAACTCACGAAGGTGCCCTCTGCGGAGCCGACGAAGGGTCCGCTGTTCGTCAATCCCGGTGGCCCCGGAGTGGAGGCGGGGTCGTTCGCCACGACCCTGGGACGTGACAAGTGGAAGGGATACGACATCGTCGCGTGGGATCCGCGCGGTTCCGGGGAATCCACCCACGTGCAGTGCGGAACCACGGAACAAACCGATGCGGCCTACAGCGCGGACGGCACCCCCGACGATGAAGCGGAGAAGACCGCCCTCAATGACGCCTGGGCGGCCTTCGCCCGGGAGTGCCGGGAGGCCTCCGGTGAGCTTCTGGACCACATCTCCACCATCGAGAACGTCCGCGACCTCGACCTGCTGCGTTTCCTCATGGGTGCGGAGAAACTCAACTACCTTGGGGTCAGCTACGGCACCTTCGTCGGCGCGATGTACGCGGAACTGTTCCCGGAGCGCACGGGACACCTGGTGCTGGATTCGGCCGTCGACATCACCAACGAGGGGGAGGTGTTCCAGGCCGAGGGTTTCGAGACGGCCCTCGGGCTCTACGCGGACTGGTGCGCGGGTGAGAGTTCCTGCTCCCTCGGGAACTCGCGCGACGAGGTGATCTCCCGCATCAACTCCTTCCTGCACGGGCTCGACGCCAACCCGATCAAGGTCGGGGACCGACAGGTGTCGCAGGGCCAGGGTGCGACGGGCATCGCTTTGTTCCTCTACTCGGGGAAAGAGGCCTACCCGAGGCTCACCCGCACCGTTGAGGCGGCGATGAACGGCAACGGCAGGGCCCTCCTCAAGGCGGCCGACGGCCTGACGGGCCGCAAGGAGAACGGATGGGAAACCTCGGCCTACGCCTTCCCGGCCATCCGGTGCGTGGACCAGCGGGACGCCGGGGTGGCTGCCACCGAGGACACGCGGAAGAAGGTGGCCGAGAAGGCCCCGGTGTTCGGCGGCAACATGGGATCGGATCTGGTCTGCGAACGCTGGACCGCCAGTTCCGCACCCAACCTGAAACTGACCGGCAAGGGCGCGTCACCCATCCTGGTGGTCGGGTCGACGGGGGACTCCGCCACCCCTTACCAGCAGGCCGTCAGCATGGCGAAGCAGCTCGAATCCGGGCATCTGCTCACCTACGACGGTCCCGGTCACGGTTCCGTCATCGCGGGCAACGCGTGCGTCGACGAGACGGTCACCGCCTATCTCGAGGACGGCACCCTCCCCGAGGACGGCAAAACCTGCAGGTGAGGAGGCACATCGCCTACGGGTGCGGATGAGTTCCGCTCCCGGGGTCTACCCTTGGTGCATGTCTGCGACAAGCCGGTTCATCGATCGCATCTGGCCTCCTGCCTGGCTCTACTCCACCTACGAGGCCCAGGTGATCAAGCGACTGGATCGTTCCGCCATGCCACGGCACGTCGCGGTGCTGGCGGACGGCAACCGGCGGTGGGCGCGGCTCAACGCCCCCGGCCAGCCCCTCGTCGCGGGGTATCGCGCGGGGGCCGCGAAGCTGCAGCAATTCGTCGAGTGGTGCGATGACATCGGCATACCCGTCATCACGCTGTGGGTGCTGAGCACCGATAACCTCGACCGGTCCGCCGCGGACGAACTGGAACCGCTGCTGGAGGTCATCGATGAACTGGTGGTGGCGCTGGCCGACACGGGGCGGTGGCGGGTGCAGGCGGTCGGTGATCTCGACCTGCTCCCGAAGGAGCGGGCCGCCAGCCTCAGGGCGTCGGCGGCCAGGACGGAGGCGGTGGAGGGCATGCACATCAACGTCGCGGTCAGCTACGGTGGCCGACACGAGCTGCGCGACGCCTTCAGGTCGCTGCTGGCGGAACGGGCCGCGCAGGGCCGCACCCTGGAGGAGGTGGCGGCCACCGTCGAGATCGACGAGATCTCGGAGCACCTGTACACGAAGGGCCAACCGGATCCGGACCTGATCATCCGCACATCGGGGGAGCAGCGGCTCTCCGGTTTCCTGCTGTGGCAGTCGGCGCACAGCGAGTTCTACTTCTGCGAGGCCCTGTGGCCGGATTTCCGCAAGGTCGATTTCGTGCGTGCCCTGCGCAACTACACCCAGCGGGAACGCCGTTTCGGCCGGTAGCCGCGGCGGGGTCAGCGGCTCAGCGCCTTGACGAGCTGCTCGATGGTCTCCTGTTTCGGGGTGCTGCCGTCGGGCAGGGCGATGTGACGGGAGAAGTAGTCGGCGTGCGAGATCGGGCCCATGTTCACGATGTGGATGCGGCCGTCCCTGAGGGCGCGGCCGTAGGGGGACAGCGGCGCCGTGAACCAGCGCCCGGGGAAGGCGAGGGTGCCCAGCGACTGGGTGCGGTCGCGGCTGCCTTTGAGGTGCGTCAGCGAGCCGATGTGATCCAGCCCCGGGTCGTCGGCGTAGACCCCGCCGATGGAGACGACGTCGACCCGCACGTCGTGGGCGGCCAGGAAACGGGCCACCCCGCAGGCGATCTGTGCGCCACCGGAGTAGCCGATCAGCGTCACCGGCGCCGGGTTGTCGGGGTCGTAGCCCGCGTTCAGGAGGGAACGCCACACCACGCACGCGACCCCGAAGTTGTAGGTGCCGCCGTAGCGCGGATCGGCGGAAACCAGCACCTGCATGACGTTGCGCAGGTTGATCAGGAAAGGCAACGGCGACCAGGGGAACCGGCGTCGCGCCCAGTCCAGGCGACGCCACAGCCAGGCGGTGGCGCGCTGCGGAAGTCCGCGGTTCTCCATGGCGTAGGGGAACACGTCCTCGGTGATGACCACGTCGGGAAGTTGTTTCCGCACCTCCTCCAGCACCGCGTGCTCGCGGCGCGACATCGACCTGCCGTCGAGCATCGCGATGCCCGACAGGTACACCGCGAACCGCCGGATGCCGGTGGCGGGTGCGGGTTCCGGGGCCGGAAGGGATGGCGTCGGGTAGCGTCGAGCCCACCATTCGAGGGATTCGAGGGGGGCCAGCAGCGCCAGGACGAGGACCACCAGCAGCGTCACCTCCAGCAGCGCGAGAATCATCGGCCGGATCACGGGTTGACCTTCGCCCCGACGGGGATGAACGGCGCCCCGGCCAGCACGTCCCGCGGACCCAGGATCGCCGGGCGGCCCGTCACCAGGGTCCAGACGCGACCGGTGAGGTATCCGATGGGACGCCCGAGCAGCCGCGAGGCGAGCTGCATGATGCCCCAGGCCAGGCCGGTGGCGATCAGGGCCTGCCACCAGCTGGTCTCCATCGCCGCCGTCACCAGCAGCCACAGGCAGATCGCGCTCCAGCCCTGCAGGATACGGCCGATCAGCAAACCGAGGTGGGGAATGAACACCAGGAATCCGTAGGCCAGGGGAGCGGTGGAGGACAGCGTCACCGCCAGCAGGTCGGTGAGGTGCATGCCGCGCTGGGTGACGGGACCCGCCACGACCCACAGGATCAGCGCCTGGATGGTGTACAGCAGGGTGAGGAAGATCCCGCCGACCATCAGCATTGCCAGGAACCGAACGCCCCTGACGCGGTTGATGAACAGCACGGCGCAGTGCCCGAGCAGGGTGGAGACCCCCGCCACCAGCGCGATGAGCCCGGCGGTGGGCAGGCCGGGCAACCCCAGGGAGGGGTCCTCGACCACCCGGAGCGACGCCACGTCCCAGATGGTCGTCAACCATCCGAAGAAATCCACGAAGCCCATTGTCGCGGAACGCTCCGGGAAACGGTGCAAGCTCCGCACCGGATCCGCAGGTCGGCTGATCCGGCTTTGTCTTTCTCGAAGCTGGTTGAGCCGGGCTGCTTCTTCCCGAAGCTGGTTGAGCCGACTTGCGAGCTGGTCGTGTCGAAACCATGGTGACCTTGTCCGACGACTGGGGTTGGGTCTGCTTTTTGGCTGTCGGGTGGTTTCGACACGGGCCGCTCGTTCCTCGCGGCCCGGCTCAACCGGCTTCGGAGAAGGGGATGCCCCGGCTCAACCGGCTTCAGAAAGGGGTCTCACAACTCACTGTCGGCGGTCTGCTTCTCGACGGTGGCCTTCGCCTCGTCCAGATGGGCCTGGCAGATGGCGGCCAATTCCTCGCCGCGTTTCCACAGCGCCATCGACTCCGCCAGCGTCGTCCCACCCGACTCCAGCGTGGCGACGGTCTTGGCCAGTTCGTCGCGGGCCTCCTCGTAGGACAACTTCTTGGGTTTGGTCATCGGGACTCCTTCGGGTGACTGGCCTGCGTGGTGAGGGTGAGTTCGCCGTCGGCCAGGTGGGCCGTCAACGTTCCCCCGACGGGGGCGTCGGCGACGCTGGAGACGGTGCGGTCGCCGTCGACCAGCAGGGCGTAGCCGCGTTGCAGGGTGGCGGCGGGGGACAGGGCCCGCACCGCCGACAGGTGGGAGGCCAGTTCGGTTCTTCTGCTGGTGAGCTGCTGGTTGACGGCGGTGCGGAGCCGGTGACGCAGCAGGGCGAGGCGGTCGCGGTGTCC
>CAJPNZ010000140.1 GCA_905372155.1 Propionibacteriaceae bacterium
ACCACGTGGAACACGACGACCGAGCCGGCACCACCGGCCATCCCCCACATGCGGTGGACGACCCCGAGCACCAGATCCCCGACCTGAGCGGCGCAGGCGACCCCCAGCAGGAGGGCCGTGGCGGTCCCCGCCGGGGCGGCCCAGACGACCACGACCACCGCGAGGCCGAGCGGAATGGCCCGCACCGCGTACGTCGCCGCGGCGAAACGATCGGTCTGACGCCGAAGCGTGGGAGGGATGAACTGGTTGGGGCGGACGAGGGTGATCGCCGCGAAAACCACGGACAGAAGGGCGGCCACCGTGTTCAGCAGGGCAATCCACCAGGGCATAACGTTCTCCTCTTTATCGTTCAGAACTGAATGTTCTTGTTCGGATACGCTACGCGGCATGGGCGACGGAGACAAGATCCTGAATTCCGCTTCCGTGAGGCTCGGCATCCTGGGCGTTCAGGTCACCGAACTCGCCCGGCAACGCCTCGAGCCCCTCGGGCTCGCTCCCAAGCAGGTCGGTCTGATGGCCTTCGTCGATTCGAGGACCAAGGCCTCGCAGCGGGAGATCGCTTCGGGCATGCGGGTGGCACCCAGCCTCGTGGTCACCCTCGTGGATCAATTGGAAGCTTTGAAGGCCGTCACGCGGATTCGCCGTCCCGGTGACCGCCGGGTGCAGGAGATCTCGCTCACCGAGGTCGGCAGGAAACTGCTGTCGGAGGCCCTCGTCGTGGTTCGCGCCCTCGACGAGAACCTGACCGCGCACCTCGCCGACGGGGACCGCCGGGCCTTGGACAGGACCCTGGAGGCCGTCGAGAACGGCCGTTGGCTTCCCGACTTGATGGGACGGGGGTCAGCCGACTGAACCGGACCTGACGAAGGCCTCGGCGTCCTTGACGTAGATCATCAGCGCCTGCATCGTGCTTCCCGACAGGTCACCCCCCTGTTCGAGGGTTTTGCCGACCGCGTCCAGTTCCGCGCTCCGCCTGACCACCTGTTCGTAGACCCTGCGGGGCACCTCCTCCAACCAGCCGTTCTCGAAGGTGTCGATCCCCAGCCTCAGCGCGGCGGTGAAGTAGTGCAGGTCGGCGACGGGAACCCGGATCTCACGGCCACGGTCGTCGGCGACGACGAAATGGTCGGGAAAGTTCCTGAGCCCGGCCCGCCGGCAGAGCGGCCAGGCCAGTGCGGAGGGCACCAGGAGGGTGAGCTGCTCGGCGGCCGCGCGGTCGTATCCCTTCTCCCACAGCGCGGTGATCACCTTCTTCTCGGATCGTTTCGAGGCCAACAGCGGGATTGCGTCCAACACTCCGCACCGCGCGGTCTCATGATCCATGGGTCTTCCTCTCCGAGCCCCAAACGTGACGGCTCATTTTGGCACCCGTGACTTCCACCGACAAGCAAGCCCCCAGCACATGCACCGGGAAACCCACCTCCCGGCTTCGACCCCGCCGACGCTCGCAGGTCACCCAACCAGCGTCATCCGCCGATGAAACCGGCCTCACCGAAGAGTTCCCAGGATCTCAACCAGGGTTTCTTCTCGAGGGTCGCAGGGTTGTGTAGATCTCCACACCGGCCTTGAAGGCCAGGAACACCACCACGCTCGCCCCGCGGATGGTGGTCTGGTCAATGGTCCCCTCCATGTGAACGGAGGAGAATGCAGAACCGCCCAAAGCGATCGTCCAGCACAAGAGGATCATCACGTGGAGCATGATGATTCGTGGCCACACGAAGGCGTAGGTCTGCGCGAAATCCTCCGGCGGTTCCTCACCTCGGCTGCGTCCGACGGCCTCCACCACACAACGGATCACGAGCAGGAAGGCAGGCACCCCGAGCGCAACCCATGTGATCTCGATCCGCCGCATGAGGGCGAGAAGGGCGGAGAACACCAAGTGGCCCGCGCAGAAACAGCATGCCGAAAGCCGTTCCGATGACCTGACCCCAGCCGCCTTCCGGCAAATGGCGGAAGACCACCATCCGGGGAATGGTCATGAGCGTCAGCAGCAGGTTCTCGAACCACAGCAGCAGAAGTATGTTGCCGGCCGGCCATCCCAACACGAGCACGCCGACCAACTGAACGGCGACGACGCAGAGCGTCAACCCGATCTCGGGAATCAGGTTTCGCCTCACGGACTTCCTCCACTTCCACGGGCACCCATCCGAAGGGTCGCATCGCGTACGCCACATCCTCGGCGAGGCTACCGCCTGTGTGGATCACCACAGAGACCAGCCATGTGTTTGACATGCGCGGCACGCATGTCAAACACATGGGACACCAGGACCTTCCCCGGCATCCGGGGCGGTACGAACGCCACCACCGCGGGACGTGCACTCGGGGCACGAACAACATCCGCGCCCTCCACTTGTTTGACATTTCCCCAGTATTTGCCGGTGTTCCCCGGTACGGTTCCATCATGAGATCGTTCTCCTCGGCATCGGTTCTCGATGACACCGGCCTGACCCTGGAACTGGCTCCTGCCCTCACGCCCAGGGGTCTCACCGAGGTGCCCGCGTTCTTCTCGGGATTCGCTGCCCAGCCGCTCGTGCTGGCCCGCGGTCTGCTCGTGCTGGCCGACGTGGCCCAGACCCGGTACTTCCAGCCGGCCCCTGTCGGCATGCGGGACCCGATCTGCACCGCCAACGGTGACCGCCTGCGGTTCGAGGCGTTCTCGGCGTGCAACACCGTCGGGGTGCGGTTGGATCTCCTGGCGGCCGCCTTCGACGGGGGCGAGATCAGCCACGGCACCACCAATGTCGACATCAACCAGCCGTTGCGGGAAACCCTCGGGCAGGTCTCGCCGTCGGAGCTGATGCACCTGGCCGTCGGCAACGACGAGCTGCGCGTCTCCACCCTCGATGCCACGCACGTGGAGCGGAAGGTGGAGCTACCGGATCGCTGGTTGAAGGCGCTCGGGGCGTCGCAGGAGCTGACCCGGGAACTGGAGCTGATCGGCGAGGCACCGGCCGTGCAGGCCCGGCAGTTCCTGGCGACGCTGCCGTCGGGTGCGGGCCGCAAGGGGCACTGGAGCGTCTCGCGGATGGGAGTGAAACCGGCGCTGCGCCCCGGGAGGGGCACCGTGTACGCGGAGGGCCTGAACCGGTTGCGGGCGGCCCGTCGCCTCGGTCCGCAGGTCACGGGGATGCGGGTCTACGGTCTGCCGCAGGCACCCATGGCGGCGTCGGTGTGGGAGTTCTCGCTGCCCCACGGGCGGTTGACGTTCACCCTCACCGCCGAGCACTACCGGGGTTTCTCGGGCGAGGGCGCGTTGCTGACGAAACTGGCCGCCCCCACCGCCGTCGACGATTCCGCTTTGATCTCGGCCTGCCTGGCGTTCGAGCCCCGCATCGAGATCGCCTCCCTGGTCGCGGAAACCGGGTTGGACGAGGAACGCACGGGGCAGGGCCTGGCGGTGCTGGCCGGCGACGGCAGGGTGGGTTTCGACCTGTACGAACAGGCCTACTTCCACCGGGAGCTGCCCAGCGACGCCGACCGGGTGGTCAGGGACAACCCGCGCCTGAGGCACGCGAAACGCCTCGTCACCGCCGGCGCGGTGCGGCCATTCGACGGACACCCCGGGACCTTCCGCGTGCGGGGTGACCACGACGAGTACATCGTCCGCACCGGACCGCCGAGTTGCACCTGCCCCTGGTGGCGGGGACACGCGGGGTCGCGGGGAGTGTGCAAACACATCCTGGCCGTCGAGCTGAGCAGGGCGCCCACCGAACACTGCTGATTGATCGGGAAACAAGAACATGGCAGAGAGGTCGCTCACCCCGGAGGAGCTGACGCTTGATCGCGTCGTGAACCGAAGCAGGACAACCGGGGATCTGCTCGACGAACTGGACCGGCTCTCGCCGGAACAACGCGCCCTGGCCAAGAGATCACTACCGTTGCTGCGCAGCAGGGCACCCTTCGGTTCGGAGTATCGCTGCATCGTGTTGGCCGCCTTCCTGAACGCCACACCCGCACAGCTGGTCGCCACCCTGACCGAGTGGTCCATCCGGCAGCTCGCAAACGACAGGCCGGCGCACGACTACGTTGCAGAACGAATCTCAACCCACGACGAGAACTGGGCACGCAGGTTCGTCGCGACCGCCCTCAAGAAGGTCAGCCTGGGCGAGCACCTCCCCCCCTTGCTGGATCCACTCATCAACACCTTCGAACTGCCCCTGCCCACGGATCCCCGCTACTGGTTGGGCTGGATGCGAAACCACTCGGCACCCACCCACGACTGCCGCTGGGAGAAAAGGTTCATCGCCGCCTGCGCCGCACCCAACACCTTCGTGGTTCGTCTCAGTGACAAAATCGCCTACCGGGAACGGATCTCCCGCGACATCCAGAACCTGCGCGCCGTCGAACCCACCGACGACCCGGCCTTGCTGCGGGCCCTGCTCCAGGTATTCGCCCGCGGTGACCGGGAAAACGCCCAACGAGTCGCGATGCTGTGGCTGGAGGGACTCGGCCTGGTCCCCCTGCTCCCGACCGAACGAAGCCACGTGCTCACGGCCCTACCCAGAGCCGGCGGCTCCTTCGTGAGGCTGGCCGTCAAACAGCTGCTCTCCACCGACCTCACCGACACCGACCTCACCGACCTGGCGCTCACCGTCCTGCCGCACCAGCAGAAAGGCCTGAGACGCGCCATGATGAAGGCCGTCTCCCGGCTCCCCACACCGTCACGGGACCTCCTTGACGCGGTCCGGCTGATCGCGACGCAGCAGGACACCACCAGCGCCGCGCTGGCGGAACAGCTCCTGGAGCACTGGGGCCACGGCACCGGCGATGCCCCGGAGGCACCTGGGCAGCAACCGCCCCCCGATTCCACCGTCGCCAACCATTCGGAAACGAGAACAAGGAAACCCGGTCTGTGGCGCGCGCCCGCAGGCCGCTGTCCACAGCCGCTGCGCAGCCTCTCGAGCGCCACCCTTGTCCTCGACGATCTCGATCTGGAGACGCTGATTGTGAAACTTGAGGCGGACCGGCGCGGCAACCCCGGCCTTCAGGAGCACGCCCTGGCCGCTCTCGTGGCGACGGCACACGTTCGCGGCCCGAACCGGGTCAGGCACGCGGTCCGCACCAGCATCAGGTACGTCAATTCCAACAGATCGCTCCTGGCCCGGCTTCTGCAGAAACTGGGCAGACGCACCGACGGCGAGCCGGGGCGCCCGGTGACGTCGGACTCGAAACCTCTGACCTTCCTTCCCGCACAGCGGGTCGTCGACGTCCTCAGCCGGCTCGGTGAACTGCCCTGCCTGCTGTCCACCCCCACCCACACCGACTTCCACATCGCCTGGAATGTGTTCGCCAGGCGTGCACGGCACTACCGGAAAGCCGGGGTGAGGGTGCTCCCCACGGACGTCGCCGTCGCCCTCGCGCGACTCGACCGCACGGAAACACCCGAGGACCTGTCCGCATTCGAACAACCCATCCACAACGTGACGGCAAACCTCGCAACGGTGATCGATCACTGGCGCAACCACCCGGCACGACCCGGTGAGCTGCGATTCCTGCCCACCCCCGAGGCGCGGGACGGGGTCGCTTCACCCATGCACGTGGAGGTCGATGGTGACGAACCCGCCGTCCATGAGCTGCTGGGTATCCGCAGCCACTGGACGCTCCCCTACCGGCCGGTCCATCCCAGTCAGGAGGATCCGTGGGTGTTGGTGCTGCTGCCCGAGCATCCGACCCGCCCCGCCGGGCTGGCGCTCCAGGCCGCGGGAACGTTCGCCCTCAACATCTTCGAGCACATCGTGGCCACGGCACCCCGATTCGGGCCGGTCGCGTCCTTCGTCTCCCTGGTCCTGACCTCCGAGGCGACGCAGAAGGAACGCGACCGCACCGCCGCCCTGATCCTCACCGCCTGGGACGAGGAACGCCTCACCCCCGACGACCTCGTCACGGCCTGGAACAGCCCGTGGCGGAGGTCCTGGAGGATTTCGGTCCCGAGGATCGCCACGACACTGGGGCGCATCGCCGACGCGGGTGGCCTAGCCCTCGTGTGGCCGCTGCTGACCAGCATCGCGGAGGAGATCGCAGGCCAGGACATGATCCCTGCCCCGGAGTCGACGGTCCTGGAAGCGGTGCTGCACCACCTACCCGAGGCGCAGGCCGCGGGGATCACCGTCAACCTGCCGAATACCACCGCCCTGGCGACCCGGACGGTTCCCCTCAAGGCCGTGAAGATCGCACAACTGATCGTGCAGGCCCTGTGATCCGGAGGAAGAAACATCGGGAAGTCACGGCCGGGCACGCTCCCAATCTGCCACCGGCCCCGGGACGACGGTGAACAGCGGATGCGCACGCAGATCCACGAACGCGGGGAATCCGGGAACCCGGTCGGGTGAGCGCTCCTTCAGTTTGGCGAGCAGGTGGGAGGCCTCGACGTCGAGCTGCCCGCGGGTGACGGTGAGCGTGAGCGCGCGATCGGATCTCACGATCCGGGTGACGTCGAAGCGGTATCCCCGCCGCGCGGCCTCGTCCGCGAGCCCCCGCAGGTAGGAACCGATCCCGGCCAGCGGATCGTCGAGGACCCGGAACCTGGCGAGCTGCGGATGCCGGATGTAGCCGACGGTCTGCCCCGCGAGGACTTTCTGCGCCAGCAACGACTCCCGCCAGCAGGCGACCAGCCCCTGCCTGTCAAGGTATTCCGGATGCAACGACCAGATTCTCATCAGACCTCCCGGATGGTTCAGCAGGATTCAACGGATACCACAACGATCGGCGACGCTGCCCGCTCCCGTCGCGATTGTTCTCGTTTGGCGGGCGAAACGCCGAGTGGTGTTGTCCACCATCACGAGCTCACTAAACTTACCAGTGGTGGAACATTCGCCATCCTCAGTTCCTGGCTCATGTTCTGCTCAGATCAACCACTCATAAGTCGGGGGTTCGTCCGGTACCGGACGAACCCCCG
>CAJPNZ010000141.1 GCA_905372155.1 Propionibacteriaceae bacterium
CCCGCCACATCGAAGAACAGACCCAGTCCCACCCACCCAGCCCCACCGGCATCTGACGCCGCGCCAGCCAACCCAAAGATTTCGCGAGGGCAACCGCATGAGATACCACGCGGGGATCCCCGGTAATTCCCGATTACACACCCCCGTTCCACGTGAAACGGAACAGCCCACGTGGGTAGTTCACAAGAATCCACCAGCATTAAACACAGATCAAGCAATGAATCTATTTAGAGATAAAGTCATCAAACTGCTCGAACGAGCGATGAGGATCGCCCGGGGTCGCTTCGCATTCGGGGATGGAGCCGGCGCTCCTCTGAAGCACGAAGCGCATGTACAACGCATCCGTACCTTCCTCTCCGTCGGTCCATGATCCAGTACGCCCGCAGCCGGGCATGCGACCGCGACAAGACCACGAAAACACGAGGGCGTTCCACGTGAAACGGAGAGAGCTCGTCCAAGTATGTTCCGCACCCCATCGGGCAGCTTCGTGAGACCGTTTCACGTGAAACGCGTGGCAGTCATTCCTTTCCATTGGATCGGATACGCCCGACCAACCACATTCCGAGCACTACTGACGGCCCGATGACGAGAACCGCAACAAGCGCCCGGAGAAATGCCTCCCCCGCTCCGGAGAACTTGAAGACCTCAGAGACGATGATCCAGTAGACGTCAAGCCCCGGCAACAGCGCGCCCGCTATTCCTACGATGCACAACTCGGTGCTCGGAATGCGCAGGTAGCCGGATGACAGACCGGACACCACACCGAGCACCAAAGCTGCTATCCCGACTGCCAATGTCGGGTCCAGCGAAGCGTGACGTTGAAGAACGACATTGACGATCCCGGTCAACGCTCCCGCCCCAGCCGCAGGAAGCAGCAGCCTGGGACCACCGCGCATGAACACCGCATTCCCGAGAGCACCGACCATGCATGCAACGATCACGAGCCACAGTTCCAAAGGTCCCGGGCGAGTGGCGAACGCCGCCCCCGTGGCATTCACTCCTCCGACTTGGCTGAGCGCCAATGTCCCACCGAGAGTCGTCATCGAGACGAGCACCAGGACGGCCGTCAGCCGTGCCGCTGCGGTGACGTAGTAGGTGTTGATGGCATCCTGAGCGGCTTGGACGATCTGAGGAATTGGAAGCAGGAGCACCAGCCCCGTGGCGATGATTGCCGCAGAGGCCGATATCGTCGCGAGTCCGCAAACATTCAGCAAAACCCCCAGCAATACCGCCAATGCCGCTTGCCCCGAGACGGAAAACGCTCTCGGAAGACCAATGCGATCCAACAGGGCACCGAATCGGTTGACGAGCAGCAGACAGCCGCTGGCCAGAGCAGCAGCTAGCAGACTGCCGCCGGTCTGCAGAGTGATCGAGGCCGCAAGCACCATTCCCCCAAGAACAACGACCCACCACGGCCAAGGTGATGGCTCTTGCTCCAACTGATCCATGAGATCGGAAGCGCGTTTCACATCGACGTCTTCGCGCAGCATCTCGGCCAATACCTGATGGAGTCGGCCCATACGGTGCAAGTCGAAGGAATCGATGGTGGTGGCGGCCCGCGTCATCGTGATCGGTACTCCCCGCTCCGACACATGAGAAGCCATCATTGTCCGCCCCAGCGCCGTCACGGACAGATCAGCCATTCCAAGTGCTCGTGCGCACCCCGTCATGGCATTGATAGCAGCACGCGTGTCAAATCCCGCCTCCAACATCATGACACCAAGCCGGAGAGCAACGGTGATGATCTCTGATCTCGCCGTGATCGAGGTGGGTTGATCCGGAATCACTACTTCCGCAACCCATTCTTCCTGGGCCGCATCGACAAATTCGACTGGACCGACAAATTCAACTGACTCGCTCATTACGCGCTTCTCCTTCCGGACATTCCCGAGAACCTTACGCAGAACCAGGCTCCGACCGGTTTTGTCCGATGCCCAAACCTAGTGGCCTCGATTCCATTCGCTCTTCATCAGGCCACCGATCTCACACAATGGATCGCATCACAAATTCCAGCGGCGCATGCGACTTGACCGTTTTATCGACAAAGCAGCTTATAGACGGAATCCTTCGGTGACCCGGGAAGGTGAAACACGCCGTCCCGAGTGGTCGCGGCGAATGCGTTTCTACTTCGCAAGCACCCGAATCGCACGCGTTCCCTCGATCCCCGGAGCCGCATAAACGTGAAGCACCTGGGCGGTCATCCCGCACTTGTCCAGACGTTTGCGGGCTGCCTCGATCTCCTCCTCCGCCCCCGCTCCCTTCAGCGCCAGCAGCTCACCGTTCGGAAAGAACATGGGTGTGGTCCATTTCAGCAGCTTCTCCAGCGGAGCCACCGCCCTGCAGGTAACCACGTCAAAGGTTTCATCGCAGTCCTCGGCGCGCAGTCGTTGCACCCGTACCCGCTCACCCAGGTCGAGTTCCTCGACCGCAAGCAGCAAGAAATTGCAGCGTCGCAGGAGAGGTTCCAGGAGGGTTATCCGGAGGTCATCCCGGCACAGCGCCAATGGGATTCCGGGTAGTCCGGCACCCGAACCGATGTCCGCCACGTCCACTCCCCGCCCCACCACATCCAGCAGCGCCAAGGAATTCGAGATGTGCCTGTCCCAGATCTTGTCGGCCTCGCGCGGTCCGAGCAAACCCCACTCAATGCCGCGGGTTCGAAGAATCTCGGCGTAGGATTCCAAATCCCCGAAATGCTCCGGATAGCTCGTCCTGAGAATGCTTCTCGTTACTTCTTCGGTCACACCCTCCCCTTCCGAATTCGCACTCGGCATGGGATTCCTCCCTCACACAATGGTTTTCACAGATTGTCCACCGTTGTGAAACACAAGGGTTTCGCGGACGGCTGACATTCCGAATTCCCGACGCCGATGTGCCCGACCAACAACTCGGCCGACTCGTCAGGAGGTCTTCAGGGCTTGGAGACCACCACACGACGAAATGGTGGTTCGCCCTCCGACTCGCTGGTGAGCCCGGCCGCCGCGACCTCATCGTGAACGACCTTGCGTTCATAGGCGTTCATCGGGGCCATTCGTACGGGTTCCCCACTTTCCACCACCTCCGCGATGGCGTCCTTGGCCAGGGCCACCAGTTCGAGGCGACGCTTTTCCCGAAAACCGGCGATGTCAAGGGTCAGCCGGGAACGGTGCCCCGTCTCGGTCATGACCACCAGCCGGGATAGTTCCTGCAGGGCATCGAGTACTTCGCCGTCCTTGCCGACCAGGCGATCATCCTCGGTGTCGATGACGACATGCGCTCGGCCGTTGTTGACGGAGTTTTCGATATCGCCGTCGAGGTCCGCGATATCCAGCAGCTCCTCGAGGTAGTCAGCAACCAGGTCGCCCTCGGCAAGCAAGGTCTCGTTGTCGGTTTTCTCACTCATGTCACTCCGATCGGATGGGACCGATTCACTTCTTCTTGCGGGCGGATCGCGTGGTGTTGCGGGGCTGGCGTCGAACCCCACCCTGTGTGTCCGCTCCACCGAAATTTTCAGTTCTCGAGGTCGTCCGGTTCACCTGCTGCCGTACGACACGACGACGCCCGTTCTCGTCAACCGGCTGCTGGACCGCCGCCGCAACGGTTCGCCTGTTCCTGCGCCGCTTCGCGTTGCGGGCCTCCATGATGGCCTTCGGGTCCTTGCCCTGGGAGCGCATCCGCTCCTCCCAGTCAACATAGGCAGGCGTGTTGGGAGCCGGGTTGTTGCGGATCAGCAGTCCCTGCTGCGCCATGGTCCAGACGTTGCTGGCACTCCAATAGACCAGCACACCGAGCGGAAGCACCGCCGAGGAGGCCGCATACATGATCGGGAAGATGTAAAGCATCACCTTCTGGCTCTGCGCCATGGGACCACTCAATGCCTCCGGTGGCATGTTCTTGCGCATCAGCTGGAGCTGGGTCAGGAACAAGGTGATCACCAGAACCGCGATCAGCACGATGCCCAGGATCTGGGTGGCGCCGAACGGGTCGAGCGGGAAGATACGACCCGCAAGCCTCGCCCCAAAGAGGTCGGCTCCCTGCAGCGAGGCGACGAGATCCGGGCTGGTCTGGAACCAGTAGCCCCGGACCTGGTTGTCGGCCACGCCCTGGAGCACCCGGAACAGAGCCCAGAAAACGGGCATCTGCAACAGCATCGGGAAGCAGGAGGCCATCGGGTTGACCCCCTCCTCCGCGTAGAGCTTCTGCATCTCACGGGCGACCCGTTCCCGGTCCGACCCGTGCTTCTTCTGCAACTCCTGGATCCTGGGTTGCAGCATCTGCAGGGCACGAGAAGAGTTGATCTGCTTGACGAACAGCGGGATCATCAGGGTCCGCACCACCAGGGTGAGGGTGACGATCGCGAGAGTCCAGGACACCCCGGAGTCGGCCCCGAACAGCGGTGACCACAGGCCGTGGAACAGCACCATCAGCCCCGAGATGGCCCAGTACAGGGGCTGCATCATCGCGGAGAGCAATCCGTAGAAGCCGTCCCAGATGGACAGCGGAACCAAGAGGTCGATCATCTAGGACACCTTCTGCCCGGACAACAACCGGGCCTCGTCTCGTCGGACTTCCTCAGCCCATTCTGCGGCCTCGGGAGTCCCGGGAACATAGTCGACCCCACCCGCCGACCACGGGTGACAGCGCACGATCCGTCTCACGGTCAGGAACCCTCCCTTGATCCCGCCGTGAAACTCGACCGCGCGCTCCCCGTAAGCGGAGCAGCTGGGATGAAACTTGCAGACCTCCCCGTACAGCGGGGAGATGAACTTGCGCCAGGCCCGGATGAACCAGAGCATCGGATACTTCAGCACGTCGCCCTCGCGAACGCCCGCCGCCAGGCCGATTCCAAGTCACCCGTCAGTCTCTCGGGTTCGGAGAAGGACGGCGGCAGGGCACGCACCACGACATCGGCGACGAATGGGCTCGGGAGGCCGATGACGAGGTGCCGCAGACGGCGCTTCACCCGGTTGCGGGCCACTGCGTTTCCGATGGCCTTCGACACAACAAAACCCACCCGAGTCTCCTCGGGTGGATTCCGGTCGCTCAAGGCCACGTGGACCACGACACTCGGGGTACCGGCCCGCGCACCCCGTCGAAACGTCGCGGTGAAATCACGGGAACGACGCAACCGACGGGATCGGGGCAGCACTACCGGGATCAGGCTGACAGTTCCGCGCGACCCTTGCGACGGCGCGCGCTCAGGATGGCACGACCGGCGCGGGTGCGCATGCGGGAGCGGAAACCGTGCGTACGGCTGCGGCGGCGATTGCTCGGCTGGAAGGTGCGCTTGCTCATGCGATGACTCCGTAGGTGATCTTCGACTCGGGAAGGTTCCGCTCCCGTGGGCAGCGGCTGTCCAACGATACGCTCAGCGGCGGATTTCCACAAACCGCGTTCCCCGACATCCAGACCCCGCGAATTACACGGTTGTAGTCCTTGAACACGGGCATTTCCATGTTGCGGATGGCTTCCCGGGGCACTAGTTTCGTGTCCCATGCGGCTGGCTTATCCACAGTCCCCGGCGGCCGCCGTCCAGGGTGGGGGAAGTTATACCCTGTTGTGGACAACCCTGTGGAATACCGCCCCACCCTGTGTGGAACGCCTTGTCAGGAAGGAGTCGCTCGTGTCCGTACCCGCCGTGCCCGAACTGGACGCCATGTGGGAGCGGATCGTCGGCGACGTGCCCCTCTCCTCCAGGGCCTGGTTGCGTCGCACCAAACCCATCGCCATGCACAGCAACACCGTGATGCTGGCGGTCTCCGACGAAACCACCCGCGAACGCATCGAGACCAAGCTGCGTACCGAGATCGAGACGAAGCTCAGCGCGGTGACGGGAACCAGGACCTACCTGGCCTTCGTGATCGACCCGTCGCTGCACGTCGAGACCCCCGACCTGGAGATCGCCCCACCCTTGCCCCTCATCGACGAGAAGGTCCGGCACCATCGTTCCGCGAATCCCAACTCCGATCTGAAACTGAACCCGCGCTACACCTTCGAGTCGTTCGTCGCGGGTTCCTCGAACCGGTTCGCGCACGCCGCCGCGGCCGCCGTGGCGGAACAACCCGGCAAGTCGTACAACCCGCTGATGATCTACGGCCCCTCAGGGCTGGGGAAAACCCACCTCCTCCACGCCATTGGTCACTACGTGCGCAGCTATTACGAGAATCTGCGCGTGCGCTACGTCTCCACCGAGGAACTCACCAACGACTTCATCAACGCCATCTCCGACAACCGGACCGCCGAGTTCCGGCGCGCCTACCGCGACGTGGACGTGCTGCTGGTCGACGACATCCAGTTCCTGGAGTCGAAGATCCAGACCCAGGAGGAGTTCTTCCACACCTTCAACACCCTCCACAACGCGCAGAAACAGATCGTGATGTCCTCCGACCGGCCCCCGAGGCTGCTGGAGGCGCTCGAACCACGGCTCAGATCCAGGTTCGAATGGGGGCTGATGACCGACATCCAGCCCCCCGACCTGGAGACCCGCATCGCCATCCTCCGCAAGAAGGCGGCATCGCAGCGGCTGACCGCAGGCACGGAGGTGCTGGAACACATCGCATCGCACATCACCACCAACATCCGCGAAATCGAGGGCGCACTGACCCGCGTCGCCGCCCTCGCGAGCCTCAACCAGCAGGAGATCACCCTCGAACTGACCGAACGGGTGCTGCGTGACCTGATGCCGGAGGGCAACGACACCCACGTCGACGCCGACTCCATCATCGCCGCCACGTGCGCCTATTTCGGGATCTCCGCCGACGAACTGGCGGGAGCCAGTCGCGTCGCCGCCCTGGCTCGGGCCCGCCAGATCGCCATGTACCTGTGCCGTGAACCCGACCAGTCCCTCACCCTCGGACTCGGTGGTGGACAGCGACACGGT
>CAJPNZ010000142.1 GCA_905372155.1 Propionibacteriaceae bacterium
AAAAAGGCGAACCCTTCCTCAACCCCTGAAAATACTCAACACGCACAGCCACAGACTTACTCCCCTTGTCTTCCAAACAGGTTTAACGATTTGCCGGGCATCGATCACTAATTTTCCTCGAAACCAAACGAAACGAGCGCTTGATCTTTCACGTAACTAGCATGGCATCATCCCTGTCTTCTACTCCCCGAAGAAAACCACATGTCGTAAAGTTACATTAACCCCTCTTGCGAGTATGAAGATCGCTCCCCTGAGCCACTCAGAAACCTCGCGAAAGATTTCTATTTTGCTACACCCCCATTTCTGATGATTGACATCTCACTTGACCCCAACCCTAGCATGGGTCGAAATCGTAGCAACAGCCCCTAAAGGACAGGATTGCTAGCCAAAAGTTACTCCATCGAGCAAACCTCACGGAGCACCATCCACAACACACCCGGATGCCTTTCCATTCAGTTTCACGTCTTCACAACAACATACTCTACATGCTCATGTCAACCCCCACGAGGCCACCAAGCCCAACTCACCCCGGAATCACTCATGATTCACGGAGGATTCCCGCCCACTTCGTCCCATCCACCGTGATTTATCCACGGCCCTTAACAAACAAGCACCAGCCAAAAAAATCTTCCTGACTAGGAGCTTCACCGGCAGCTACGCATCTTTTCATTGAACTTTCATCAAATAGATTTCGATAATCAAACTTTCAATTAACCTGGCGATCGATTCTTCATCACACGGCGCGGTCATGACGGCGGGACATCACCTCCTACCCCCAAGGCAACTGTTCAATTAACCATGAAACACACGCATGCACCTTCACACTCGTTAACTAACCAAAGGCATTGCAACGCAATGGCACCAGCCCTTTGGTCAAGGCAAACAGTTGCTAGCGCGACGGATCTGGCACTGCACGTCCCGGCCACCACTACGGCAATATCGGCAACGCGGCATGGCAATTCGCCCCATCAAGCACGCCAAAAGCCTCGCCACACGCCCGAGAATTATATCGAATTTACATACGTTTTTAATTGGTCTCGCTCGCACATGGATGCTGGTTCGACAACACTTCGACAACTTCCCTGCGGGGTCGGAGGGCGTGTGGTCGGGCCCCGAACACGGTCGCCCTGGTTTCGACACGCCCTGCTCGCTGACGCTCGCAGGTCGGCTCAACCAACTTCCACCCCCACAAGCCGGTTGAGCCGGGGCGCGAGGAACGAGCGACCCGAGTCGAAACCACCCCACACCCGAAAAGCACACCCGACCACAAGTCCCCGGACATCCTTACCGTGGTTTCGACACGCCCTGCTCGCTGACGCTCGCAGATCGGCTCAACCAGCTTGGGGATGAGATGGCTTTGGGGACGACCCCTCACACCAGGCGGTAGCCCATCCCCCGGACTGTTTCGAAGCGTTGTTTGCCCAGTTTGTTGCGCAGGTAGGAGACGTAGACGTCGACGATGTTCGAGCCGGGATCGAAGTCGAAGCCCCACACGTTGCTGAGGAGCTGCTCACGGCTGAGCACCTGGCCCGGGTTGCGCAGGAACACCTCCGCCAGGGTGAACTCGCGGGCCGACAGGTCCACCCACTGGCCGTCGACCTGGGCGCGACGGGTGCGGTAGTCCAACACCAGGCCGCGATGTTCCAGGTAGTTCGCGGACGTCCTCGCGGGTTCGGGTTCGGTTCTGAGCCGCAGCCGGATCCGGGCCAGCAGCTCCTCGAAGGAGAAGGGTTTCGGCATGTAGTCGTCGGCGCCACCCTCCAGTCCCGCCACCCGGTCGGCCACCGACGAGCGGGCCGTGAGCATGATCACCGGCGTCGCCACACCCTGCCCGCGGATGCGTTCCAGTACCTCGAACCCGTCGATATCCGGCAGGCCGACGTCCAGGATGATCAACGCAAAGTCGCCGTGCACCGCCAGCGTGGCCCCCGTCTCGCCGGAGGGTGTGGTCTCGGATGTGAACCCCGCCGACTTCAACCCCTTGGCTATGAACCCTGCGATCCTGGGTTCGTCCTCGATGATCAATATGCTGCTCACTGCTGTGGTTCCCTCGGTTCGGATGCGCCCTCCGGGAGTGGCCCGATGGGCGAGGCGTGGGGGCTCGCGGGATTCATCGGAATCCGCAGGATGAACACCGATCCGCCCTTCGGCACGGATTCGATGTCCAGGTGCCCACCATGGGCCTCCACGATACTGTCGACGATGTTGAGCCCCAATCCTGACCCCGGTGCCCGCTGCGCCGCGGCCGCCGTCCGGGCGAACCGTTGCCGCACCGTCTCGGTTTCCTCCGGCGTCATGCCGATGCCCTGATCGCGCACCCACAGCAGCACCGACGTGTCCTCCACCCGGGATCCGATGTCGATCCGGGTTCCCTCGTCGGAGTATTTGACGGCATTGGCGGCGAGTTGGAGCCACGCCTGGGTGATTCGCCTCGGATCCAGCACCGCCTGCACCATCGCGACGTGTTCCAGCTGCCAGTCGCGGTTCCCCAGCGCCTTCGACTTCTCCAGCACCTGATCGGTCAGCTCGGCGACATCACAGGTGACGGGGGTCACGAAGTCACTCTGGGAGGCCTTCGCGAGCGTGAGGAGGTCGTTGACGAGCGCCCCCATGCGGTCTAGCTCATCGATGACGAGTTCCCGGGTCTGGATGACGTCGGCGGGATCGTCGTGATCGATCAGCTCCAGGTGTCCGCGCACCACTGTGATGGGGGTGCGCAACTCGTGCCCGACGTCGTCGAGGAGCCGACGCTGCCCCTCGACCGCGCCCTGCACCCGGTCCAGCATCCGGTTGACGGCCTTCGCCAGAGCGGTCAGGTCGTCGTGGCCGCGCACAGGAACGCGGGTGGTCAGGTCGTGTTCGTCGATCTGGTCGGTGGTCAGCCGGAGCTCCCCGATCGGTCGCAGGAGCCTGCCAACGACCAGCCACGTGGGGGCGATCAGCAATGCCACCGTCAGCGCCGCCGCCCCCGCGTAGAGCACCATGGACTGCTGCAGCTGGGCCCTCGCCTGATCCATGTCAATGACGCGCAGCAGGGTGGCGCGGTGGTTGCCGATGATCACGCTCGCCACGAGCACCCTGTAGCTCGTCCTGGACGTCTGGACGAATTTGATGACGTTGTCGCCCCCCGCCAGGTTGTCCTGAACGGCTGCCAGGAGCTCGGGGTCGTCCTCGGGTTTGATCACGTCCAGGGGGGTGATGAACTGGTGCACACCGTCGATGAACCCCGCCTCCCCGGAGTCGTGGCTGATGACGCTGCGGCTCATGAAGGTTTTCAGCACGTTGGGGGCGGAGGTGAACGGTTTCCCGGTTTCCGGGTCCACCCCTTTCGTGGCCAGCGCCCTCAATTCGCCCTGCACCCGCTCCAGCTGGTCCTTGGTGATGTCCCAGAGGTGCCGGTTCTGAAGGATCCCGACGATCGCCCCGGAGATGGTCAGCGCGATCCCGGCCACCAGCACGAGCGCGACCATGAACCTGGCGCGAATCGTCGATCCGCCGCGACGCAGAAACCTCCTCATCCCCTCATTCTCGCCCATTCATCATCCCCTGAAAGCCGGTCGGGCCGGGTCGCGACGAAAGATCAGTCCGAGTCGAAACCAGCCCGGGTCACCATGGTTTCGACACGACCAGCTCGCTGACGCTCGCAGGCCGGCTCAACCAACTTCCACCCCCACAAGCCGGTTGAGCCGGGTCGCGAGGAACGAGCGACCCGAGTCGAAACCACCCCACACCCGGTAGCCAGAACCCGACCACCCTCACCATGGTTTCAACACGACCGGCTCAACCAGCTTCACCGTCCCAGGCCGTGGTAGTTCCAGCCCGAGGCGCGCCAGCGGGCCGGGTCGAGGGCGTTGCGACCGTCGATGATGACGGGGCGGCGCACCCAGGTCGCGACTTCGGACGGATCCAGCTGGACGTACTCGGCCCATTCGGTGAGCAGCAGCACCAGGTCGGCGTCCCGCAGGGCCCTTTGCGTGTCGGGTTCCGCGACGAGATCCGGGTGCCGCCGGGCCGCGGCGTCGAGGGCCTTGGGGTCGGTGATGTTCACCTGCGCGCCGAGCTTGTGCAGGCGGTGGGCGATGTCGAGGGCGGGCGAGTCGCGAATATCGTCGCTGTTGGGTTTGAACGCCGCCCCGAGCACGGTGACCCTCGACCCGGGAAGCTGGTCGCCGAGGCTGCGCAGGGCCAGGTCGACCACCCGGTCGCGGCGGCGCTGGTTGATGGCGTCCACCTCGCGCAGGAAGGAGACGGCGTCGTGGACGCCGAGTTCCTGGGCACGAGCGACGAAGGCGCGGATGTCCTTGGGCAGGCAGCCGCCGCCGAACCCCACCCCGGCCCCCAGGAATCGCCGGCCGATGCGGTCGTCGTGTCCGAGGGCGTCCGCCAGGGCGGTGACGTCGCCGCCGGTGGCCTCGCACAGCTCCGCCATCGCGTTGATGAAGCTGATCTTGGTGGCCAGGAACGAGTTGGCGGCCACCTTCACCAGTTCCGCCGTCGCGTAGTCGGTGACGATCTGCGGGATGCCGTCGGCCAGCAGCCGGGCGTAGGCCTCGTCGAGCCGGGCGCGTCCCAGCTCCGCGCGTGCGGGGTCGGCGGGCAGACCGTAGACGATGCGGTCGGGGTGAAGGGTGTCGGCGACGGCGAATCCCTCGCGCAGGAACTCGGGATTCCACACCAGGGCGATGTCCCGTTCCGCGAGCCGGTCGGCGAGTCGCGTGGCGGTACCGACGGGGACGGTGGACTTGCCCACCACCACCGACCCGGGTGCCGCCCCGGCCAGCAGGGTGGTGATGGCGGCGTCGACGTAGCTGAGGTCCGCGGCCCCGGTCCCGGACTGGGGGGTGCCGACGGCGATGAAGTGCAGGTCCACGTCGGCCAGGTCGTCGCCGGGGGTGGTGGTGAATCGCAGTCTGCCGGTGTCGAGGACCCGGGTGAGCAGCTCCTCGAAACCGGGTTCGTAGAACGGCGTCCGGCCCGCTGACAGCGCCGCGACCTTGGCGTGGTCGACGTCGATGCCGAGCACGTCGTGTCCGAGTTCGGCCATGCAGGCGGCGTGGACCGCTCCCAGGTATCCGCAACCGACAACCGAGATCTTCATGGGTTTCTCCTGTTCAAGAGTTCACGAGGTGGTGAGGCCGGAGGAAGCGAGGGTTTCCTCCACCCATTGGGACAGCCAGCCGGTCGGCCTTGGCCGGAAGGCGTAGACGAAGGCGAGCCGCAGCCGGGCGGCCCGGTGGTATGCGGCGACGCGCTCGGGAGTGGCGGGAAGGGCCCCGGCCAGGTCGCCCAGCAGCAGGTCGAGGATGCGGTCGCGTTCCTGCGCTCCGAGGCTCCCCTGGGCGTGCCGCAGTTCGACGTGGGCCCACAGGTTTCCCAGGTCCAGGGCGGCCTCGCCGCGGGCCGCGGTGTCGAGGTCGAGCAGGCCGAGGGTGATTCCGTCCCACAGGAGCTGCTTGTCGTGGAGGTCGCGGTGGGTGAGCACGCGGGTGCCGTCGTCGCCGGCCGTGAGCCGCTGGCAGGTTTCCACGGCCTCGGCCCCGAGCCGGTCCAGCAGCGGCAGCGCCCGGTGTTCCCGGGCGCGTTCGAACCATCGCCACAGCACGTTGGCCTCGTCTGCCCCGGTGTGTTCCGGCAGCCCCGCGGGGCGCGCGACCAAGCCGGGCCAGGTCTCGGCGAAGCGCCGCCACCCGGGTAGCGCATCGCCGCCGAGGTCGTGGAGGGTACGGCCGGGCAGGAGCGCCAGTTCCACCCGCGACGGCGAGTGGGTCAGCACCCGGGCCGCGGCGATCCCGGAGCCGTCACACAGCTCCGCGACCTGCGAGGACTGCACCGCGACGGCGTTGGCGCGGCCCTGACGGGTGAACTTGATCGCCCGGTCGCCGGTCAGGACCACGGCCCGGCGGTGGAACCGGTGCACCACGAGCCTGCCCGCGACGCCGGGAGCCAGTTCCGGGAGTTCCGGGTCGGAGGCGTAGCCGGTGATCCACACCTCCCCTTCCCGGTTGACCCTCCCGGCGCGGAGTTTGCCCGCGGGGGCCGCCAGTTCGAAGGTGATCGAGCCGTCGCGCCCGGGCCAGGCACGCCGCACGCCGCTGAGCGCACGAACTGTTGACAGGGCTTTCACTTCAGAACCTCCATTATTCGATCGAGATTCGCCGAGATCTCCTGCTCCCAGGCGCGGGACGCGCGCCTCAGCGGGTCGGCGGCCCGCAGGATCAGCGACGCCGCGACCGCCCGTCGCAGCTGGTCGCCGGGGGGCAGTTGACCGCCGCCGTCGCGGTAGCCGTCCCGGAAGGCGTCGTCGTCCAGGACCGCGATGAAGGACCCCAGGTCGACGGCGCGGGGGGCCAGGCAGGCGCGGTCGAAGTCGGTGAGCCACACCCGGTCGCCGGCCCGGGTGGTCAGCACCTGGTCGGGCGACAGGTCACCGTGGGACAGCACCGGCATCGCGGAGGCCGCCCCGGGGAACCGCGCGACCACCCGGCGCATCCGCTCCGCCAGGTCCGGGGCCAGTTCGTCGAACAGGGCGGCGTGGGCCAGGCCCTGGGCGGCCGGGTCGGGGGCGCGGAGGGCAAGCGAGCGGGCCAGGTCGTCAGGAACCCCTGCGGCGTGGAGCCGGGCGAGCATCGCCCCTGCGGCGCGGATGGGGTCGGGGGTGCTTTGGGT
>CAJPNZ010000143.1 GCA_905372155.1 Propionibacteriaceae bacterium
GCGGAAACCTTGATCTCGGGAGGCGGGAAGGTCACCTCCCCGTCGCGGACGATGGTCATGGTGCGCACCACCTCGTCGTCGAAGTCGATGACGAGGTTCCCGTCCTTGCCGGGGGTCATGAGTTTGAGGGCGTTGACGAGGTTGGTGCCGTAGAGCTGCGACGACTGCCCGGGCAGCCGGGAGGACAGGTCCGTGTATCCGATGATGGTCACCCCGTTGTCGGTGACGTAGCTCTCGCCGGGCCGGGTGAGCTCACAGTTGCCGCCGCCCATGGCTGCCATGTCCACGATCACCGAACCCGCCTTCATGGATTTCACCATCTCGGCGGTGAGCAACCGGGGCGAGGGTTTCCCCGGAATTGCCGCGGTCGTGATGATGATGTCCACCTCACGCGCTTGGGCGGCGTACAGTTCGGCTGCCCGTGCCGCGTAGTCGGCGCCGACCTCTTTCGCGTAGCCGTCGGAGCTGACCCCCTGATCGGCCTGGCCGACGTGCAGGAAGGTGGCGCCCATGGATGTGACCTGCTCGGCCGTCTCGGGACGCACGTCGGTCGCCCGCACAATGGCCCCCAACGAGTTCGCGGCGCCGATGGCGGCGAGTCCTGCGACACCGGTGCCGATCACGAGCACGGTGGCGGGGGGTACCTTGCCCGCCGCGGTCACCTGGCCGGTGAAGAACCGCCCGAAGGCATGGGCCGCCTCGACGACGGCCCGGTAGCCGGAGATGTTCGCCAGAGAGCTGAGGGCGTCGAGGGCCTGGGCGCGGGAGGTGCGCGGCACCATGTCCATGCTCAGCGCGTTGACGCCCTGGGCGGCGATCCTCCTGGTCAGGCTCGGGTCCTGCCTGGGTGCCAGGAAGGAGATCAGCGTGGCTCCCGGATGCATGTCCAGCAGCTGCGTGTCCGAGGGTGCCCCGACCGCGAGCACGATGTCACGGTTCCAGGCGTTGTCGACGATCACTCCACCTACTTCACGGTAGGCGTCGTCGTCGAACGAGGCCCCGAGACCGGCTCCTGTCTCCACGAAGACGTGGTAGCCGAGTTTCCGCAGCTGAGCAACGGTCTTGGGAGTGGCGGCCACGCGCGTGTCGCTGGTTTCCCGAGGTACACCAATGTCCATGAGGCCACGCTATCGTTCATCGACCGTCCCGCGCATCCAAGGCGAGACTGATGCCGTTTCCGGAGACGACGTCGGGCGGTTGACGAAACCGCCAACCGCCCGACGTACGGGCCGGACCGGGAACGCCTCTCGGCGAAAGGCCGCTCGCAGCGGCTAAAGGTGGAGCCCGGGGTTACCGCGATCCGGTGAGACCCATACTAGCGTGAACTTCGCCAATCACCAGAGCTTTCCGGCGTACCAAGATTTGGAGCACCCCTCCAGCTCCGCGGCGAGCTGATCCCAACGAGGCCCGAGGCGTCTGCCGATGATGGCCGCCCGGGCACACAGATCACCGAAATCGCCCTCGTACTCCCCCGCGAGGACGCTGCGCACGTCCTCGGCGACGGGCCCCTCGGGAAGCTTCCTCTCAATCTGCCGCAACCGCCACAGCGACCCGGGTAGGGAGACAGCCGCCATCCGGGACCAGAGTTCCAGGAGGTCCTCGATGCCCTCGGCCGCTATGTACTCCACCAGCCGGGTGCGCACCGCAGGCACCGCCTTGTCCCCCACCATGTGAACGAGAACGGCGGCGGTGTCGTGAGCCGTGCTGCTCTCGTCCGCCGGATCCCCTGAACCATTGAACTCTTCAAGGATGTCACTTGGTCGCCTCACAGGCTTGTGGAACTGACGCACTTCGTCTTCCCTCCTTGAACGAGTATTCATTCGCCACTCCTTGAAGGCTAGTCCTGACCCAGGACAATATGCAGTAACTCTCGGTCAGAGCTTGGCCTGGCGAGCATCTGACGCAGCGATTGTATGCAGGTAACTTCTGCCGTCCGCCACCCCATCGAACGGACCACTGAACCCAGCTCAACCCCTTGGGGAGCGCGAAACACCCGATCGAAAGCGGCTGCGAACGCCGGCTGTCCCTGCTCCAGTGAGGCAAAGATCGTTCCTCCATGGTCGTCCAAAAGGATGACACGTAAACGCGCCTCGTGTCCAACCTCGGGCGTGGCCAACGCGCCCAGGTCGTGCTGCAGGGTGAGATCACCCAGCAACAACGTCGTCGGCGCTCCGGTCGCCAACGCGATCCCGGTCGCGGTTGCAACAGTACCGTCTATCCCGGCAAGCCCGCGATTCGCCCAGCAGAGGCCGGGACTCGGGTTGATCGGCGCGAGGTCCGCGTAGCGAATGCTGGAGCTGGCGCCGAAGACCAGGTTCTCGCCGGGCCGCGTGGCCGCGACCACCTCCGCGGCCACGGTCTCCCCCGTGAGCTCCCGCGGTTCCCGCGGGATCGCGTCCCCCGGATCCCGCCAGCGGGCCAGCCAGGCGGGATCCCCGGGCGGCAGCAGGACGCGGTCGACCACCCGTGCGGCGGCGTGCCCGGGATCGATCCAGTCGGCGTGTGGGGCGACGACGATCAGCTCGACGTCGCCGCGGCCCAGCAGCTCGGTAACGGGCCTGGACAGCGTGGGGTGCCCGAAGACCACCACGCGTTCGATCTCGGCTCCGAGGACGGGCAGCAGCTCCCGGTAGCGGGGCACTGCGCTGCCGGTGCGGGCGTTGCTGGATGGTTCGGCCAGCAGCGGGACACCTGCCACCTCCGCGACGGCCCTGGCCTCCGCCCCCACCGCGGGGGACGCGTCCCCCGCGAGCACCACGGTGCGGGCCGGTCCCGTCGCCTCGTACACCTCGACGCCGGCGCTCGGGGCGATGACCGGGCGCACCTCCTGGGCTTCGGGCGCGGGTGTGGCGGCGTCGACGAGCGGGGTCTCGAACTCCACGTTGACCTGCACGGGTCCCGGGCGGCGGGTCCTGGCACCTGCGGCCAGGGCGCAGGCCCGGGTGATCGTCGCACGCCAGGCCGGTTCGGTGCCCGTGCCGGAGGCCAGCCGCAGCACCCCGACCGCGGCGGGGCCGAGGATCCCCAGCTGGTCGCAGGTCTGGTTGGCGCCCGTGCCGACCAGGTTCGCGGGGCGGTCGGCGGTGAGCAGCAGCAGTGGGATCCCGGAGGCGCGCGCCTCCATGGCGGCGGGAACCAGGTTCCCCACGGCCGTCCCGGAAGTGGTGGCCACCGCCACGACCCTGCCCGAGGCCTTCGCCATCCCGAGGGCGGTGAACGCCGCGACGCGTTCGTCGATCCTGACGTGCAGCCGCAGCAGCCCTGCGGTTTCAGCGGCGTGAAGGGCCAGGGAGACCGGGGCGTTGCGGGAACCGGGCGCCAGCAGCACGTCCCGGACCCCGGAGGCCAGCAGGGCCTCCACGATCACCTTTCCCAGCAGCGGGGAGTTCACGGCAGACCCACCCCCGCGACCGCGGCCACCCGGTGCAGCCTGTCCAGCCACCAGCGTTCGGTGCGCGCGTCGGCGCGGCAGGCCTTCAGCAGATCGGCGTCGACGTGCGCGGGGCGCACCTCGATCTTGCCCGCGGCCGGCAGCAGCGGGTGCGTGGTGACGTCGCGGGCCAGGAGCCGGCCGGTCTCCAGGCCGCAGGCGAACGGCAGTTCCGGCAGGGCCGCGGCCAGCCGCAGGCCCGCCTCCAGCCCGACGGAGGTCTCCACGGCGCTGGAGACCACCACGGGAAGCCCCAGCCGCTCCGCCAGGTCGAGGCAGGCGGCGGCCCCGCCGAGTGGCTGCACCTTCAACACCACCACGTCGGCCGCGCCGAGCTCCCTCACCCGCAAGGGATCGGCGGCCCGCCGGATGGATTCGTCGGCAGCGATCGCGACCATGCCGTCCAGGCGGCGGCGCAGCTCGGCGAGCTCCTCCGCGCTGGCGCAGGGCTGTTCCACGTATTCGAGGCCGAACTGCGCGAGCTCCCGGATCGCCTCCTCGGCCCGGTCTGGCGTCCAGGCCCCGTTGGCATCGACGCGGATCGCCCCGCCGGACAGGGCGGCGCGGGCGGCCGCCACCCGGGCCACGTCGTCGTCGAGGCCCTCGCCGGGGGCCGCGACCTTGACCTTCAGGGTGCGGCACCCGGATTCCGCGGCCCGCCGCGCCACCTCGGCGGGGCCGATGGCGGGGATGATGCCGTTGACGGCTACGCGGTCCCGCAGCGGTTCGGGATGGCCCTCGCGGGCCGCCGCGACAGCTGCCCGCAGCCAGGTGGCGGCCTCCTGGTCGTCGTACTCCCGGAAGGGACTCCACTCGGCCCAGCCCGCCTCGCCCTCGAACAGGACTCCCTGCCGCCGGGTGACGCCCCGGAACGGAACCAGCAGGGGGATGTCGAAGACGATCACCGGCCGACCACCGCCCCCAGCAGCAGCCCGGCGGCCATCGCCAGCTCCGTGAAGGACGTGGCCTGGAGCATCGCGATCAGGTCGCGTCCGATGGCCCCGCCCAGCAGCCGCGCCGCGGGGCCGAGCACCAGGACGAATCCCAGCAGCCCAAGCCCCGCCCAGGGCGTGCTGAGCGCCATCACCCCGAGCACCGAGGCCGCACCCACCACCAGCAGGGCCACGAAGAAGGCCCGGGTTCCGGAATCACCCAGCCGGGTGGCCAGGGTGCGTTTGCCCACCTCGGCGTCGGCGGTGAGGTCGCGGAGGTTGTTGACCACCAGCAGGGCACTGGCCAGGGCCCCGACCCCGACGGCCGCCACCCAGGAGACCGGCGGGGCCGAGTCGAAGGTGACCAGGGTGGTGCCCACCGTCGCCACCAAACCGAAGAACAGGAAGACCATGACCTCCCCGAGGCCGCGATACCCGTAGGGCTGGGAACCGCCCGTGTAGTACCAGGCCGCGAGGATGCTGGTGGCCCCGACCGCCAGCATCCACCAGTGCCCGCTGATCACGACGATCACGCTCCCCAGCACCGCCGCCACACCGAAACACAGGAACGCGGCCCGTTTCACCGCTTCGGGGCGCGCCAACCCGGAGGCGGTCAACCGGACCGGGCCGACGCGCACGTCGTCGGTGCCGCGGATGCCGTCGGAGTAGTCGTTGGCGTAGTTGACCCCCACCTGGAGGGCCAGCGCCACCCCGAGGCAGAGCAGGGGAAGCAGGATCAGGCGCCACAGGGGCGGTGTGGGACCGGTCCCGAGTCCTGCGGCCACTCCCGCCAGGATGGGTGCGGCTGCGGCGGGAAGGGTCCGGGGCCGGGCACCGGCCACCCACGTGGAGAAGCTCATGATGGGGTCATGCTAGTGGTATCCGTATGCAACGAGACGATTCAACGCCTCACGGTCCGGTTTGCCCCCGGGGGTGCGCGGGATCGGGGTGACGACGAGCTGCCGCGGCAGCCACGTCCTGGGCAGCGCGCTCGCGAGGGCCTCGCGCCAGCCCGCCAGGTCCCCGCTCGCGGCGAACAGCACGACCCGCCTGCCCCACTCCGCGTCCGGGACAGCCAGCACCGCGGTCTCCGGGTCGAGGCGCGCCGCGGCGGCCCGCACCTCGGCCAGGTCGACGTTCACCCCACCGGAGACGATCACGTCGTCGATGCGCCCGGTGATCACGAGCCTCCCGTTCGTCCAGTGTCCCCGGTCGCGGGTGAGCAGCGCGCCGGCGTCCATGGCCGCCGCGGTCGCGGTGGGGTCGCCCAGGTAGCCGTCGAACAGCGTCGGGCCGCCGATGGACACCCGGCCGTCACGCAGCCCGACCCCGACGCCCGGAAGCGGTGTCCCATCCCAGACCACCCCGCCGCAGGTCTCCGACATGCCGTAGCTCTCGACGACGGCCAGCCCCGCGTCCCTCGCGCGTTCCCGCAGCTCGTTGCCGAGGGGTGCGCCGCCGAGCAGGATCAGGTCGAAGGCCCGCAGCCGTTTCGTGACGGCGGCATCCCCCAGGGCGCGGTGCAGCTGGGTGGGCACCAGGCTGATGGCGTCGCCGTCGCCGGTGGGGGCGAGCCCCTCGAGGTCGGTGGGAACCACGGGTGTCCCCCTACCCGCCGCCGCCGAGCGCACCTGCACCATCAGCCCGGCCACGTAGCGCCCGGGCAGGGCCAGATGCCAGGTCAGGTCGCCTCCCACGCGTTCCCGGGCCGCCCCTGCGGCTGCCCGCAACGCATCTCTGGAGAGCACGACGCGCCGGGCCGACCCGGTCGTACCGGAGGTCTGCACCACCGCCCCCACTCCCCGCGGCAGCCGGGGGGCCGGGCCGTCCGCCAGCCACAGCGCCGCTCCGCCCTCCAGCATCCGGGACACGTCCGTGTTCATGGTCACCACCTCCGTTTCTCGGTCGCGACGCGACCCTAACACCGGGGCGAAAACCGGATTCCGGGAGCTAGAATTGCCCCGTGCTCAGGGTGCTCTTGTTCGTCGCAGTGGTGATGCTCACCATCTACTGCATCGTCGAACTCGCACAGACCAAGGGAGCTCGCGTGCGCGCCATGCCCCGGTGGCTGTGGTTGTTCGTCGTGATCTGCGTCCCGGTGATCGGCCCGTTCGCCTGGTTGCTCGCGGGGCGCCCCGCCCCTCGCC
>CAJPNZ010000144.1 GCA_905372155.1 Propionibacteriaceae bacterium
CCCCGCGAATGCGCCCGCCGAGAAACTGATGACCCCACCCCCGAGACCCGCGATCAGCACCAGGACCGCGCCGGTGGAGGCGCCCGAGGAGACACCCAGCAGGTAGGGTTCGGCCAGCGGGTTGCGCAGCAGCGACTGCATGATGACGCCGCACAGGCTCAATCCGGCGCCCGCGACCGCGGCCAGCAGCACACGGGGCAGCCGCAGCTGCCACACCGTCGCGGTGCGCAACGGACTCAGTTCGGGGTCGGGTCCCAGCCCCAGTTTGTTCGCGACCACCCCCCAGACCTCGCCGATGCTCAGGTCGGAGGGTCCGAAGGTGATCGCGTAGAGGATGGACCCAACCAGCAGGACCAGTCCGATCAGCAGGACCGGTGTCACCGGAAGCCGCCGGCGCCGACCCCGGGTCGTCGCGGATGGCGTCACTTGAGGCCGAACTGCTCGATCCCGGCGACCAGCTTCTCGGCCAGGTCGACGGTGCGGATCGACGGGTTCATGTCGCCGCCCGCGACCTTGATGAAACGCTCGTTCTTGACGGCGTCCATCTGGGAGGTGACCGGGTTCGACTTCAGGTATTCGATCTTCGCGTCCGCGGTCTCCGCGGTCTGGGACTTGCGGGTGAGATCGCCCATCACGATGATGTCGGGGTTCTTGGCGGCGACGTCCTCCCAGCTGACCTGCGGCCACTCGTCGCGCTGGTCGGAGTAGATGTTGGTGATGCCGAGCTGGTCGCTGACGAACTGGGACGCGCCGGAACCGCCCGCCAGGTAGGGGGCCTCGGAGTTCGCGAACCAGAACATCACCTTGACGGGCTTGCCGGGTTTCTGCGCTACCGCCTTCTCCAAACGCTGTTTGAGCTGGGCGACGAGCTCCTTGCCCTTCTCGGGCACGCCGTGGATGCGGGAGAGTTCATCGACCTCCTGATACACCTTCTCGATGGTGAAGTTCTCCGCCGGGGCGTCGTCGCCGCTCTTCTTGCCGCACTGGTTCGGCGCCAGGTAGGCGGGCACCCCGAGGGATTCGTACTTCTCGTAGCTGCCCGCGGCCTTGTCGGTCAGCGTGCTCGGGAAGGATGCCGTGACGAGGTCCGGTTCCTTGGCGATGACCGCCTCCGAGGTGGGGCCGCCGTCGGAGATCCGCTCCACCTTCGCGTTCTCGCTCTCCAGCGACGACAGCACCGGGTCGGTCCAGGTGGCGATGCCCACCATCTTGTCGGCGATCCCGAGGGAAAGCTGGATCTCGGTGGAGGACTGGTTCAGCGACACCGTCCGTGCGGGCGCCTTCTTGAACGTCAGCTGGTGTCCGCAGTTGTCGATGGTGAGGGGGAAACCGGCGGCGGAGGCCCCGGAGGACTGGTTGGCGGAGGCGTCGGCAGGCTGGTCCTTGGCCGCGCCCGCGCAGCTGCCCAGCAGCAGAGCCGACAGCAGCGCGAGCGAACAAACAGACTTCTTCACGTGCATCTGGGTGATTCCCTTGAGTTGTGAGATGTTTTGGGGGTGACGGCAGCCACTGAAAAAGGCACACAGGATCTTGTCTCGGGGGCCGTTGCGCGAGGCCCTGAACGGCAGGGCACGGTGGTTCGCGTGCTCATCGCCGATCGGTCTTCGGACTCGGGTTCTGCCACCGGACCGCCTTCCCGGGCAGGTCGCCCAGTGGCTTGATGATCCGGTGTCACCCTCACCGCTGCGCGTCAGTTCCGGATTCGCACCGGATTCCCTGCCCGTGGGCACTCGGCGACGTTAGTAAGGCTAACCTTCCAACCAGTCGCTGTCCACCGCCCACACCCTCGTCGAGACCACCTCTTTGAAGCCGGTTGACCCAGCACGTGAACGCATCTTCGCCGAAGCCGGAAATCAACTACCCGGTCTAACCAGTACCGGACAGTCCGTCGGTGACATATTCGGACCCAGCGATTCCTTCAACCATCAACGACCCTCACGCACCAGCCGCATCGCGTTGACAAGCACTGTTGTCATGTCCCTATGACACCATCCAGATCTAGGCACGATCGTCAAAAAATTCCGACTGAAATCCCGTCCGGCGAGGTTGACACAGGAAACCAGAGCAGGTATCTTGAAACAAACATCTCAAGGCTAACTGCGCCACAGCCTGTGATGCAGAGGTCGCAGGGTTTGTTCATCACCAGCACGGCTGAATCGATAGACATTCATTAACCGATCAGCGGTCGCAAACAAACCTCATCACACAGACGTCGGGCAAACCGTCTCGCCCGACTCCTCAGAGGATGTGCTCATGAAAAAAACAATTCTCACACTTCTCGCAGTCGCAGCTCTGTTCTACTGCGCAGCCCCAATGGCTCAGGCCAGAAGTTCCTCCAGAACCGTCTCCTTCAACTCCTCGGTGAGCCTGACGGGTAATGTTTGGATCCAGTCCCTTTCCGATTCAGGAGGGTGTGGAAATTACGCCACATCCGTCGTGTCCAACCGGGTTCTGCGGTCGGTGACCAACAAGACAGTGGCACAACCCTACGGCATCGGCGCATCAGCCTGGGGACTGACCGTTTCAGGACCAGACGGCAGCACGTCCACCACATGGACCAACTCCAATCGCCGCGGCTCCTACCTCTCAGGTAATGTCTGCATGAGCTGGAGCACCTTCTACCTGTCCATGACGGTCAATGGGACCGGCAACTACAATGGCGTGGTGCGAACCGTTTCTGCCCAGGTGTGAATCCTATGAGACGCCGGCTTGGTGTGGTGACCAAGGCCCTCGGTGCAGGCGCGGGATTGACTCTCGCTCTGAGCGCCTGCGGGCTCAATTCCAGCCAACCCACACCTGATGGATACATGACTGCGGAACTCGCAACAACGATCACTGTTTCCGTGGCGGAGAACGGGCTGGTTTCACGTGGCTTGAAAGGCGGAAGACAAACCCCGGATCTCAGAGCCACCAGCGTCCTCCACCAAGCCGGCATCCCCAACCTTCCCGCTGCCCACCCAGAGGGTTTGGAAAGCGTGTGCGAAACGTACGCCGACTCCATTCCTCCTCAGCAGCTCGCCGACGAGGTGAGCCACATTTTCCCAGACGATGAGTTCGGTCGTGCGATCGCCAAACTGAACTGTGCGTCTTTGTCGCCTCCCAGCCGGGAACCCGGAATGCCGAGCGATCCACAACACTACGTGGTGCTGGCCGCCACGTGGACGAGGCTTCCAGGAGTTGAGCCCGAGGACCTCTCTGAGGACCAAGTTCGAGCCGCTCTTCAAGAGCTCTCCCCCGAGCAAGGGAAAACACCTTGGATCCACTGGAACTGCAAAATTATATCTGAGGCCATCAACGCTCAGAATTTATGCAATTCCCTCCCCTCTCTGAACCCTGTTACAAAGGTCTCCTCAACGGAGGAGCTAATGGATTTGAGAGCCCAGATAGAACTGGGCCTTGAAACTAGCGATGAACTCGTGAAGACAACCATGGAAATCGCAGTTCAGGACGCACTCGATGCGGAACAGATACTGCGAATATCAAGACTCAAGGGACGCGAGAGTACCCAGCTCCAGTCATGGCTAGAGCAAGAGGTCAATAGCATGAATTCCCACGGGTTGGTGGCAGTTGATTCGCATTCCTTGGGGACTTTGGAGCAGACCTACATCGCGGCTCGTCTTCTGGAGGACCGAACCAAGGAGATCTTCAACGACAAAACCGAGACCTCCATGGATGAGGTCGTGAATCTTGCCACCACAACCTCCCAGTTTGACGGACTTAGCGCACGCCTGATGCGGGCCGTAATATTGCGTTCCGCAAACAAACTGGACGACGCCGAACGCTCGGATGTACTCAAACACTATGCGGAAATTACCGCATCCGGCTGTCCCTCTGGCAGCGTGCGCTCCTGCCTCATGACCGCAGACGCTGCACTCCAGCTGGACGACCATGCTTCACCACTAAGAATTGCCGTCCCGCAGAATCTCCCCGACGGGGCAGTGGGCGATACACTCGTTTACCGTGTTCTCGGTATGAAATGGGGTGTCGCCAACGTGGACGAATGGGTGGCAACCGCCAAGGCCCGGGGGATCGACCCCCTCAGCGACGTGGCGGATGCTGAACGACCCACAAGTCTTCGGATCTGGGCGGCCTCAGCACGTGGCGCAATGCATCCCGATCTCTCCACACAACAGGAGGAAGACACCAAGGAGAGATTGCAGGGACTTACCACCTGTGACAATGTTGAACGTTTGGCGATGGCGGATCAGGACAGCCCCGAGAAATGCAGCCTCGATTCAACCTTCGCCTACTATCTGAGCTCTGTTTGGGGAATTAAATGACGACCAGAATCGCGTGTCACGGCATCACGAAGTCGTATGGCGAAAACGTCGTGCTCAAAGATCTCGATTTCTGGGTCGACGCCGGCGAATTGGTGACGCTCGTATCGCCGTCCGGCGGTGGGAAAACCACCTTGTTGAACATACTGGGAGGTTTGACCACGGCGGATCAGGGTGTCGTCGAGGTGGCGGGGCAGGACCTGAGCCGGTTGGACGAGGACGGCCGGGCCGGCCTCAGACGTCACGCGATCGGCATCGTCCACCAGTCGAGCTACCTGTTTCCCTGGCTCTCGGTGAACGAGAACCTGGAGATCGGTCCCGACCCCCGCGCTCCCGCTCCGTGGCTCGCGGAGGTCAGGAGAAACCTGGGAATCGACGACTTCCACGACACCGAGATCAACAAGCTCTCCGGCGGGCAGCGACGCCGGGTGTGCATCCTGAGGGCCCTGCAGATGGAGGCGGAGGTCCTGTTGCTGGACGAACCGACCACGGGCCTCGACGACCACCTGGCCTCCTGCGTCCGGAGGGCGTTGCGGGATCTGGCCGACCGGGGCTGCGCGGTCGTCGTCGCGACCCATGAGGAGGCCACCTCAGCGGCGGCGGATCGCGCAATTGCTCTCCGCGGAAGGAGGACCATCCTATGAGCACCTTCGCCCTGGTCAGACGCAGCCTGGCCAGGACCGTGCGGCGGCACAGGTTGATCGCGGTGCTGGTGTTGCTCCTGGTGTTGGCGACGGTTGTCCTGTCCTGGCTGGCCCGAGGTGCCACCCACGGCACATCCCGGGGATTGACGGAAAGCCTCGGCGCCAAGGAGATCGAGGTCATCCAGGGCTATGGCGGGCCGGACAGTCCACCGTTGAACACGGACGCGGTCAAGCAACTGGGGCAGCTGGACGGTGTGGAGCACGTGTTCCCGTCGGGCATGTCGGGAATCGACCCGCCCGCGGACATCGCCGACTCCGAGGACGGCGCGAAACCGTGGTGGTTGATGCCCCGCAACCCGTTCGACGACCGGATGAAGGACGCCCACGGCGATCCGGTCGCCTCCCCGGAGCCCGGTCAGATGCTGCTCCCCGGAAAACACGAGAACCTGGTGGGAAAGACGGTCGAGGTCAACGTCACGCGGGCGGTCAGTTCCAACAGCGGGGTGGGTGAGACGAAACAGTTCGAGGTGATCGGCACCTACGACCCGGAAACCGTCCAGGGGGAGCCCCCGGAGGCGGTGTTCATCAACTCCTCCCAGTTCAACGAGATCCAGGCGGCAGCACTGCCACCGGACACGCCTCCCTACAGCTCCATCTACCTCTACGTCGGAGATGTGAACGATGTCGCGAAGGTGCAGAAGTCGGTGGAGGACCTGGGCTACGGCACCCGCAGCGCCATCGGCTCCGGGATCCAGCTCGACAGGGCCCGGCAGGGACTCGCGGTGGCCTCCGTGCTGGTGCTCTTCGTCACCGTCCTCGGAGCGCTGTTCGCGGGCACATCCGTGGCGGGAACGTGGATGACATCGCGCATCGAGGAGATCGGGTTGTTCAGGTCCCTGGGATGGACGCGGCGGGCGATCGTGAGGTTCTACCTGCTGGAAGCCCTCATCTTCGCGCTGTGCGTCTCGGCCATCGGGGTGCTTCTGGGCGTCGGGGTGGTCATGGCACTGGCGGCGCTGCCGTCCCTGCTGACGTCGGTGGCCGGCTTCAGCATGGATCCCGGGGCGTTGCTGGCCCAAGCGTGGGTGGTCGCGGTGCCGCTGATCGCCGTGCCGCTCGGTTTCATCGCCGGAGCGGGTCGCAGGGCCGCCACGCTGCTGCGCGTCGACACGGACACGCTCCTGCGTCAGATCTGACCCAAGGCCCCGGACACGGTCACCGTGGTTTCGACACGGGCCGCTCCTTCGTCGCAGCCCGGCTCAACCAACTTCCACTTCTCCAAGCCGGTTGAGCCAGCACGTGAGCGCCAGTAAACGGCTGAGTCAAAACCACCACTGGCACCCGGCGGACAAACCCAACCCCAAGTCACCATGGTTTCGACACGGGCCGCTCCTTCGTCGCAGCCCGGCTCAACCAACTTCCACTTCTCCAAGCCGGTTGAGCCAGCACGTGAGCGCCAGTAAACGGCTGAGTCAAAACCACCACTGGCACCCGGCGGACAAACCCAACCCCAAGTCACCATGGTTTCGACACGGGCCGCTCCTTCGTCGCAGCCCGGCTCAACCAACTTCCACTT
>CAJPNZ010000145.1 GCA_905372155.1 Propionibacteriaceae bacterium
GCAAAACAGGGGGAGGGGTGAGGTGCGGGGAGCAGCGGGCGAGGGGACTGGATGAGAGCATTCTCAACACTATGAGAAAGCTCTCACGTCAGCCTCATCCCTTGCTTCTTTTCGGTTGCGATGCTCTTCCCAGTCCCGGGAAACGGGACTGGAGAGAAAGGCAACGATCATGGCGGAAACCTACCGGGTGCTGCTGTACAGCCATGACTCCCAAGGCCTGGGGCATGTGCGACGCAACCTGGCCATCGCTCACAACTTGGCCCGGCGTCTGCCGGGAGCCATCGATGCCGACGTCGCGGGGCTCCTGGTCACCGGGCTGGCTCCCGCATCACGCTTCCCCCTGCCCGAGGGTTTCGACTGGGTCACCATCCCGGGCGTCTCCAAGGGCCGCGACGGCTACCGGCCGCGCAGCCTGTCCGGCGCCACCGGCGACCTGATCAAACTTCGTTCCCGGCTGCTGCAGGCCGCCCTGCTCGGTTTCAAACCCGACCTGGTCATCATCGACCGCCACATCTACGGCGTCTGGTCCGAGCTGCGGGAACCCCTCATGTGGCTGCGTGAACAGCATCCAGCCGTGCGGGTGGTTCTCGGGCTGCGCGAGGTCCTCGACGACCCCCGCGTCGCCGCCGCGGAATGGGAACGCCTCGGCGACCCCGACCGGCTGCGCGACCTCGTGGACGAGGTGTGGGTCTACGGCGACCCCGCCGTCCACGACCCCGTCGCCACGGGCGAGGCCCCGCCCGCCCTGGCCGACCGCATCCGCTTCACCGGCTACCTCGCCAACGACCGCCGCGTCAGCGACCACGGCGAACCGATCGGCCCCAGGCCGTTCGTGCTCACCACCGCGGGCGGCGGATCCGACGGCCACGAACTGCTGCGCGCCGCCGTCGCCATGCGGGCCCCGGCCGGGTACGAGAACATCGTCGTCACCGGGCCGCAGCTCGACGACGCCAGCTTCGAGGCCATCGCCGCGCAGGCCGCCCCCGGCACGCAGGTGCACCGCTCCTGGCCGGGTCTGGGCAGCCAGATCGCCGAGGCCGCCGCCGTGATCTCCATGGGCGGCTACAACACCGTCTGCGAGATCCTCGCCACCGACACCCCGGCGCTGGTGGTGCCCCGCGAGACCCCGCGGCTGGAGCAGCTGATCCGCGCCGAGGCGCTCCGCGACGCCCGCGCCCTCGACGTGATGCGCACCCCGCAGGTCACCGCCGAGACCCTCGGAGCCTGGGCGGCCGGCGCCGTGACGCGCCGCGTCGACCGTTCCCACATCTCCCGCGACGGCCTGGCGGCCACCGCCGATTTCGCCGCCGACCTGCTGAGCGACGCCAATCCCGCTGCCCGGGAGGTCGTGGCATGACCCGCATCGGATACGTCCTCAAGGTCTACCCGCGCTTCTCCGAGACCTTCATCGTCACCGAGATCCTGGCCCGCGAGGCCCACGGCGACGACCTGCGCATCTACGCGCTGCGTCCCACCACCGACCCCCGCTTCCACCCCGAGATCGCGCGAGTGCGCGCCCAGGTCTCGTGGGTGCCGCGCCCCGCCAAGGCCAGCGAGTTCTGGGCCCAGCTCAGCGACTCCCTGCGCCACGAGGACCTGCGACGCCGCTTCGCCGAACTCGCGCCCGACCTCGCCGGTCTGCCCGCCGACGAGGTGGCGCAGGGAATCTCCCTGGCCGCGTCCGTGATCGACGACGGCATCGACCACCTCCACGCCCACTTCGCCTCCCTGGCGGGCCGGATGGCGTGGCTCGCGTCCCGGCTGACGGGGGTGCCCTACACCATCACCACGCACGCCAAGGACATCTACCACGAGTCCGTGGACCGCGGCTGGCTGCGGCGGATCTGCGGTGACGCCGACCGGGTGATCGCGATCAGCCGTTTCAACGAGCGCTACCTGAACGAGGTTCTCGACGGCACCGGGGCGAGGATCTCCCTGCAGTACAACGCCCTCGAGCTGGAACGCTTCCCCTACCGCGACCCGATCCAGCCCAGCCTTCCGCTGCGGATCGCCACCGTCGGGAGGCTCGTCCCGAAGAAGGGTTTCGCCGACCTCATCGACGCCGTCGCGGCCCTCGACATTCCCGCCGAACTGGACATCGCGGGCAGCGGCGAGCTGCACGACGAACTCGCCGCCCGCATCGAACGTCTCGACCTGGGTGATCGCGTCCGCCTGGTGGGGCCGCTCACCCAGAACGAGGTCTCGGAGCTGATCCGCGGCTCCCACGTCTTCGCGGCCCCCTGCATCCCCGCCGACGACGGCAACATCGACGGCCTGCCGACGGTGGTGCTGGAGGCCATGGCCCTCGGCACCCCGGTGGTCGCGACCTCCGTCAGCGGCCTGCCCGAGGTGGTGCGCGACGGCCTCACCGGCATCCTCGTCGAACCCGGTGACGTCGCCGCCCTGACCCGCTCCCTGGCCGAGCTGGCCGCCGGGCGGGTGCCCGTGGTCACCCTCGCCCGCAACGCCCGGGCCCTCATCGAGGAACAGTTCAACAGCCGCCGCCAGGCGGCAACGCTCTCCACGTGGGAGGGAGGAGACCGATGAGAATCGCCTATGTCACCGTCGATCCCGGAATCCCCGTCTTCGGCACGAAAGGTGCCTCCGTGCACATCCAGGAGGTGGTGCGGGAACTGATCCGCCGCGGACACGACGTCACCGTCCACACCACCCGCGCCGGGCGCGACATCCCCGACGACCTGGCCGGCCTGGAGGTGATCGAGACCCGCATCGACGCCGACGACCCCGGGGCCAGGGAACGCGCCCAGCAGGAGGTCTCCGCGCGGATCGCGGCGCGCATCATCGCCTGCGGCGCCGACCTGGTCTACGAGCGCTACTCGCTGTTCAGCACCGCGCTCGCCGATGTGGCAGAGGCCACCGGGGCAGCCGGGATCCTGGAGGTCAACGCCCCCCTCATCGAGGAGCAGCGCACCCACCGCGTGCTCGTCGACGAGGAGGCCGCCGCGAAAGCGCTGGCCCGTCAGGTGGCGGCCGCCACCGCCACCGTCGCGGTCTCCGATCCCGTCCGCGACTGGGTGCGGGAACGCACCGGCTCGGAGCGCGTCCACACCGTCCCCAACGGCGTCAGCATCACCCGCATCGTTCCGCGGCCCGAGGACATCGGCGACCCGGTGGTGACCTTCGTCGGCACCCTCAAACCGTGGCACGGCGTCGCCGACCTGCTGGCCGCCGCGGCCCTCGCCAAGCGGCCCTGGAAGCTGCGGATCATCGGCGACGGGCCCGAACGGGCCGCCCTGGAGGAACAGGCCGCGGGCCTCGGGATCGAGGTGGACTTCCGCGGCGCCGTCGCCCCCGCCGACATGCCGGGGCAGCTCGCCGGATCCGCCATCGGAGTGGCCCCCTACCCCGATCTCGGCGGCGAACAACAGCAGTACTTCTCGCCCCTGAAGGTCTACGAATACCTGGCGGCCGGGCTGCCGGTGGTGGCCTCCGCCGTCGGGCAGCTGCCGCAGATCCTCGGTGAGCTGGGCACCCTGGTGCCGCCCTCCGACCCGGCCGCGCTGGCCGCCGCCATCGACACCCTTGCCGCCGACCCCGTGCTGCGCGGAAAACTGGGGTGGCGGGGACGAATGCAGGCCGAGGAGAAACACAGCTGGGCCGGTGCCGTCGACCGCATCCTCGGCCTGGCCGGGAGGGCCGATGGCTGACCACGACGAACCTTCGATGCGGCGCAGCCTGAAGCTGGTCGCGCCCGACGTCGCCCCGCACCGCGCGCTCATCCTGTTCGGGGTGCTCGCGCTGCTGCTGGAGGTGGCCTTCCGGGTGCTGGAGCCGTGGCCCCTGAAGATCGTCGTCGACGCGGTCACGGCGTTCCGGGGCGCGAAGGTTTCCCACCAGCCCGCGAGCGTCGAGCTGCTGATCGGGTGCGGTGCCGCGCTGCTGCTGATCGTGGGGTTGCGTGCCCTCAGCAACTACCTGGCCACCATCTGTTTCGCGCTGGTCGGATCCCGGGCCGCCACGTCGCTGCGGGCCCGCGTGTTCCGGCACGTCCAGGGCCTGTCCCAGCAGTTCCACGCCCGCAACCGCAGCGCCGACACCGTGCAGCGGATCGTCGGTGACGTCGCCCGGATGCAGGAGGTCGCGATCACCGCCGGGTTGCCGCTGATGGCCAACGTCGCGACCCTGCTGGTGATGGTCGTGGTGATGTTCGTCCTCGATCCGCTGCTCGCCAGCGTCGTGCTGGTGGCGGTCGTGGCCTTCGCGGTGACGTCGGGTCCGACGTCGCGGAAGATCACCGACGCGTCCCGGCAGACCCGCACGGGCGAGGGGCAGCTGGCCAACACCGCCCAGGAATCCCTCGCATCGATTCGCGTGGTGCAGGCCTACGGGCTGGAAAACATGGTGGAGGAGAACTTCACCTCCGCGAATCGCACGTCGCTGCGGGAGGGGGTGCGGTCGCGCCGCTACGCCGCACGCCTGGAACG
Organism: Propionibacteriaceae bacterium; assembly: GCA_905372155.1. Classification (GTDB taxonomy): domain Bacteria; phylum Actinomycetota; class Actinomycetes; order Propionibacteriales; family Propionibacteriaceae; genus Arachnia. The sequence goes on from CAJPNZ010000145.1 coordinate 4,446, forward strand.
CACCACCGACGTCATCGTCGGTCTGGCGACCGCGATCGTGCTGGTCGGCGGTGGGCTGCGGGTGATGCAGGGCGCGATGAGCCCCGGCGACCTGGTGTTGTTCATCACCTACCTGCGCACCACCATGAAACCGCTGCGCGACATGGCCAAGTACACGGGCCGCATCGCCCGGGCCAGCGCGTCGGGGGAGCGGGTCGCCGACCTGATGGAGATCACCCCCGACGTCGTCACCCCCGACATGCCGGTGCGGCCGGACGTCGTGACGGGTGCGGTGCGGTTCGAGTGGGTGGTCACCGAGTACGACGGCGTCGAGGTGCTGCGCGGCCTCTGCCTGGACATCCGGCCCGGCGAGCGGGTCGCGATCATCGGGCCGTCCGGGGCGGGCAAGTCCACCCTCGTGTCGCTGCTGGTGCGGGCCATCGACCCCGTCTCCGGGTGCGTGCGACTCGACGGGTACCGCCTGACCGACCTCGACCTGACCCAGCTGCGCGCCAGCGTCTCCCTGCTGCACCAGGAGGCGGTGCTGTTCACCGGCACCATTCGCGAGAACATCCGCATGGGCCGCGGCGACGCCACCGACGCGGAGGTGGAGGATGCCGCCCGCGCCGCCAACGCCCACGATTTCATCATGGAACAACCCGACGGCTACGACACCGTCGTGGGGGAACGTGGCGGCACCCTCTCCGGCGGCCAGCGGCAGCGGATCGCGATCGCCCGGGCGCTGCTGCGCCGCTCCCCCGTCGTGGTGCTCGACGAGGCCACCACCGGTCTCGACCCCGAGGCCGCGAGCCTGGTGCTGGACGCCATCGACCGTCTTGCCGCGGGCCGCACCACCCTGGCCGTCACCCACGACGCCGAGGTGGCGCTCAGGGCCACGCGGGTGGTGTGGATCGAGGACGGTCGCATCCGGCTCGACGCCACTCCGGAGGAGCTCATCGCCACCAGCGACGTGTTCCGGGCCTGGGTGCAGGCCAGCGGCCGCGACATGGACTCCATCAGGATCGGAGGTTCGCGATGAACACCGAACAACTCGTCGCCCGCGTCCTCGACCCCGGCTGGCTCAGCGAACAGGCTGGACGGCCCGTCCGGGCCGCCCGGCTGCGGATCAAACCTCGTACCTCGCTGGTCGTCGGCCTCGACGATGCAGCCGGCCACCCGGCCGGATGGCTGCGTTTCCTGTGGCCCATCAGCCACAACAAGGCCGCCCGGACCCGCCGGGAAGCCGGTGAACTGGGTCTGGAAACCGCCGAACACGAACTCGGGGAGCTGCTGGTGCAGACCGGCCCGCTGCCCGCCGACCCGAAACTGCTGACACGCATCGCAGCCGCCACCGCGTCCGGGAAACTCGGGCGCTGGGAGGCGTCGCAGGTGCTGCGCTACAACCCGCTGCGCAGGGTTGTGGTGCGCGACGGGATGCGTGTGGTGCGGGTCGCGACCAGCCGGGACAGGGGGGTGGCCTTCGACCGTTTCATGGCGGGGGTGGTCGAGACCCCCCGCCGTCTCGACGGCGGCGACCTGGACGGCGTCAGCGTCCACGCCTTCACCGGCGACTTGGACCTGGCCGACCTCCTCGCCGGAAACCCACCGAGCCGGCCCTCTGACGAAAGCTGGTTGAGCCGGGCTGCGAGCGATTCTGATGGAAGTTGGTTGAGCCGGGCTGCGAGCGAAGCGAGTGGTCCGTGTCGAAACCATCCCGCCAC
>CAJPNZ010000146.1 GCA_905372155.1 Propionibacteriaceae bacterium
GGGTATCACTGAGGGCGTCGCTACCCGCGGGCGGGAGTTCGACGCGGGGCTTCATCGGCAGGGGGCGGCCATTGATGTCGCAGGCCTCCTTCTCGAGGATCTCGAGGTCCTTGTTGGCCTCGGCCTCGGCGCGAGCAACTGTGTACTCGTGACGCGTCGCGGCATGCCTGACGCGTACCCAGTCAGCGGCCATCAGATGGCTCCTATCTGCACGTGTGTGCGGTAGCGGATGGTGATGGAGTGGCGGGGGTCGGCGGGGGTCTGGCCGTCGGTCAGCACCGGCCCGGATTCGAGTTCCTTGAGCGGCGAGGCCGTGGGGGAGGGGCGCTTGCCGGCGAGGGCTGCACGGATTGCGGTGGCGGTGGCGCGGCAGCCCTGCACGGTTTTGGCGACCGCCAGCACGTCGATGTCGAGCCGTACCCAGTGCGGGCCGATGCCGAGGCGGTGCGTCCCGGCGGTTCCGACGCCGAGCCGCGTGATGACGTATGGCGTGGGGGGTTCGCCGGTGGCGCTGGTGTCGTGGACGCGCAGGCCGGCTGCGGTGAGCATGGCGGCGATGGCCTCGGGCACGGTCAGCCTCCTATCGCGTCGATGCCGAGCGTGGACAGGGCTTCGATGAGTCCGGGGATGGCGGCGTCGGCGGCGGGGCTCATGTAGGGCTGGGCGGCCATCTTGTAGGTGCCGTACTCGACGTAGGCGCCGTAGTGGGCGGTGGGGCCGACCTCGACGCTGGCCGAGCCGGTCTGGGTCATGCCGATGGATGCGCGCAGGTTCCCGGTGTCAACGGGCGCCTGCGCCTGCGCGATCCCGACGACGTCTAAGCCGGCCTTGCGCACCGCCATGTCGGCGAGGCGCTTCGCCTTCGCGCCGGCTGCGGCAAGGTCGAAGGCGAGTTTCGCGAGTTCGTTCACGGGGTCGGCTTCTCGGCTCGTTCGCCTAGGAGCTCGAGGTGGAATCGTCGGGCGGTGGCGAAGCCGTCGCCGCGGTCGACGGAGGTGATCTGGTAGCGCTGCCCCACGGTCTCCACAGCCTGGGCCTGGGTGATGGTGAGGATCTGTCCGGGCATGATCCCGGCCACGTCCCACGGCACCGCGGCGACGTAGCGGTCACGTATCACCGTTTCGCCTCCGCCAGTGACGACGCGGGTTGTTGTTTCGGTGACGGGCTGGATGCGTCCGCGCCCGGTGTAGACCATGTCCCCCTCGGTCAGAGCCTCTTGGCCGGCGTGGGGGTCGTAGACGGTTTTGCCGGGCTGGTTGATGCGCACCCGGGACGTCATGATCTCGGCTTGCATGCGTCTTGCTTCGGCCAGCTCCGAGGGGGTGAGGGGGATGGCGCTCATCGGTTCGTCAATCCGTCCTGCCAGCGTCCGATCTCGGCGTGGCTGCGGGGGATGTAGCGATCCCGCTCAGGTGGGCCGATCTCGATGCAACCTAGCTCACTCCGGGCTTGGGCGAGTTGCTGGCCGAGGGGTGAGCGGGCGCGCAGCAGGGCGGCCATGCGGAACAGGTCGGGCGGGGTGCGCTCGAAGCTCGCGCCCTCGGAAGTGATCCGGGTGAGTTGCGGATCCCCTGCTGCGCGGATGGCGATAGTGGTGACCGCCTCTGCGGCCGCCCAGTAGGGGTCGATGGTTTCGACATAGCCGGACTGTCCGGGGGTGCGGCCCTGCTGGTCGGGGGTGCGGGAGGAGTCGAGGGCGCGGGCGATGTCGCCCGAGGCGAGGAGGGAGGCCACGTGTGGCCCGATGGCTGCGGTGAGCACCTGTTCTGCTGTGGTGCGATCCATGGCGCGGCCTCCCTGTCTCGTCTACTGCTGGCGGTTGCGCCGCTCGGGCCCCGGCTCTGGGTCGGTTTCGGGTTCGGGCTCAGAGCTGGAGTCGGGCCCCGGCTCTGGGTCGGTTTCGGGTTCAGCTGCCCGGATGCCCCAGCCGAGGCTGTGCATGTAGTCCACGTACTCGGCGGGGAAGTCCAGGGTGTGTACGCCGTCGCTCATTGTGACGCGGGCGGTCATGATCAGGCCTCGACGAGCACGGCGGCCGGGTAGGCGGTGGCGGAGCCGACGCGGGTTGCGGGCTGGGCAACCTGGAAGCCAACACGGAACACGAGGCGCATGACCTTCGCGTCCTGCTGGGCTGCGTTGAAGATCACCTTGCCGTCGCTGTCGGAGATGACCATCTGGTCGAACAGGCTGAAGGTGAAGTCCTGGCGGATGCCGACCGCGATCTTCTTCCAGTCCAGGGCGATCAGGTGGGTGACCTTGGGGCTGGTGGCCTTCCAGGCGCCGTTGAGGGCCTCGTCGAGCTTGCGCCCGTACAGGCGGTCCGGCTGATTCTCCACCACGGATGGCGTGTAGATGGGATGCCCGTCCTGGCCGCGCAGCGAAACCAGCTGCCAGTTGAAGCCGGGTTCACACAGGAAGCCGTTTGCGGCGTAGCCGTTCTTCGCGAGGGTTTTGCCGAGCTGGGCGACATCGGCGGTCAGGTCCGCGGTGGCGGTGACGGTCTGGGATGCGGCGGTGGCGGCGGGGACGATGGCGGTCGGCCAGGACGTGGGTTTGTCGTCGCCCCACAGGGCGGCGAGGTCGAGCTTGCGGCCGATCGCCTCGGTGAGTAGCGGCTTGACCTCGCTCCAGAGGGGGATGCTGGAGTCGTCGATGAGGGCGTCGGGGATGGGGACGAGGACCGCGAGCTCCTCGGCCGTCATAACGACGTCCTTCCAGGTCGGGACGGAGGTCTGCTTGAGGCCGGTGTCGCCGTTGACCCAGTAGGCGTCCGGCAGTTCCGCGAGCACGGGCTGCTTGTGGGTCTTTGTGGACATGGGGACGCGGCGGGCGTTGGCGAGGATGACGGAGTCGCGGGTCATGTCTTTGATGACGTCCTTGGCGACCTGCTCGGGGACGGGGACGTTCTCGCGCTTCGCGACGGAGTTGAACGTTGGCATGGTGATGCTCCTTCGGGGCGGGGGGGTTACAGGAGGCTGCGCAGCCAGTCGTCTGCGCTGCCGTTGCCGGATGCCGGGCCATGAGAGCTGGCGTCGCGGCTACCCGCCCCTGCGGGGCGGAACAGGTGCGGCTTGGCGGCTTTCAGGGCGGCCAGAGCCTCCGCCGCGCCGGCCGGTTTGCCGTCGTCGCCCACGGTGACCTTGTCGGCGACGAGCATGGTGGCGGTGTCGATGTCGATGCAGCCCGCTCCGTGTGCGGCGTCGCGGATTGCCGCCGACTTGATGGTGGCCGCGAGCTGGTCTCGCAGCTCTGAGGCGGCTTTGTCGGCCGCGGTGGCGCGCTCCAGGGCGGCGTCACGCTCTCCGGTCATTGCCGTCAGCCGGGCCTGCGCTTCTGTGGCGGCGGCCTGAAGGGGAGTGGTGATGGCGTCAAGGTCTTGCTGAGACAGGATGGGGGTGAAAGCGGGCGGCTGGGCCGCGTCGGTTGCCGGGCTGCCGTCGGCATCGCTCATGGCGGGCTTCCTTTCGAGTATGATTGGGGCATAGACGGAGCGTGACCCCCCGCCAGCCCTGAAATAACGGGCCGTCAGAACGTGGAGGCCGAGCGCTCCGTCTTTCGTTTCCCCTAAAGCAGGCGGATTTCTTCCAAGACGCTGCCGTTCTCCGACAGCACCCACAGGGACTTGATGCGGCCATCTCGCACGCGCTGGTTGTACAGGGCCAACTGCGCGCGGAGGCCGGGGCGCAGGGGGCGCCTTCCGAGGTCGATGAAGAAGTTGTCCTTGGCTACGCCATGGTTGTCCCTTGCGGACCTGACTGCTTTCTGTATGCGCGTCTTGATGGCCCCGTACTTGGCGGCGGTTGATTTCAGCTCCCACTGTTCTCCCCGCCAGGCGAAGTCATTGGTGGCTGCTGGCCGGGGATTGGTGGTGGTCGCTTTCGAGGTCGGTATCCACTCAAGGGTCTGGCGCCTGCGCTGCATGCGCTCAGCGAACTCAACCTCATGCGGTTTCAGAATTTCGCCATGGAGGTCGAACGGTAACGCGTCCTGCCGGCGGCGGAAGTGCGCCCGTTCGAGCGGCGTGAGCGGCCTGTCGGGCGGCGGCGAGGGCCAGCGCCAGCCGCCTTCCGGCGGCTGACCGACCTTGCCGGTGTGATAGGCGGTACGCCACCCGTCGGAGGTGCGCGGCTGCGACCATTCGTCGAATGGATACCCACCAGCCCGCCAGGCTTCGTAGCGTTTCGGGCCGAGGACGTCGCGCTGCACTTCCTCGGGTTGACGGTTGAACCAGTCCGGGCCGGACTCGAAGTCGAGGCCTCGGGGCTCGGCAATATCGAATCCGAGTTCCCGCCAGGTCTTGGTCTTTGGTAGGCGGGTGCAGCGGCCTTGGTGGTGGTCGAGGGGGCCAGGTTCGTCCACCTCGTGCAGGCTGCCGTGCTGTGCGATACAGGACGGGCAGGTGCGGGAGTCGAGCTTCGCATACCACTGCCATCCGGCCAGGACGTCGCGGTTGGCCAGGTCGACGGCCCGGGCCGCGGCGCGGTGGGCATCGAGCATTTCAGTTCGGGCAATGACCAAGGCGCGGGTGATGTTGCCGTTGAAGATTCCCTCGGTGTCGGCGACCATGCGGCGGGCGGCTTCGCGGGGGTTGAGGCCGCCTGAGATCCCGAGCCGCAGGGCCCGGGTCATGGCGGTGACGGCCTCTTGGGAGAGGTAGTAGGTGCGCACCGTGATCTGTTGCGTGGTGCGCTCGACGATCGCCCTCAGGGCCTCGGGATCGGGGCGACGGAAGCCGACGTCGAGGCCATAGGGCAGTTGGGACGCGATGAGCTCCTCTTGGCTGCTGGCGGCGTTCTCGACCGCCAGTCTCGCGCCCGGGGTAAGGGCCCGGTTGGTGGCGCGGGCCGCCTTGAGGATCTGTTCGGCGATGACTCGCCGGCTCACCTCGAGGCGTGCGGCCCGGTCGAGGTCGCCCATGCTCAGGGCTTTGTCGAGCTCCTTCTTGGCTTCTCGCAGGGCGCGAAGCCAGGCGGCGATCAGGTCGTCGGCCTGCCCTTGCAGGAGATGCTCGACGGCCCGTCGAGCCTTGGCGAGGGCCTCGAGGGTTTCGCGCGTGTACATGGCTAGTAGACGGCGGGGATTTCGCCGGCAGCGAGGGCGCGCCCGGCGGCCTCTGCGGATGCGGCTCGCTGCGTGGCGGCGCGTTCAACAACGTCGTCCAGGTCTGCGATGCCGAGGCCGTCGAGGACGTCGCGCATGGCGAGCCCAAGGTCCTGCTTGATCTGGGCGACCTGCCACAGTTCGAGGATGTCGATTTCCTGGGGTGGCGCCCAGGTGATCACTGGATTCTCTATGCCGAGCAGCTGCGCGAGGCCCCGCAGTACGGGGGTGTTGTCGCGTTGATAGGCACGAACCCGGGCGGCGAGACGGGCGGTGAGGACGCGCAGCGATTCCCCGGAGGGGACGTCGCTGGCGGTGGGGGTGAGGTAGTAGGGCGGGATGCCGACGATGCGGGACGCCTTGAGTGCGTAGGCGTCCTGCACGGCGAGGATCTTGGTGAGGTCGGCGGGGTCGAGCTGTCCGAACGGCCCGCCGCCGTCGTGCGTGAAGATCTGCTGCCGGGTGGGGTCGAAGCGGCGCTTCACGCTGCCGGCGATGACCTTGGCCGCGGCCTGCATGTACTCGCCGGCGGCGGCGAGGGGGTTGGTGGCCTCCGGCTTGTAGTTGAGCAGGTACCGCAGGGGACGGGAGTAGGCCTCCCCGGCGACGACGAGATCCGCCAGAGACTTGTTGAGTGCATCCTGTAGCGGGATGACGTCATGCAGAATGGACGCTCCATAGCCCCGCTGGTCGACGGCGCCGAGCTTCCACCATGCGACGGGGGTAGCGCCGAAGTCGTGCGGAATGTAGTCGCCTGCTTCGTCGTCGCTGTACGGCGCCCATACTGTGGGGTTGGTGGGAAGTGCGGTGGTGTCGCTGTCTGCGGGCAGTGGTGCCGTCGCGAACCTGGTCACGCCTTCCGCGTCGTAGATGTTGATGCGTCCGCGCAGCTGACCGTCCACCCACACTTTCGCGGCCCAGTCGAGAATGGCGGGGTTGTCGGGGTGGACGTGGGGGACGATCTCGTCGGCGCGGTGGAAGTGGGGGG
>CAJPNZ010000147.1 GCA_905372155.1 Propionibacteriaceae bacterium
TCCCCGGGCCCTTCGATTCCTGGGCCGAGGCCTTGTGGGGGCGGATGGACGTCTGTTCAAGTTCGGACTCTTCCCTCGACCCGCCGGTGACGTCGTCGCGTCGACGTGCCGGGTCTCCACCGCGGTAGAGTCGCGGGTAGTTGTTGTCGGGCAAGACGTCTCCTTTTCTCGCGTCGCGGCTCAGTGTACTTGGCGGTCGGGCAAACGGACGACGTTCGCGGTATCCCCCATGCGGGTGCGAGGCGTCGGTTGCCGGTGTCGTCATGCCTCGGCTAGTCTGTAGCGCGCTGGAGGTGTCGCCTAGTCTGGTCTATGGCGCCCGCCTGCTAAGCGGGTTTGGGGCTCAACCCCATCGCGGGTTCAAATCCCGCCACCTCCGCCAGCGCATCGAGGCCCCGGTTTCCCCGGAGCCTCGAGGTTTCACGGCGTATCATCGTCGCCCAGGGCTGCGCCCAAGCTGTTTTGCCAAGCCGGAGGATGGGCCGTATAGTTACTCCTCGCCCGCGCTCGTAGCTTAATGGATAGAGCATCTGACTACGGATCAGAAGGTTGGGGGTTCGAGTCCCTCCGAGCGCGCCACGCCGCAGGCCTCGTCTCCGGGATGTACCGGTCGCGAGGCCTTTCTGCTGCCCCGGGGATGTGTTGTCATTGGGACCATGAGTCACCCCAACGACCCGAACCCCACCCCGGAGAAACTACTGGCCGGTGTGATCGCGAACCACTTCGTCGGCGCACACGTGGCCGAGGAGGACGGCGTCCAGATCGTGCGGCTGGGTGAGGGCCTGCCCGTGATCGCGTGTCACATCAATTCGATGCAGGAGGAGCCACCCCACGGCGTTTTCCTCACCCTCGACATCCGGGGCGGCGCCCTGGGGACCCCGGGGGCCCTCGTCACGGCCAGCGGCTACGGCGACGACATGTACCGGGCGCTGGTCACGGCCGGGTGCAACTGGGCCTGCGCGTTCGGGCCGGTGCTGCTGACCGCGATCGGACGGGCGGATCTCATCGACACCGAGAACCCCGACGTGGAACAGTTCGAGACCACGCTCCAGGGCCGGAGGTACCTCGTCACCATGGGTGGCATCGACCGCAGCATCAACGTGCCGCTCGAGGTGGCGCAGGCCTACCGTGAGCGGCTGGGCGGTTCCCGGGCGCTCACGACGAAGGTGCTGGCCAGCGGCGTCATTCCCGCAACCCGCGGCGACGACATCATCCCGCTCGGCTGTTTCCTCGGCGTCGGACCGGACCGGATCGCGGAGGTCAAGCTCGGCGCCGACGACTGGGAACCCGGCCGCGCGGTCCTGGCCGAGGGCCCGACGGAGGCCGAGGGCATCCGGATGCTGCGCGAGTGGGCGCTCCTGAAACCACTCGAACCCGCACCCCGGCTCACCCGCCACGACCTGCAACTCACCCTCGACCTGCTACGGAACGCATCCGGGGATTCCCGGAACGAGGCCGGCTGGCTCGGCGGCCGCAACCACGGGATGCGACTCGGCGCTCCCGGGTTCACCGAGGCCATTTCGTTGCCCGCGGACGCCCGCTGGTTCGTCGACGAGATCGCCGCGTCCGGGGCCGGACCGGGCTACGGCCTCGATCTGCGCCCGATCACCGAAGGCTGGCTGCACCTGGCGCAGGCCGGTTGCGGAGCCCAATGGGCGCTCGACCTGATCGACGGCTCGGTGGCGCTCGACTCCCGGTTCTGCGACGGGGAGTTCCGGCGGGTGGCTGCGGGATTCGTCGCCTGGTACGAGGCGTGGCTGGACAACGCGATCCGCGGCGGCGGCCCCTACGCGAAGTGGGACTACTCGCTGGATGCGGCCTTCAAGGTACTGGCCCAGGCAGCGCAGGAGAACGGCGTCGACGCCCTCCCCGGACTCGGCATGGAGGTGGTGATCCACTCCCCGGAGGACCAGCTCGTGGGTCCCTGCCACGGCTGCGAATCGACCTACGCCCGCTACGGGGTGCCGAGCACCGCTTTCGTCATGAAGGAGTGAAGGCCGAACAAGCTGGTTGAGCCGGGTCGCGAGTACTCCTCCCTGAAGCTGGTTGAGCCGGGTTGCGAGGAACGAGCGACCCGTGTCGAAACCATCCGGCGGATGGGAGGCAGACCTGACCATGGGTTCCCGGGTAAAGTCGTCTTGGTTTCGACTCGACCTGTTCGCTGGCGCTCGCGGGTCGGCTCAACCAACTTCAAGGAAAGAGGACTCGCGGGTCGGCTCAACCAATTTCAAAGGAAGAGGACTCGCGGGTCGGATCAACCAACTTCAAAGGAAGAGGAGCCGCGGGTCGGATCAACCAACCTTGAGGGGAAGACTCAACCCGCTTTCCTTCCGAAAACCCTTGCCAGAGGGAATATCATGAGTTGGGGAGGATAATCATGACAGCGATCTGGGCTCATCGTGGAGCATCGGCATACGCCCCCGAGAACACCATTCCCGCCATCCAGCAGGCGATCGAGATGGGTGCGGACGGCGTCGAGCTCGACGTGCAACGCACCATCGACGGGCAGCTCGTCGTCATCCACGACGAAACCATCAACCGCACCTCGAACGGGTTCGGCAGGGTGGCCGACCTGACCCTGGAGCAGCTGCGGCTGTGCAACTACAGCAACGGTTTCGTCGGGCACCGGAAGGTGCAGATCCCCACCCTCCGAGAGGTCCTCGAACTACTCGAACCCACACGGCTGCGCATCAACCTCGAGCTGAAGAACGGCATCGAGCTGTACCCCGGCATGGAGAACGACGCCCTGACGATCGTGCAGGAGGCGGGGCTGCTCCACCGGGTGCTGTTCTCTTCGTTCAACCACTTCGCCCTGGCGAACCTGCGCGGGGCGGTGCCTCCGGAATGCCTCGGCCTGCTGTACTCCGACGGCCTCTACGACCCGTGGTGCTACGCCAACGTCTTCGGGGCCGGGTTCCTCCACCCGCACTTCTACGCCCTCCAGCAACCCAACTACATGTGGCTGTGCCACGAGGCCGGGGTCGGGGTGAACGTGTGGACCGTCGACAAGAACGAGGACATCCGCTCCCTCGCGGCGCTGGGGGTCGACGCGGTCATCACGAACTTCCCCGACCGCGCCCGCCGCGCCCTGGAACGCCCCTACCTCTGAGGGGCCTAGGGTGTGGGCATGACCAACCCGTTCCGGCCGGAGCGATGGGACGAGATCCCCGGCTTCGAGTTCACCGACATCACCTACCACCGCGCCCGCGACGTCGCGGCCGTCAGGATCGCCTTCAACCGGCCCGAGGTGCGCAACGCCTTCCGGCCCCACACCGTCGACGAGCTGATCGCGGCCCTGGAACACGCCCGCACCAGCGCCGACATCGGCTGCGTGCTTCTGACCGGCAACGGGCCGAGCCCGAAGGACGGCGGCTGGGCGTTCTGCTCCGGCGGCGACCAGCGCATCCGGGGCCGCGCCGGATACCAGTACGCCGACGGCGAGACCGCGAACACCGTCGACAGGGCGAAACTCGCCCGGCTGCACATCCTGGAGGCGCAGCGACTCATCCGGTTCATGCCCAAGGTCGTGATCGCGCTCGTCAACGGTTGGGCCGCGGGCGGCGGGCACTCCCTGCACGTCGTCTCCGACCTGACCATCGCCTCCCGGGAGCACGCCCGCTTCAAGCAGACCGACGCCGACGTCGGTTCCTTCGACGGCGGCTTCGGTTCCGCCTACCTGGCCCGCCAGGTGGGGCAGAAGTTCGCGCGCCAGATCTTCTTCCTCGGCGACGTCCACGACGCCCAGGAGGCCCACGAGATGGGCATGGTCAACAAGGTGGTGCCGCACGAGGAACTGGAGGAGACCGGGCTCGAGTGGGCGGCGAGGATCTGCGGGAAGTCCCCGACCGCACAGCGGATGCTCAAGTACTCCTTCAACCTGGTCGACGACGGTCTCGTCGGTCAGCAGGTGCTGCTCGGCGAGGCCACCCGCCTGGCCTACATGACCGACGAGGCCGTGGAGGGCCGCGACTCCTTCCTGGAGCACCGTAGCCCCGACTGGTCGGGTTTCCCGTACTACTACTGAATTCCTGAGAACCCGTCCCCACAGCCCCGGCGGCCACTACCCTGCTCGGTGTCGGCGCTGAGCCGCGCCGAGGAAGGGAGACGGACAAACATGAATTTACGGGTGCTCAAGGGGTCAGTGGCAGTTTTGGCCTCGATCGCCATCGCTTTCGGCGCGGTCGGGTGCAGCGGTAAACCGAGCAAGGACGCCGTCAAGGCGGGAATCATCAAGATGATGAAGGAGCAGGGCGAGAGTTCGTATGACGACAACAAACTCAACGAGTACGTCGTGTGCCTGGTTGACGGCAGCTACGACAAGGTGAGTGCCAACACTCTTCAGAAACTCGCGGACGGCAAGGCGGACTCCGAAGCCAGCGCCGCCGATGAGGACAGCAAGGTCATAGGTGAGGCCACCCAGGAGTGCACGGCCAAACTGTCGGGCAAGGAAAGCTGAACCGTCGCTGCGGGCTGGCGGCTCGGGGCAACCCTGTGCGAACCCTCAGTCGGCCAGCCCGTACAGCCGGTCGCCGGCGTCGCCCAGACCGGGAACGATGAAGCCCTGGTCGTTGAGACGCTCGTCGACGGCGGAGACCACCAGGGTGCAGGGGACGTCGAGGTCCGCCAGCAGGGCCTGGATCCTCTTGATCCCCTCGGGGGCCGCCAGCAGACAGATGCAGGTGATGTCGTCGGCGCCGCGGCCGACGAGGAACTTCACGGCCTCTCCCAGTGATCCACCGGTGGCGAGCATCGGGTCGAGCACGTAGCACTGGCGGCCGGAGAGGTCCTGCGGCAGGCGTTCGGCGTAGGTGGTGGGTTCCAGGGTTTTCTCGTCGCGGATCATTCCCAGGAACCCGACCTCGGCGGTCGGCACCAGCCGCAGCATGCCGTCGAGCATTCCCAGGCCCGCACGCAGGATCGGAACCACCAAGGGGGCGGGGGAATCCAATTTCGTGCCGACGGTGGGGGCGACGGGGGTTTCGATGGCGGTGTCGTGGACGCGCACCCCGCGGGTGGCCTCGTAGGCCAGCAGCGTCACCAGTTCCTCGACGAGGCGACGGAAGGTGGGTTGTTCGGTGTTGCGGTCGCGCAGGACCGTCAGCTTGTGATCGACGAGCGGATGAGAGATGACGCGAAGTTCCACGAGCCCACTTTGACACACCCGGGGGGTTTGGGGGAACGGATATCGCCCCGGAGCCTCGAAGAGATCGGATATCTGGAAGGATGGGGTTTCCGTAGGACCGGGAGGAGATCAGCCGTGGACGCCTTTGATGAAGACGCCGAGCCTTTTGACCTGAGGGATGACCGCGGTCTGGAAGCCGCCGACGACTCGGAGGAGGAATTCTTCGACGACGACCTCGAGGACGCGGGGGAGGACGACATCGACCTCGTCGTCGCCGTGTACCGGGAGGACGGCAAGGCGACGGCGGTGCCCATGGACTTCGACCTGGCCAACGACCTCGATGAGCTGATCCGCCAACTCGGCCGCCTGCCGGGCGATTCCGGGGCGGACGGATACGTGTCGGTGGCGGGAGAGTTCTTCGTGATCTGCCGGGTCAGGGGAAGGGCGGTGGAGGTGGTGCTCAGCGACGCCACCGCAGCCAACGACTGGCCCATCGCTCGCGACGTCGTGGACTACCTGGGCGAGGACATCCCCGACGAGGAGGACGAACCGGCGCCGGTCGGGGACCTGGAGATGTTCGCCGCCGCAGGGTTGCGTGGCTTCGAACTGGAGGCCATCGCCACCGACTACGAGGAGGACTCCGACGAGCTGCTGATGCAGGTGGCGCAGCGCCTGAAGATCGACGAGGTGTTCGAGCGGGCCGTCGAGGCCTTCGACGACTGAGGAACCGGCCACCGTGGCGCGACGCTACGAACCGGCGATGCGGCAGGCCCTCGCCGCGGCCCGGGAGGCGGGGTTGCGCGGCGACGTTCCGGTGGGGGCCGTCGTCCTC
>CAJPNZ010000148.1 GCA_905372155.1 Propionibacteriaceae bacterium
GTGATCGGCCTGGTTGATGTAGCCGTTGGCCAGCATCTGGTCGAGGACGTACTGGTAGCGACCCAGGAGCCGTTCCTTGCTCTTCTCGCCCGCGGACGGGTTGAGACCGGCCGGGTTGTTGAGGATGGCGGCGAGGGTCGCGGCCTCGGACAGGCTGAGCTCGGAGGCCGACTTCAGGAAGTACGACTTGGCGGCCGCCTCGATGCCATAGGCGCCCCGGCCGAAGTAGATGGTGTTGAGGTAGCCCTCCAGGATCTTCTCCTTGGGCACCTCCCGGCCCATCTTCATGGCCAGGATCAGCTCCCGGATCTTGCGGCCCGCTGTGCGTTCGGAACTCAGGTAGAGGATCTTGATGTACTGCTGGGTGATGGTGGAGCCGCCCTGCACGTCACCGCCGCGGGCGATGGTCCACAGGCCGCGGAGCATGCCGGGCAGGGAGAACCCCGGGTCGCTGAAGAAAGTGGAGTTCTCGGCCGCCACCACCGCGTTCTTCATCACCTGCGGCATCTGGTCGTACTCGAGGGTGATGCGGTTCTGTACGGCGAGGGAACCGAGCTGCTCCTGCCCGTCGTTGTAATAGATGAACGTGGTGTTGGTGGTGAAGTCGCCGTTCGGGTCCGGCAGTTTCGTCGTCGCGTACAGGTACAGGAAGGCGCCCACCCCAGCCAGACTCACGACGAGGAACAACACGAGCATCGCCAGCCCGGTCCTCGCCAGAATCTTCCGGGCGCGGGACTTCGGGCGTTTCGACGCGCGATCGCTTTTCTTCTCCGGCTCGGCCACCGGCTGCTGATCCTGCTGTTCCATAAGCCCCAGATTATGCGCTGAAGCCGGGCAACTCGTCCACGAGGGTGAATCTGATAGCCCACGGACTACGAGATTCGGGTGGAACCGGGGCTGCGGCGACGTCCGGCGGGCGCCGTCATGGTGATCAGCGCGCCCCACAGCAGCGGGGAGGATCCCAGGCCGGGTTTCTCCCGCCAGGCGGCGAGTTTCCTGCGTTGCAGGTCGCACAGCGACGCCACCGGGTCGACGTCGGACTGGGCGTGGTCGACGGCCTGCGCCAACCATTCGAAGGCCCCCACGGCCCCGGTGTCCACGAACCCGATGGCGTAGTCGGTGGGCAGCGTCCACAGGGTCGCGTGCAGCACCTCGGCGCCGTTGATCAGCAGCGCGGTACCGAGTCCGAAGGGTTCGTGGTGGGCCAGGTCGGTGCCCGACGCGCACGCCACCACCCCGACCCGGGGTGGCATCGGCCACCTCCCTGCCTCCCGCACCAGCCGCGAGGCCCGCAGCTTGTTCGCCTCGCCGTAGCCCATGAGGAAAACGGTGTCGGCGGTGTCCCTCGGCCCTCTGACGCAGTGCCCGATCATGAGCAGCCGCGCGATGCTCCCGGCCTCCGTTTCGAGGCAGGCCCGAAGCTTCTCAAGGCCATCGCGCTCGGCGCGGAACCGTTGTGTGGTACGTCCGTGACAGCCGCAGGACTCGAACGTCCCCGGCAGCACCTGCTTCCTGCTGGTTTTCGGATCGACGACGTGCAGCGCCCGGCCGCCCGTCGCGGGGGTGGCGGCGGGCGCGTCCGGGTCGATGTCGCGGGGCAGGATCGGGGCGATCCAGGAAACGTCTGCGACATCCAGCAGCCGCATGTCATCGTCGTCGAGCACCAGCAGCCCCCACGGCACGACGGCGGCGGGCGGGCTGGGCGCCACCCGCACCTCCACGCGTTCCCCACCGGTCGCCGCCTCGATCAGCTGGCGGCGCAGGTCGCCGGGCAGCAACGCCCGCGACAACGCCCGCATCAGCTCCAGTTCGCCGTCGCGGCGGGTCAGGGGGCCGTACAACCCCAGCCTCCTCAGGTCGTCCCGCAGGCTCGCGGTCCCGGAGGTCACGAGCCGCTTCAGGTCGCGGCGGTTCTTCTTCCTGCCCGGGCCCAACTCCCGGGGCAGGGCGGCGCGGAACGCCGCGACAGCTTCCCGGAGCCCCTCGACGCGATGCACCCCGACCGGCCGGTCGGGGTCGTTCCAGCGCCACGTCAACCAGCCGCCGTCCACACCGTCGCCGACGATCTGCACCACCCGGCCGCGCCTCCCCGCTTCCTCCACGTCACGCCCTTCCACGCGGATGCCAGACTTGTCCCATGCCTCAGGATGCCATTGCAACACCCGGGCCGCGGCGGATCGGCCCCGATGTCCACGACGACGTCACGGCGAGGCTGCTCACTAAGCGGCTGGCCGCCCCGGGGGACGCAGCGATCGAGGTCGTCTTCCGCGACGAGGCGGTCGCGGCGCTGTGGGAGGGGCATCCGCGGGTACGGGCCGCCGCCTACGGGAGGCGGCTGGCGCGGATTGTGCTGGCGTCCGCGCCACCGTCGACCCCGGACCGGGCGGCCCCGCCACCGGTGATCGTCGGCGACGGCCCCCTGAACGCCACCCTCGCCGAGGAACTGGTGGCGGGCTGGTCCGAACCGGGCCAGCCGATGGTCGTGCACTGCGTGGGTCGCGACGAGAGCTGGGCCCGCGACGTGGCCGACTGGGCGGGCGGGGCGGCGCGGATCTCATGGTCGCAGGGGTCGCTGCGTCCCGAACCGGTGCTGCGGCGGATCGGCGAGCTGCTGGCCGGCTGGGACGCTCCTCCCCCCAAACGCGGCACCCCCACCGGGCCGGCGGTGATCGTCGCCTGCGCCGACGAGGTGCTGACCCCCGTCGTCGCGGCCGCGGTGGCCCGGGAGGTGCGGGAGGCGCGGGTTGCGATGATCACCCCCGGCGGGATCCGCTGGCCGCAGCTGCCCGGGGTGGCGCAGTTCACGCTGGAGGAGTCGGCGGTGCTGGCCCTGGACCCGCGTTTCTCGCCGACGCAGCAGCTGGCCCAGCTGATCCTGGACGACGTCGCCTGGCTGAGCACCGCGGACGCCGAGGCCACCCGACCCGAGGGGCCGATCCTCGCCGACGTCACCCACTCCCCGGGCGGTCGGGCGGTCTGGGATGCGCAGTCGGAGGAGCTGCGGGGGCAGCTGACGAGGCTCGCCGGGGCCTGCGAGGAGCTCCTCGCTGCGGGATCGGTGGAGCTGGCCCCCGGTGAGGTGAGGGAGCTGTCGGCGATCCTGCTGACCCCGCCGGAGCTGGCCGCGATGGCGTCGCGAATACTGGGGCTGCTCGGCCGGGACAGGACTCCGGGCACCTGGTTGACGGCCCTGGAGCTGGCGTCGCGACTGCCGGTGCTGGCCGCCCGCGCCGGTTTCACCCCCCGCCGTCCCGCCGGCCACGACCCGCTGCTCACCCCGGAGCTGGTGGAGCTGCTGGCCCCGCAGGTGCACCTGGCCTACCAGAGGATCAGCGAGAAGACGGACAACGCGACGGGCTCGCCGCTGGCGCTGGAACTGTGGGAGAACCTGGACGATTTCAACAAGGCCAGCAACCGGGCGGCCATAACGGGCAGCGCGGTGACCCACGCCGCGGCGGGCCTGACGTGGCGCCGCCCGACGAAGGAGGGAGGGGCGCAGCTGGACGAGGCGCTGCTGAGGGAACTCGGCCGGCTGGAACACCGTCGCTGGGCCATTCACGAACGCCGCAACGGTCGCGGGGACCACGAATGGGCCAAACCCTGGAACGAGATCCCGGAGGTCCAGCACTACGACATCGCGATCATGCGCCACCTGCCCCGGATCCTGGCCGCCGCACACATGGAACTGGCAACCGCCCCGCCCGACGCCCGTGTCGACATATCCCCGGAAGCTGGTTGAGCCGGGTCGCGAGGAACGAGCGGCCGTGTCGAAACCATCCTGCAGCCGAATAACAGGCCCGACCACCAGCCCCTCTCCTTGTGCACAGGCCCACTCACCACCCGGTTCGCCTGCCTTGCGGTCGTCTGCTTGCGCTACAGCGCTGGCGAACGACGAGAAGACAAGCGTGACCGTCGGATTGGCAGGCGGACGACAGGAAGACCAGCGAACTCGACGCACGGGAAGAGCCGGGCTCAGCCGGCCCCTGCCGGGCCGCGGCCGTCAAGCGTGGTCGCCGGGAACGGGCGGTGTCAGGGAGCTGAGAGCGGTCATCGCGGAGGTCTCGATCGTCGCGATGTCCTCAAGCAACCGACCGGCCCGGGCGAGATGGTCCGGGTCACCCGTGGCGCCCGCCTCCTGGATGAGTCCGGCGACCTCCGTCCAGAGCACCGCGGACTCGGCGAAGAGATCTCTTCCCCGCCCCACGAGGTTCGCGCTCGTCTCGTCGTCGAGCAGTTCCCGGCACTCCGCCAGGAAGTCCCGGTACACGTTGCGGAACAGCGCGCCTCCGGTACCGGCGCGTTCCATCGTCATGGCGATGACGGCGAGGTCGCGGCCGGGATCCTCGACCCGGTCGAACCACGTCCGCACGCGCGCGGCGGCTGTGCGGATTCCTCGGCTGCCGAGGTTGGCGATCGGCGGCGCCAGAAAAGCCTCGGCGCACTCGGTGATGGCGGGAACGACGGCTGAGGCGAGGTGCTCTGCATCCACATCCGATGCCGCCAGCGTGAAGGACCGGTGGCGCGCCGACATCGGCCCGCGTGCCGCCCGCGCTCTGGCCAGGCTTTCCAGGCTGGTGGACACAGCTCCGCCCTGCTGCGCGGTGTCCACCAGATACGCCCGCTCGGTGTCGTAGCCATACATGGCGACGAAGTGACCGGCGAAGTGCACGCGGGATCCGAAGTACTCCAGATAATGGCTGTCGAGCTGCAGTCCCACGGGGGTGCCGTCGTCGATCGAGGAGCGAACCCGGCCCCAGGCCTTCCGCGCGGAGGTGGTCTCCTGCGCGCACAACTCGATCCCCAGGCGACGGGTCAGGTTCTGGGTGAGCACGAAGGGCTTCACCCTGCCGCCCAGGAAGGGCAGCTCCTGCTGCTTCGAGTCCCAGTAGACGAAGGACAGCCCGCTCCCCATCCCGAAGAGCATCGGTTCGGAGAGGTCGAGGCCGGCATGTCGCAGGAGCACACCGAGCGTCGTCGTCTCGCAGTGCACACCACCCGACGTTGCGACCCCGTCGATGATCGTTCCGCCGGACGGCCTGAGTTCGATTTTGTCACTCATCGGATACCTGGACTCGCTCGGCGAGCCACGACCTTTCCGCCTCCAGGAGGCTGAGGGAGTAGGAGAAGACCTCACGCGCGGGGCGTGGGAGGGGGGCCTGGGACCGCTGGGTCTCCTTGACGGAGGCGATCCTGGCCTCGATCTGAGTCAGCCTGCTGCGCAGCGCCTCGTCGTAGGAGGCTTCGGGAACCAGCGGCAGGTTGGCCAGTCCCACCAGGACCGGATGCGGAACCATCCGGAGACGGGCTATCAACGCGACGGCTTCGTCCGCGGCGATCCGCTGCCCCTCCGCGGTGGCCCGGAACACCCGCCGAGACCTCGCGCCCGAACGTCCCTCGACCGCCTCGACCAGGCCGCGCTTCTCCAGCTTCGAGAGCACGTAGTAGATCGACGAGAAACCGATGTCGGTCCACTGCCGGATGCCGCGCTGCTCGATCACTCGTTCCAGGTCGTAGCCGTGTCGGGGATGCTCGACAAGCAACCCGAGCACAGTCAGTTCGGAGGCGGTCAGCATGCGGTTATTCTAGCACTAGAATAACCGCATGCTTCTCCTCCCGCGCACGCCGTCCTGCCAGGGCGGGTTCTGCGGGTGCCCACCGCATGGTTTCGACACGGACCGTTCCTTCGTCGCGGCCCGGCTCAATCAGCTTTGGGCGCGGGGCGGTAGTTCGCCGTGAAGACGTCCTCTGGGACGAACCACGAGTTGCCGTCA
>CAJPNZ010000149.1 GCA_905372155.1 Propionibacteriaceae bacterium
GGGCGGGCCGGGCTGCTGGGATGGCGGATTGGCCAGGAAATCCGGTCCTGGATGTTCCGGATCGGGGGAGTCCGCGTAACCCATCATGAGCCTTTCTGCCCGAGTCGGTGCGTGGACATCAACTGTAACGATATTGTTGCGATCCCTGACGTCATCTCCTCGGATACCCGGGAACCCGCCGTCGCTCGTGGGCCGCAGGGACGGCCACCGCTGTACAAAGCGCTGAGGTCAGGACACGGAGTCCTTCCGCTGTTTCGTCTCCGGTTCGGACAGGTTCCAGAGGATGGCGATCGCCAGACCCAACCCGATCACCACACGTACGTACGTCCCGGTGTTGGGCGCGGTGTTGAGCATTCCCGAAACGCTCACCGGGAGGATGACCCCGACGACGATCATGGCCCGGGTCGCGTTCAGGAGATTCGTCACCTGAGCGAACAGATCCGGCCTGTCCCTGCCCTCGCTGTACAGCAGCGCCACGACAATGAAAGTTGTCAGCACGGCCTGCGCGAAAACCGAGGTCAGCAGGGTCTCGTGTCTCGTGTCGCGCAGGAGGAGGATCCCGTGAACGAAGAGACCAACGACGATGGCGATGGTCGTCAGGAGCAGGAACAGCGTGGTGGCGGTGGCCACGGGATCCGAGGAAGGCAGGCCCGATCCGCGAGAGGGCCGGCTTGACCACGTGATTCCGTCGACGCTCGTGTCATGATGTCCCACATGGACGTTTCCTACATGGCTCCTGTGCAGCCCGAGAACTGGGGGCACGCCGAGTGGCCGCTCGGTGCGCACCTCACCGACGATGGTGCCACCTTCGCGGTCTACGCCCCCGATGCCAGCCGGGTGCAGCTTGATTTCTTCCCCCGGGCCCTGGGGGCCGATTCCGTCGCATCCTTCCTGATGTCGGAGGGCCCCGATGGGGTGTGGCGGGCCCACGTGCGTGGCGTCTCCGAGTACGACCTGTACGGTTTCCGCGTCTGGGGTGGGAACTGGCCCTGGGATCCCGCCTGGAGGCCCGGCAGCTCAGCCGGTTTCATCACCGACATCGACGAGCACGGCAACCGTTTCAACCCCAACAAGGTGATGTTCGACCCCTACGCCCGGGAGATCACCCACACCGTCTACTCCGACGCGATCCTGGAGACCGGCCTTGACGGCGGCGCCTTCGGCACCGGACCCGACGACTACCGGGGCGCGCCCCGCCGCGAGGCCGACACCGCCCACATCGCACCCAAGGGGGTGATCCTGCGGCCCACCAGCCCGGCCTTCACCAAACCGGGACTGCCCGGCGAGAAGGCCGCCATCTACGAGGCCTCGGTCTCGCAGATCGTCGGCCACCCCTCCATCGTCAAGCTCGGCACGCTGCTCAGCGGCGAACCGGGGTTCGAGGACGTGGTGAACATCCCCGAGGAATACCTGGGCACCTACCGGGGTGTCGGGATGATGGCGCCCTACCTGAAGGCCCTCGGGATCACCACCTTGGAGCTGCTTCCCATCCACGAGACCAACCAGTCCGAATCCGCGCGCGAGGGACACACGAACTCGTGGGGTTACATGACCCTGTCCTTCTTCGCTCCCAACCGCAAGTACGCCCACGACAAGTCCTTAGGCGGGCCGACGCGCGAGTTCCAGCAGATGGTGGCCGCCTTCCACGAGGCCGGGCTGGAGGTCTACCTCGACGTCGTCTACAACCACACCGCGGAGGGCGGCAACTGGGGTGGCGACCCGAACACCGTCGGATTCACCTCCCTCGGAGGGTTCGCCGCCGCCGAGTACTACGTGATGACGGCGTCGCACGCGCTGGTCGACGGCGCGACGGGCACCTCCAACCAGCTCAATTACTCCTCACCCGTTGCCCAGCAACTGGTGCTCGACTCGCTCGAGTACTGGACCGTCGAGATGGGGGCCGACGGGTTCCGGTTCGACCTGGCGACGGTGCTCGGCCGCAAACCGAACGACGCCGACCGCGAGGACTGGGACAACCAGAAACGCTTCTACACCGACCACCCGCTGCTGACCGCCATCGCCGAGTTCGCCGAGGAGCAGCGCATCGAGGTCATCGCGGAGGCGTGGGACCTGTGGGGTTACGAGGTCGGCAACTTCCCGCAGGGCTGGGCCGAGTGGAACGGTCGCTACCGTGACGCGGTGCGTCGTTTCGCGAAGGGCGACGGCAACACCATCGAGTTCCTGGACGTCGTCAACGGTGATCACGAGCACTTCGCCGACAACGGTGGACCCCAGAAGACCATCAACTTCATCGACGCCCACGACGGCTTCAACATGGCCGACCTGGTCAGCTATCAGGAGAAGAACAACGGCCAGCCCTACCCGTTCGGCCCCTCCGACGGCGGCTCGGACGGCAACCTGTCGTGGGACTCCGGGGGGTCGCGGGAGCTGCGGCGGCAGCGGATCCGCAACTTCCTGACCATCCTGTACCTGTCGCGCGGGGTGCCGATGTTCGTCGCGGGCGACGAGTTCGGCCGCACCCAGAACGGCAACAACAACCCGTGGGAAATCGACTCGGTGGCGATGTGGAACAACTACGCCATGATCCCCACCAACGCCCCGCAGCAGGTGCCGGTGGCGCCCGGCGTGACGGATGCGTCGTACCACGACAACCTCGGGACCTTCGAGACGGAACCGGGCGTCAACGGGTTGTTCCGGTTCACCAGGTTCCTGGCGAACCTGCGGCAAAGGCACGAAACGTTGCAGCAGAAGCACTATGGCGACATGGTTCCCGACGATCGCGACGTGTCCTACCTGTTCCACACCCCCTCGCTGGAGGAGCATCCGCAGGACGGGGACCGGGCGCTCAGCGTCTACATCAACTCGCCCGGAGACAACTTCCTCATGATGATCAACATGGCCGACGCGGAGGTCGAGTTCAGCGCTCCGGTCCCCGCCGGGGGCAGGGCGTGGCGCCGGCTGATCGACACCGGGGCCTGGGCCGAACCCGCCGACAACTCCTGGTCCGAGGGCGAGGGAATGATCCTCGACGGTGAGACACAGGTACAGCCGTGGTCGGTGGTGGTCTGGCACGACTCCCCGATTGCTGGTGATGCCGGCTGATCCAACTCCTCTGCCCCTTCTGCAACCGGGTCGGGTGGGTCCTTCGGGGCGCCCGGCCCGGTTTCGTCTCACGGATTGCGGTTGTGGATGTCGCGCACCCTCTGCGCACTAAACTAACAAGTGTTAGTCAAAGGTTGTGCGGGAACGTTCTCTCGGAGCTGGTTGAGCCAGGCCGCGACGAAGAAGCGGCCCGTGTCGACACCACATCCAGAGGCCAGGAGTTGATTTCATGCGTCGCGACACCCGATCCGCCCTGCTGGACGTCGCACAGGAGCGTTTCGCCATCGACGGGTTCGCGGGAACCTCCGTGCGCGATCTCGCCACTGCGGTCGGCATCAAGGAGAGCTCCGTCTACAACCATTTCGCCAGCAAACAGGCCGTCCTCGACGCGCTGCTAGCCCGCATCGACGAACGCCTGGTCGCGGTGGCGAGGCGTTTCGGTGTCCCGCTCGGTGACCCGGAGGACGCCGTTCCCGTCTACGAGACCATCACCCTCGAGCAGCTGGGAGCCGCTGCCGGCGGGTTCCTGGACGTCTGGGTGCACGACCCGGATGTCGTCGCCGCGCGCCGCGTGCTGACCCTCGAGCAGTACCGCACCCCGGAGGCCGCCCGGTTGCTGCGCGAACTGACCGTGGAACGTCCGCTGGCTTTCCAGGCGGCCGTTTTCGCCGAGCTCATCCGCAAGGGAAGGTTCCGCCCCGCAGACCCGGAGGCCCTCGCCCTGGGCTTCTGGGGGCCGATCCTGGCGATCCTGGCCGCGGCGGAGGAACCTGGCCGCGAACCCGAGGCGCAGCGTCTGCTGGACCTCCATCTGGAGCATTTTCGGGCCACCCATGTGGTGGCCGACGACAGGACGGGGACACCATGAAGGCCGCTCGGGGGTGTCTGTTGGGGATCGCCGTCTTCCAGATCCTCTCGACGCTGCTCGGAACCGTCGAGCTGCTGGTCGCGCCGCAGTGGTTCGCCCCACTGCTCGATTCCACGGTGTTCGCGGGCCGGTACGCCCTGGCCGCCCTGCTCCTCGGGGCAGTCGTCGGCGGTTTCCAATGGGCCGCCGCCGTCGTCCATCTGCGGATGAGGCGATGGCTTCCGCTGGGGCACGCGCTCGCCGGGACGGTGATGATCGGGTGGATCGCGGGCGAATGCCTGGTACTGGACAGCTTCATGTGGCCCCACGCGCTGTGGGGCGGCATGGGTGTCGTGCAGCTGCTGCTGGTCCTGGTGCTCCTCGGTGTCCTGCGGCCTGAGGGTGAGGAAGTTGGTTGAGCCGACCCGCGACGAAGGAGCTGGTCGTGTCGAAACCATGGTGACCGTGGTCGGGGTCTGGCTTTTGGGTGCCGGGGGTTTCGACTCAGCCGTTCGCTGGCGCTCACGTGCTGGCTCAACCGGCTCCGGGATGGGGCTCGCGGCCCGGTTCAACCGGCCTCGGGGAGTTATCCCTCGCCGACTCCCCGTGACCGCTGGGCCACGCCGTCGGGGCCGTACGGCCACGGGCCGGTCCGCGGGGTGGAGATGGCGGTCAGATCGGCCAGGTGCTCCGGCGCGAGGGTGAGTGATGCCGCGGCCAGGTTCGCCCGCAGTTGCTCGACGGTCCGGGCGCCCAGGATCGCGGTGGTGACGCCGGGTTGCGCGACCACCCAGGCCAGCGCGACGTTCGCCGGGGTGGTGTCGTTGTCGGCGGCGACCTGCCGGAGGGCGTCGAGGATCTCCCACGTGCGCTCGTCGCGGGCGATCCGGTCGTAGGCCTCGATACCGCGCTGCGGGTTCTCGCCCAGCCGGGTGGCACCCGCCGGGGCGTCGTCGCGGGAGTACTTGCCCGTCAGCCAGCCGCCCGCCAGCGGCGACCACGCCATCACGCCCAGTCCCGCGTCGGCGGCCGAGGGCAGCATCTCCCACTCGGCCTCGCGGCGCAGCAGCGAGTACGAGGGCTGCAGCATGACGGGGCGGCGCAACCCACGCACGTCGCAGGCCCGCACGGCCCGCTGGACCTGCCAACCCAGGTAGTTGGAGATGCCCCCGTAGCCGATCAGGCC
This sequence comes from Propionibacteriaceae bacterium, assembly GCA_905372155.1. Taxonomy (GTDB): domain Bacteria; phylum Actinomycetota; class Actinomycetes; order Propionibacteriales; family Propionibacteriaceae; genus Arachnia. Next base: position 5,097 of record CAJPNZ010000149.1, read on the forward strand.
GTCACTGACCGCCTGGTCCAGGAAGTCCATGGTCTCCTCGACCGGGGTGATGGGATCCCAGGAGTGCACGATGTAGAGGTCGACGTGATCCACCCGCAGACGACGCAGGCTCTCGGTGAGCGCGCGACGCAGGTGCCGCCGCGACGCCCCGAGCGACCCGCCGAGCGTCGACGTGGGGAAACGCCCCTTCGTCGCCAGCACCATCTCCCGGGTGATCTCCTGCGGCCGGGAGCGGAGCCACTCGCCGACGATCTCCTCGGAAACGCCATCGGCGTAGACGTCGGCGGCGTCGATGAAGTTGCCGCCCGCCTCCGCGTAGGTGTCCAGCATCGCCAAGGATTCCTCGGCCGGGGATTCCGCACCGAAGGTCATCGTTCCCAGCGCCAGTGTCGAGACCGAAACCCCGCTGCTGCCCATCCGCCTGCGTTCCACACCTGTCCCCTTTCCTCTGCCTGTCTCGATCCTACGCGGGTGAACCCCGTGCGACCGTGAAACAGATCTGGCTTCGTGGGCGTGGAAGCTGGTTGAGCCGGCCTGTTCGCTCTGCGAGCTGGCCGTGTCGAAACCATGGTGTGGGTGTCCGGGGCTTGGGGGTGGGCTTGTTGTTCGGCTGCCGGTGGTTTCGACTCGGGT
>CAJPNZ010000150.1 GCA_905372155.1 Propionibacteriaceae bacterium
CCGGGCGGCCCCCCGAGGCAAGGACCCCCGAGGCCGAAACCGCAGGAGATCTCCCCACCCGCGGCTTCCCCGGACGTGCCGTTCCGATCGATCTCCATGAACGTGCCGGCACCGCAGGTCCCCGCCGTGCCGGACTCGGCGCCGTCATCGCTGCTCGTGCGTCCCCCGAAGGCCGTGCCGCAGGGAGGGTTCCGCGGCGCGATGTACCGGTTGACGTCGGGGCGCGTGAACTTCGGCCCCAGCCAGACCCAGATCCGTCTCGCGGAGCGGGACTCCCGGATCTCCCGGTCGCTGGAACGCCCCTACAGCACCGTGTTCCTCTCCTTCAAGGGTGGCATCGGCAAAACCTCGACGGCGGTAGGGGTGGGCCTGGCCCTCGCCCAGGCGCGGGGCGTGCCTCCCATCGCCATCGACGCCGACCCGGACTCGGGCGACCTGGCCGAACGACTGCTCGGCGAGGACGAGATGCTGCGGCTGCAACCGCGCAGCATCACCGACCTGGTGCGCAACATTCCGCGAGTCAAGACGTGGACGGACCTGTCCGGCTACATCACGCAGGTCGACCGGCTGCACGTCGTCGCGGGCGAACAGGACCCGGCGGTGTCGGACAGCCTCACCGCCGACGGCTACCGGCGCGTCCACGAGCTCGTGCAGAACTTCTTCTCCGTGGTCCTCACCGACTGCGGCACCGGAGTGACCCACAACGCCATGAGCGGGATCCTCGCCAAGGCCGACAGCGTGGTGATCGCCACCGGCTACGCCTTCTCCGGCGTCAAACGGGCCGTCAGCACCGTCGACTGGCTCGCGAACCACGGCTACGAGAAGCTGGCCCAGGAAGCGATCATCGTCCTCACCGACAAGGACAACGTGTCCATCCGGGTGCAGAAGGACATGGTGCGCACCCACCTGGCAAGCCACAGCCGGCAGGTGTTCGTGGTGCCGAACGACCAGACCGTCGCCGACGGCGACCGCATCAGCCTGGAGCGGGTCCACCCCCGCACCAGGGAGGCGTGGGCGGAGGTCGCCGCGGCTCTGATCGACGGCTACCAGTAGCCGTCGTGTGAGAAAAAGTCTCAGCGAAGACCTTCTTTCGGGGCGCCGTCCGGATCCGGGGAGGAGATCGAACCGGATGAGTAGGGCTACTCTGCTGTCGTCCAAACGGTTTGATTCCCGAGGGAGAACCATGCGTCGTGTCGTCGTGCCCTTACGCTGCAAACCCAGAGCCGGCGGATGACCGTGGGAGATGGTAAAGAACTCGATGCAGCAGCTCTCCGCAAGATGTACAAGGGGTACCCGGAGACATTGAAGGCGCTGCGTGCGGCGCTGGACCGGGGGTGGCGGGTATGCAAATTAGGCCATGGCGTCAAGGTGTTCTGCCCTCGCTCCACGCGGGATGGGTGCACGCGCTCGGTGGCCGGGACCCCGCGCAGCGATGGCAATGAGGCGAAACGTCTCCGGCGCTTTCTGGAGAGCTGTGTCCATGAACCGGATTCCGGAACTGATTGATCTACGGGTAGGGTTGACTGTGGTCAACCGCTGGGTGTGGAATTGACAGTCGAGGACAGGAGAAGCTCATGCAGCGTGACTATGTTGTGAAGTTTCTGGTTGAGGACGTACGTCAGGATGTTGAGGAAGCATTGCTGTCCGACGGGCGTTTCGCCATCTCGCGACGGTGCGGTCGGACCGTGATCGAGGGCGAGGACTCCGCGACCGATGCCGGCGCCGCGGCCAAGGCCATGGCCGAGCACCTGCGACTCAGCGGCGTGAGCGTACGCTCGGTCATGCCGGAGCTGGTCACGATGGCAGACATCCATCGCAGGGCGGGTGTGTCCAAGCAGGCCGTGTCGAAATGGGTGAACAACCCGAGGGACAACGAGTTTCCGGAGCCCTACTGCTTCACCGACAGCTCGCCGTTGTGGCTGTGGCAGCTCGTCAACGAATGGCTGCGGGCCAAGGGGCATCAACACGACGACTGGGACGTCCCGACGGAGGGGGAGGTGGCACGGATCAACGAATGGCTTGCCACATCCCTTGACCCGAGGCGCCCCGCGGATCATCGCCCGACCATCGTCCGGCAGGGGGAACCGCTCATGGCCACCACGCGGCCGTACAGGTATGGCAGTGTTTCGGTCTGAGACGCGGGTGAAGTTCGTCCTGCACCTGTGCTCGTTCGCCCAGGAGGCAAACGGGCTGCTCACGATCGTGGGTGCCGGAACCAACACGCACGTGCCCGGAGCGCCCCTGTATCTCGCGGGTTTCATCCATGGCACGCCTACCCAGCTCTGCGCTTCCGACCTGGTCGTCGAGGTGAGCGGCCCGAACCACCGAAGTGAGCTGCTGCGCGTGCCGCCTCCGCCCTCGGAGGCTTTCGAGGATGCAGGCGAGGACGAGGAAATGCGCATCACCCTGGCATTCGACATGAGTCAATGGGATGTGGTGGACCTTCAGGCGGGAGAATACGAGGTCCGCGTGAGCATCGGGGAAGAAGCGGAGGCGATGCTCCTGTTCTTCAATCGTCCGCAGGGAATGGAAGCGTAGATGGTGACGCGATCCCGCGGCCCGGGAAAACGAGGTCGTCACGGTGTCGTCCTCGACGACGTCCGACGACGAAATCGGCGTTCCCGTTGCTAGGCTGAGGTCGTCCGATACCACGAAAGGACTGAGACGATGGAGTTCATTCCTGGAGCAGGCGCCTGCCTGGCCACCCGCAACGTCATCGAGGAGAAGGGGCTTGTGCGCTGGATGGTGCGGGGCGAGTCGAAGGCTCCCGCCGACAACGGCTGGCAGATCATGAGCCACATCGACACCTCCGAGTACCTCAACGACACGTCGAACTGGCAGATCGTCGACTTCAACGACCTGTGTGCCATCGAACCCGCCCTCATCGGCATCTGGGACCTACCCGTCGGCTCCGACCTGCAGATCGTGCGCGACGAACTGGGCATCCGAATCGTCGACACCCCCACGGGCCGCGAGATCCCGGTCGAGAACCTCTACGTCCCCCCGTCCCAGCGCGCGAAGTGACGGGTCGCTGCTGACCCCCGTGCGGGGGTCAGCCGGGCGGAGGTGGGTTCGACATGGACCCTCCTTCGTCGCGGTCCGGCTCAACCGGCTTCAAGGGGGCCCGAAGTGACGAGACGCCGTGTGCCCGACCGCCGGTCGGACGCACAGCGCCTCGTTCCCGCGTCAGCTCCTAGCTCCTGGTGTAGTGCGCCACGTAGTCGATCTGGATGTCGGAGACCTGCGGGGTGAGATCCCCCGGAACACCGCCGTCGACGGTCTCGGTGTGGCTCTCCTTGCCGTTGGGATCCATCGCCCCGGTTTGGAAACCGCAGAACATCTGCGTGTCGGTGATGTTCGGCTGGTCGATCCGGCCCCACTCCTTGCCGTCGAGAGTGAAGATGATGTGGTCCTGCTCCACGATCGCGCCGTAAGTGTGCCAACCACTCATGTCCTCGTGATCGACGAACTTGTGGTCCTGCTTGTCGTCGGAATCCCAGTGGTAGGTTCCCATGATCTCGGGTCCGTTGACCCGCCCCTCGGCGAAGTCGATCTCCGGCGGCCAGCCTTGGTCCTTCGGCCACAGCAGGAAGACGTAGCCGATTCCCTTGGCCCTCGGGAACTTTGCGCGAACCTCCCAGCGACCACGCGAGGCCGAGAAGACCTTCTCCGTGCTGGTACCGCCGGCGTGCCACTTGCCGTCCTTGTACTCGGTGCGCACGATCAGCTCGCCGTCGCGCACGAACGTGTTCTTGTCGGACATCACCCCCATGGCTCCGTGCCCGACCTCGGGATCGCCCCAACCGTAATGCTCCCAGCCCAGCTCCTCGAGGGATGCGTCGAAGCCCTCGAAGTAGTCGATGTTCCAGCCGTTGATCTCGGCATCGGAGCGGTTCTGGCCGGATGATCCCCCGGAGACCTGCTGCGGTGCTGCGGACTCGGTCGCCGAGGACTGGGTGGACGCGACCGGGGTGTTCAGGGGCGAACGTTCACCCGAGGCCCTCGACACGGAGGACTTCTCCGCGGCCGGGGATTCACTCGCCGACGATGCCGACGTGGAAGTTCCGGGCGACGATGATTCGGCTGCTGCTGACGATGTTGATGATCCGCTCGCTGTGGGTGCGCTTTCGCTACTCGTAATTTCTGATGTCGGCGTAACTGTTGCCTGCGCGTCGACGAGCCCGCTCGGGCTGGGCGATGCTGCTTTCGGAGTGACCCTGCTGGAGCGGAGAGAAGCCGGGTTCGCGGTCACATCCTGGTTCGTGCCGTGGGGTTGTAAAAACAACCCACCTGTGATCGTCGCGGCGGCAAGTCCCAGAGCCATCAGGGGTCCAGTTATTCGGTTTGGTTTCAAGATGCCTCCCTTGAACGGTACGGAAGAACCCTAACTTGCGATCGTCCATCGCCCAACCCCAATCGACACCGGAAATGTGTGCGATCCCCACCGGACGGGAGCGACACGCTACGATTCAGGAACAAGCGGGTCGGGGGGTCGGTACGGCACCCGCAGGTTCTTTAGGGGCCCGGTGAACAGCTGATGAAACCGCACATTTCCGTTTGCATCCCGGTCTATCAGGGAGCGTCAACCCTGGCGGCGACCCTGCGGTCGGTGCTGGCCAGCGAGCGCGCCGACTTCGAGGTGGTGGTCCGGGACAACGGCTCGACCGACGGCACCAGCGACGTGATCGCCGGGTTCGACGACCCGCGCATCCGACACATCCGATCCGAGAAAACCCTTCCGCTGCCGGCCAACTGGCGCGCGACCGTCGAGCAGGCCCACGGGGAGCTGATCAAGGTGGTGTGCGCCGACGATCTCATCCGCCCGGAGTGCCTCGCCTCCCAGGCCGCGCTCCTGGAGGATCCGACGGTCGCTCTCGTCGCGTGCCGCCGCGACTTCATCGACGGCAACGGCGACGTCCTGACCCGCAACGCGGGCCTACCGGGCCTGCTGGGGCGTCACGGTGTCTCCGAGGTCGCCAGGGTGGCGGTGCGATTCGGGATCAACCCGGTCGGTGAGCCCGCGTGCGTGATGTTCCGCCGCAGGGACTACGACGCCATCGGCGGGTTCGACGGCACGATCGTGTTCGCGATGGACATCGACGCCTGGCTGCGGATCCTCACCCGCGGCGACATGATCGGCCAACCCGAGGCCCACGCCGCGTTCCGCATGTGGACGGAGTCTTTCTCCAACAGCCACAACCGGCAGCAACTCGGCGAGCACCTCCGGTTCCTCAAACAGGTCGCGAACGACCCCCGCTACGAGATCCCGGTCGTCCTGCGTCACCTCGGCCCCGCGGCGGCCCACGTCTCCTGGCGCGCCTGGGCGGTGCGGCAGTGGCTGTGGGGCAGGAGATCGACGTCCAAGGTCGGCTGAAGGACGGTTTTGACTCGGGGCGCTCCTTCGTCGCGTCCCGGTTCGAACTGGCTTTGTCCTCTTTGAAGTTGGTTGAGCCGGCCTGCTCGCTCT
>CAJPNZ010000151.1 GCA_905372155.1 Propionibacteriaceae bacterium
GGGCGACCCGGTGCGTGATCGCCCGCGTCTTCCCCGTCCCCGCCCCTGCCAACACCACCAGCGGCCGGTCCAGCAGCGTCGCCACCCGCCGCTGCTCGGGGTCAAGGGCGTCGAGGATCGGGTCAGTCACGAGGACCATTCAAACAGGCCGCGCCGACAAAACCCGGCCGGCGTCCCGCCCCTAAGGTTTTGCCGGCAACGCGCACTAATGTGATCGGTCGCAGGGAAGGAGAGGATCATCGCAGTGGACAGGAGATCGGCCGAGCGCTGGGAGGAACTGATCGACGCCCTGGCGGCGTGGCTGGAGGAGCTGCGCCCCGGGCCGCTGGAACGGGTGCGGATCATCACGTCCTCGGCCGCCACCGCACGCCTGGCAGGACAAGCCCTGGCCGCCCGGATCGGCATCCTCGCGGGGGTGGATCTGATTCCGGCCGACCGCTGGATGGCGCAGTTGCAGGCGGAACTGGGCGACGGAGAGTCCTCTCCGTGGCGGGGCCTGGCACTGGAACTGGCGATCCGGGAGGTCCTCCAGGACCCGGATTTCCGGGGTTCGCATCCCGTGGTGGCGGAGCATCTCCGGGCGGGCTCGGGCAGGCTGCGCGGCGCCTCGCAACGCCTGGCAGTCTTGTTGCGCCGCTACTCGGAGCACCACCCGGAGCTGCTCGCCCGCTGGCTCGCCGACCCGGAGGAGGCCGCTGAGGAACTGCCGAGGCACCTACGCTGGCAACCGGAGCTGGCGGTGCGCGTCGCCGAGATCCTCGAATGGGATCCGGTCGAGGAGCTGACGCGACTGCGCGCCGCCCTGGCGGAGACGCCCGGACCGGCCACGGCCGTGCTGCACTGCCCCGACCTGCCCGCGGCGACGCAGCTGCTGGTGGAGGCCATCGGCCGGGTCCGGGATGTCCCTGTCCTGGAGTTGCAGAACACCGCGGTGCCGGAGAGGGCCACTTGGCTGGGTTCCCATGATCCCCTGCGGCAGGCCGAGGTGCTGCGCGAGGAACTGTGCCGAATCCTGCAGGAGAACCCCGCCCTGGAGCCACGCGACGTCCTGGTGGTCGTTCCCGATCCCGCGGCCTGGTGGCCCGCCCTCGGCCTGGCCTTCGCGCCGCTCGAGGGCAGTTCCCACCCGGGCCGGCGCCTGCGATTTCAGGCACCCCCCGAGGTCCGCGCCCCCAATCCCGTGCTGCGCACCCTGGCCGAGGCCACCGGGCTGCGGGATTCCCGCGCCACCGCAAGTTCCCTGCTGGACCTGCTGGATCTCGCGCCGATCTCTTACCGCTGGCGGCTGCCGGAACGCGACGAACTGGCCCGGCTGATCGACGCTGCCGGGATTCGCTGGGGCCTCGACGCCCGGCACCGCGCGGACCAGGGGCTTCCCGGGATCGTGCAGAACACTTGGGCCCGGGGCCTCGATCGGCTGCTGGCCGGGCTCACCCTGGCCCCCGGGAGCACCGCCCTGCCCATCTCCGGCGTGGATGCCGTCGGCACATCGGAGCTGGAGCTGATCGGTTCGCTCGCGGAGATCTTCACCCGGCTGCGGCGTTACGCGGCCACCGCCGAACCCGCCACCCTTCCGGAATGGGTCGCCCGGGCCCGGAGGTTGCTCGACGAGCTCGTCGGCCTGCCACCCGGAGACGACTCATTGCTCCAGGAGGCCACCTCCCGCCTGGCGCGGCTGGCGGAGGAGGGGACCGCCAGCCCCGTCAGGGTGACGGCCTCCGATTTCACCCGGCTGCTGGAGCAGCTCGCTGCCGAACCCACACCGCGCCTGGTGGCGGGTAACGGCAATCTCACCGTCGTCGGCCCGGGAGAGCTCAAGGGCGTGGGTTTTCCCGTGGTCGTGCTGCTCGGTTTCGAGGACGGCGGGCTCGATCCCATTCCCGACGCGATCCCCGGCATCCTGCCGGATCCCGGGCAGGAGCGCTTGGAGGACCTGCTGGATCACGCCCGGGCCGCCCGGCACCTGGTGGTGGTGCACCAGCACCGCTCCGAGACCACCGACGCCGTCCTGGAGCACCCGACCACCCTCACCTGGCTGTGGCGCCGGCTGGGGGTCACACCCGAGCTGCGGGAGGTGCCCCTGGCATCGCATTCGGAGAGGAACTTCACGGGTCCCGACCCGAGTTTCGACGCCGCCTCCCTTGAGATGGCCCGTCGCCTGCGAACCGGGGCCGCCGGGGCTGCGCCGGCCAGCGTGGAGCGTCGGCGGGCCGCCCTCCGCCTGCCCGTCGGCGACGACACCGGCCCCATGTCCCTGGACGAGGCGGCCCGGTTCCTGCGCGACCCCGCGGCCGCTTTCCTGCGCGAACGGGCGGGGATCCGGGGAAACTTCGCCCCGGAGATCAGTGACGACCTGCCGCTCAGGGCGGCCGGCTTGGACGCCTGGGGGATTCGTTCCCGGCTGCTGGCGGCGGCCCGCGGCGGGCAGTCCCCCGGCGAGGCGATCCGCGCCGAGGCGCGCAGGGAGCTGCTGCCCACCGGTCCCATGGGGGGTGCGGCTCTCGACGCGGACGTGGAACTGGTCCGGCGGCTCTGGCAGCAGGCCCGCCCGGACTGGGACCGTCCGGTCCGCGACGTCCCCGTCGACCTAGGCTGCTCCGGCCTGCGGCTGACGGGCACGGTGCGGCTGCGCGGCGACGAACTGGTGGTCATCTCCCCCAGCGACCTTCCCCGTCCCCTGTTCGAGCCGTGGGTGCAGCTGCTGGCCCTGGCGGCCTCCGGGTTCAGGACGCGGGCCCGCATCCATCACCTGCGGCGCCACTACGGCGAGTTCTTCCCGGGATCGGTGACGCTCACCCCGCCCCAGGAGGCCGCCGCGCACCTGGAGGTTCTGGTGCGAGGCGCCCGCCTGAGCCGTTCCCGGCTCGTCCCGGTTCCCGCGGAACCGGCCCGGGCGCTGGCAAAGTCGGCCCGGGAACGAAGATTCAACGGCGCCGACTGGGATCTGCCCACCAACAGCTGGAACTCCCCCTGGGCCTGGCGCCCGGAGCACTGGGAGCATTTCTACACCGGCCCCGCCTCGGAACTGTTCACCGATCCACCCCAGGACGGCGACCCGGCGGGTCCCGAACGTTTCGGCGCCTTCGGGGGCTGGGCGCTGGCCCTGCACTCCCCCCTCCTGGAGGCCGCGCGATGATTCCGTTCGAGATCACCGATTCCCTGCCCGATGGCCCGATGCTGCTGGAGGCCAGCGCCGGAACGGGCAAGACCTGGACCATAGCGGGGCTCGCGGCACGCCACATCGCCGAGGCGGGAGTGGGAATCGGAGAGCTTTTGCTCATCACCTTCAGCAATGCGGCCGCCGTGGAGCTGCGGGGGCGGGTCCACTCCCGGATCGCTTCCGTTGCGAATGATCTGGGGATTCTGCTGGCGGGCGGCCCCGAACCTGTGGACCCGGTATCGCGGCTGCTCGGGGCGGACCGCCACGTCCAACGCCACCGGGAACGGCTCCAGGTTGCCCTGGACCACTTCGGAACCGCGACGATCACCACCATCCACTCGTTCTGCCAGGGACAGTTGGAGAGCCTGGGGGTGCTGGGGGACTGGGACGGCGCCGACGAGGTGACCGCCGACGTCTCCACCCTGGTGCGCGAGTGCGCCACCGACGAGTACCTGGCCAGCTACCTCCATCACCCCGACCCGCCGCTGGACGCGCGCCGCGCGCTTCTGATCGCCGCCACGGCGGCCCCGTCGCGGCTTCCCTTCGCCTCGGCCAACCAGGAGCTGTTGGACTTCCAGGAACGGGTGCGGGCCCGTTTCGCGGCGCGCCGGCGCGCCCTGGGGCTGGTCAGCTTCGACGACCTGCCGGGCAGGCTGCGGTCCCTGGTCACCGACTCCCCGGTCGCCGAGCAGGTGCGTGCAGAGCTCCGGCGCCGTTTCCCCGTGGTGCTGGTCGACGAGTTCCAGGACACCGACCCGGACCAGTGGGCCATCCTGCGGCGCACCTTCGTGGACGCGGACGCGATGATCACGCTGATCGGCGATCCCAAGCAGTCGATCTACGGCTTCCGCAGCGCGGATCTCGGCTCCTACCTGGAGGCCACGCGGGTGGTCCGGCACCGCGCCACCCTGGAGACCAACCACCGGAGCGAACCCGGGGTGGTCGCGGGGGTGACGAACCTGTTCGGGGACCTCTGCCTGGGCGATTCGGACATCCGGGTCACCCCCGTGCGTCCCGCCCGATCCCCGGATGAGGAGGTCCTGGTTCTCGACGCCGCCCCCGCGGCCCGCATCTGGCTGCGCGGGCACGGCCCCGGGGCCACCGAAAACCCGGAACGCGCAGTGACGGGCGACGTGGTGGCGCACGTGCGGGCGCTGCTGGCCGGGGCGCGGTTCCGCAGCGGCGGAGGGGAACGGCCCGTCGGCCCCCGGGACATCGCGATCCTCACCCGGACCCGCGGCCGGGGCCTGGCCCTGGTCTCCGAGCTGCGCACGGCGGGACTGCCCGCCACCTGGCACGGTCCCGGTTCCGCCCTCGACTCCCCGGCCGTGGCCGACTGGCTGGCGGTGCTCGCCGCCGTCGCCCAGCCGACCCGCGCCCGCATCCTCCAGGCCGCCCTGGGTGAGCTGCTCGGCCTGCCCGCCACCGACCTGCTGGCCGGACGCGACGAAACCCCCGCGTCGCAACGAGTCCACGAGCTGGCCCGGTGCTTCGCGGCCGGTGGGGTGGCCTCGCTGGTCGGTGAGCTGCTGGCGGGTCTCGGTCCCCACCTGGCCCGGTTCGGGGACGGGGAACGCCACCTGGCGGACCTGACCCGGGTCGGTGAACTGCTGCTCGGGTCGGACGCCACCGACCTCGACGGACTTCACGCCTGGCTCGTCGCCCGGGCCGCCACCCCGGGCGACGAACCGGCCACCCGCCTGGCCTCCGACGAGGCGGCGGTGCGGGTGTGCACCATGCATTCGGCGAAGGGCCTGGAGTTCCCAATCGTGCTGCTGCCGCAGGTGAGCGTCACGGAGGTGAACCTGCGCGGCGCCTTCCCCTATCTGAACGCGGCCGGCCGCCGGGTGCTGCACGTCGGCGCCCGCCCCGGCAATCGCGACGAGCTGTCCACCATCGCCCGGCAACAGGCGCGCGACGAGGAACTCCGCCTGCTCTACGTGGGCCTCACCCGCGCCAAGCACCTGGCGATCGCCTGGCACGTGATGGACCGCAGGGCGTCCTCGGGGCCGTTGACGGCGCTGCTGTGCCGCGACCGCTCGGTCCCGCGGCTTCGCCCCGAATACCCCAAGCTGCCCCCCGCCTTCGGTTTCGACCCGGACCTGGTGCACCTGTCCCCGATCACCGCACCCCCCTGGGGGTCCGGCCTGCCGGACCCCGCCCCCGGGCCGGGGTCCGGGGAGCTCCGGCTCGCCCGTTTCACCCGCGACATCGACCAGGACTGGCGTCGCACCTCCTATTCCGGACTGACCGCGAACCTCCACGAGAACGCGCCGGACGAACCGGAGGAACTCGACC
>CAJPNZ010000152.1 GCA_905372155.1 Propionibacteriaceae bacterium
GGTTCACTCCCTACCGGTTGGGTGAGCCGGTTGATGCCGCGATCCTGCAGGCCGATCATCCCGAGTACCTCGACCTCACCCCCACCGACCTACCAGGAACCCAAGTCATCATCGACGGACGCGGCGTCCTCGACCCGGCCCGCTGGGAGGGCGTCGCCTACCGCTCGATCGGCGACGGCACCGCCCGATGAGCAGGGTCCGTCACCTCTCGTCCGTCCACGACGTCCACGACACCCGCGTCACCTACAAGGAGTGCGCCTCCCTGGCGGCCGCGGGCCACGACGTCGCCCTGATCAACTGCCACGACGGCGACATCGAGGTGGCGGGGGTGCGGGTGATCGGGCTGGGCGCGCCGCGCGGCCGCATCGACCGGATCCTCCGCAAGACGTGGGCCATCTTCCTCCGGGCGCTGCGGGAAAGAGCCGACATCTACCACTTCCACGACCCCGAACTGATGGGGGTCGGGCTGGCGCTGCGGCTGTGCGGCAAGAAGGTCGTCTACGACGTCCACGAAGACGTTCCCCTGCAGATCATGAACAAGACCTGGATCCCGGGCTGGTTGAAGAAACCACTCTCGGGGATCACCCGGGTGCTGGAAGGCATCTCGGGCAGGGCGCTGAGCGCAATCGTCGCCGCAACCCCGTCGATAGCCGAGAAGTTCCCCGCCCACAAAACGATCGTGGTGCAGAACTTCCCCGAGAAAGGCCTGGCGAACCAGCGCAACGACAAACCCTTCCAGGAACGGGGCAACGCGTTCATCTACGTCGGCGGCCTGTCCGAGCAGCAGGGCCTGTTCGAGATGCTCGCCGCCTTCGAACACCTCCCCGCCGACGTCACCGGCCTGCTGGCGGGCAAGTTCAAACAGCTCCAGGAACAAGCCGAGGCGCATCCCGGCTGGCGGCACGTCCACCACCCCGGTCCCCTGCCCCGCGACGAGGTCGTCGCCGGGTTGCGCGACGCGCAGGTCGGGCTCGTGCTGGACCACCCGATCAGCAACTACGTCGAGGGCTATTCGACGAAGATGTTCGAGTACATGGCCTGCGGCCTGCCCTTCATCGCCTCCGATTTCCCCCTGTGGAAACGAATCGTCGCCGAACACGACTGCGGCATCACCGTCGACCCGTTCGACACCGACGCCGTCGCGAAGACCCTGAACCGCCTGCTGGAAAACCCGGAGGAGGCGGCCCGGATCGGAGAGAACGGGCGGCAGGCGATCCTCCGCACATACAACTGGGACGTGGAGTTGGGGAAACTCCTGTCCTGCTATGAAAGGCTGTGAGCATGCTCATCCCCGAACGGATCCTCGTACTCGCCCCGCACACCGACGACGCCGAACTCGGCGCCGGCGGATCGATGGCCAAGTGGCTGGAAGCGGGGGCTGACCTGCACGTCGCAGTGTTCTCGACGGCGGAGGAGTCGCTGCCGGCCGGCTCCGCCCCGACACGCCTGGCCGACGAATGCCACGCCTCCCTCGACGCGCTCGGGGTGAAACCGGAGAACCGGCAGATCATGCACTACCCGGTGCGCAAACTCGGCTACCACCGCCAGGAGGTGCTGGAGAACATGGTGGCGATGGAACGCCAGCTGAACCCCAAATGGATCCTGATCCCCTCCGGCGCCGACCTGCACCAGGACCACGCCACCATCCACGACGAGGCGATGCGCGCCTTCAAACACAAGACCCTGCTGGGCTACGAACTGCCGTGGAACCACATCACGTTCTCCGCGTCGGCGTTCGTGACCCTCGACAAACGCCACCTCGACAAGAAATGGGACGCCCTGACGAAGTACACCTCGCAGCTCGAAATGGGCAGGGCGTATTTCACCAAGGAGTTCCACGAATCCCTTGCCAAGGTCCGCGGCCTCCAGGTGAAACACGACTGGGCCGAGGCATTCGAACTGATCCGCGTCGTTTTGTGAGCCGAACATGATCGTAACCATCCACCAACCGAACTTCGCCCCCTGGACGGGCTACTTCGACAAGATGACGAAGGCGGACGTCTTCGTCCTGCTGGACACGGTGCCCTTCACCAAGGGCGGATTCCAGAACCGCGTGAAGATCAAGGGACCGGGCGGGCCGCAGTGGCTGACCGTCCCCGTGCACACCAAGGGCCGGCTCGGTCAGCTCACGCGCGACGTGGAGACCAACGAGCTGAAGCCGTGGCGCGGCGACCACGTCAAGACCCTCCAGACCCTGTACGGGCGCTGCCCCGGTTTCGAGACGGCCAAGGCGATGCTGGAGGCCGTCTACGCCCGCGAGACGACGAACCTGGCCGGCCTGTGCACCGACCTCATCACCCGGCTGCGCGACCACTACGCGATCCCGACGAAACTGGTGCGCTCCTCGGAGCTGGAGGCGACGGGATCGGCTTCGGAACTGCTGGCCGCCATCACCGCGGAACTCGGCGGGGACGTCTACCTGTCGGGCCCCTCGGGTCGCAACTACCTGGACGAGTCGGTGTTCGCGGAACGCGGCATCGCGCTGGACTACCACTCGTTCACCCCCACCCCCTACCCCCAGCCGCACGGCGACTTCGCGGGGGGCCTCAGCATGCTCGACCACCTGGCCTCGGGCGCCGATCCCTGGTGGTGACGGGGACGGGCGGTTCAGGCGTACCGGCGTGAACCGGGGACAGAACTCATGCGCCACGCTGCGGATCAGGTGGTTCTGCCCACCCTGTGACAGCCGGACAATCGCCCCATCCGGCAACTCGACGGGGATCATCCCCAGCTCGCGGCGCCTGGCGTGTAGCTCCAGAAGCCCTGGACGTTCCAGAAGATATACGTCCCTCGTCACTTCCCAGTCTCGTTCCCCGTATCTCCGGATGATGGTCAATGCGGCATCGGTGATTCGGTGGTTCCATTTGGGAGAGTTGATCGGCCTGTCCGGTTTGTCCTGGTTTTCCTCAACCAGCCCTGCCTCCACGAACTGGTGGAGGGTCTGCCGACGAATGGTTTCGCGGGTGTTCGGTTTGTAGTCGACGCCGAATTCGTCTCGGATCCAGTCCATGATCGCTCTTGTCCCCATCATGGGATTGTCCGCCAGCTTCCAAGGCGTGACCGAGTCGATCCGGAGCAGTGCGAGCAGGACATGTGCGCTGCGGGCGTTGCAGCGTTCCTGGTCAAAACCGAGCTCGCCCAAAATTTTCCGGGCCTCGTCAAGACGGTTCACAGCAGGTGCTCCACGACTGCATCGATCACTGCCTGATCCGGCATTGCCGCATCACGCCCGGATCCGAGCAACCGCAGTTGTTCCAAGCTCGGATAGGGCATGGTCCGCAGATCGGTGACGTTGACCTGCGTGTGCCCGGAGAACGCCCGGAAGTGATCGTCCACCGCCGTCGAGTTGAGCCAGTAGGCGAGCCCGACCGCCACATCACGATCCGGACACGGAAAGACGTTCGTCTTGTTGTCGTAGGCGACATGGGTGGTTGCCTCGTGCACGGCCGCGACCACCCTGCGTTTCTCCTCCTTCGCCGAGAACCGTTTCACAACGACACACGCCCCGGGCGGCACCAAGAACTTGCGGAACTCGTCGGGTGCGCACCGGAATCCCTGGGCCTTACCGATGTCCCTGGGCCAGACGACCCGCCCCGCGTGGATGTTTCCCTGGTAGATCATCGGGTAGGTGTCGTTGCCGGGTTCGGCAAGATGTTCACGAGCACGGAAGTCGACGACCTTGCCGGTCGAGACCCTGAGCCCGAGCGCCCCAAGAGGGGCCCCGGGAAGTTCGCGTTCGCGTCCCGTCGGGATGCGAACGAAACGCTCCGCATCCCGCGGGTGAACGATGCCCTCGAAGGGCACGCGGCGCGGTTCGGCATCGTCGAAGATCAATTCCACCTCACCCTGTTCCCGGCTCCTGGTACAGGTCACGATCACGTTCTCCTGCAACACCTTGGCCTCCGAGAACAGGGCGGACCGGGAGGCGAAGGCCTGAATCCGGTCCAGGCTGACGTGGGCGAGCATGTGCTCCCGGAACCGTTTGCAATAGGGACCGTTCGTCCAGGAACGCGGCACGATGGCGGCCATCTGTCCCCCTTGTCGAAGATGCAGGTATCCGATCGCCATGAAGGCCGCGTAGATGTTGGGAACATCAACGCCGAGTTGAGCCATGGCCCTGCGTTCCTCCGAGGAGGCTGCGAGTTTCCCGTACGGCGGATTCATCACAACCACGTCATGGTCCTCCCGGAGCATCCCCCGGGCCGCGAGGCTCAGGGCGTCGCCGTGGATGATTTCGTGGTCGAGGCCCGCGAGTGTGCGACCAAGATGCGGCAACAGATCAGCATCCATCTCCACACAGGTGACCTGTAGGTTCACCCCTTCCGGAAGCAGTCTCGCGACCGCAGCCGTCAGGGCCCCAGCCCCGGCTCCGAGATCCAGCATCCTCAACGCGCCTGCCCCGGGGAGACGAAGACCGCAGACCACGCGCTCCGCCAGGGACGCGGGGGTGAAAAACTGCCCTTACTGGACCTTCATGTGTTCCAGGAGCATCACCCGCGACCCCTCGGCCACTTCCAGTATCGACATGGATCAACCGTGGCCGCGACCACCGACACAACACCGCAGCACCCTCGAGGCGCAGGCGCCACTTCCCGGAAGGGAAGCGAACGGCCAGCCCGGCCGCTGCGAGACGGTGGTCGTGAACCGGCCGGGTGCAAGAATGCGGTGACCGCCAGCCGGTCAGCCGCACCGGGACAAGACGCGTCCCGACACCGGATCACCGGCACACGGCCCGACCGGACTCATCGCGCCCCCGGAGGAGACGCAGAGATGACCACGAACCCGCCCCTCCGGGATACGACCTCCCCCGACGCACGGCAAGGTCTGGACGTCGCGGCGGTCCTGTTCGGGGTCGTGATCGTGTTCCTGGCGCAGGGCGTCCTCGGACGAGTGGTGCAGCGGGCCCAGCAGGGTCTCCTCCCGCCCGGCCCGGGCACCCACACCCTGGCCGGATCCGCCCTGATGCTCCCGACGTTGCAGGTGGCGGTCTGCACCCTCTTCCTGATCCCGTGGACCCTGCTCGGCGACCGCTACGGGCCGCGGCTGCCCTACACCGGCGGCCTGCTCGTGTGGGCGCTGGGGGTGCTCGCCGGAAGCTGGGCGGGATCGACGGAGTTCCTGCTCGCCAGTTACGCGCTCCAAGCGGCCGGGGTGGCGGCGGTGATCCCCGCCACGCTGACCGTCATCACCTCCGCCCAGCCGCGGCCCGGCGGTTTCCTCACGGGAGTGGTCGTCGCCTTCCCGGCGCTCCTTCAGCTGCCGGGGTCACTGATCGCCGACCTGCTGACCCGGTCGACGGACTGGAGAGCGGCACTGCTCCTGGTCTCCGGAGCCGCCGTCCCGCCCCTGCTC
>CAJPNZ010000153.1 GCA_905372155.1 Propionibacteriaceae bacterium
TTCTCGAAGCCTATCCGGGGAGGGTCGATAACATGGCCCGGTGCGCACTTACCGAGACGAGGCCGTGGTTCTGCGTACCTGGAAGTTGGGGGAGGCGGACCGGATCATCAGCCTGTTCACCCGCGGCCACGGCAAGGTGAGGGCCGTGGCGAAGGGAATCCGCCGGACCGGTTCGAAGTTCGGTGCCCGGCTGGAGCCCTTCGGTCATGTCGACGTGCAGCTGGCCGAAGGACGCGGATCGCTGGAGACGATCATCCAGGTCGAGTCGCTGCACCCGCCCATGCTCGGCGCCGACTACGAACGTTTCTGCGCGGCCCAGGTCCTGGTGGAGGCCGCCGACCGGCTGGTCTCCGAGGACTCGGTGCCGTCGCTGACCCAGTACCGGCTGCTCCTCGGCGGGCTGCTGGCCCTGGGGCGGGGCGAACTTCCCATGACCGCGGTTGTGGACTCGTACCTGCTCCGCGGCCTCGCCTCCGCAGGCTGGGCGGCGATGACGGACGCCTGCGTGAGCTGTGGGACCCCCGAGCAATTGCGCTGGTTCTCCCCGCAGCTCGGTGGCGCGGTGTGCCCCACCTGCAGGCCTCCCGCCTCAGCGTCCGCGAGCCCGGAGCTGCTCGCTCTGCTCGGGGCGCTGCTCGCCGGGCGGTGGGAGGACGTCCAGGTCACCGATGGATCGTTGCGCAGCCGGGCCCACGGGGTGGTGTCGGCCTATGCCACCTGGCATCTCGATCGTTCCTTGAGGTCCCTGCCCTTCCTCAGGACGAGCTGAGACAAGAGCGGGTGCACGCCCCGGTGTTCCTGTTCGCGACACAAACCAAGGCAAACGTGCAGGCACGGGCCAGGGCGTTCGGGGCGATGGCCAAATCTTCAGCGACGGGGCCGCGATCATTTCCGTTCCGTACGCAGTGCCGATCGGCGCCGTGATCGATCGGTCGCGGGTGAGGGTGGGCCGGTTTCAGGAGGAGCAGTTGCGGCACAACCCGAAGATCTCCAGGTTGTGTCCCGCATCGGTGAAGCCGTGCTCCTGCGCCACCTGGTTCGCCCACGACTCGACGGCTTCGGCCGAGATCTCCACCGCCATGCCGCAGGAACGACACACCAAGTGGTGGTGGTGGGTGTTGGAGCACATGCGATAGGCGGCTTCACCGTCCGGGGTGCGAAGCACGTCGAGGTCCCCTGACTCGCTCATCGTCTGAAGCGCTCGGTACACCGTGGCGAGTCCGACCTTGTCGCCCACTTGGCGGAGGTCGGAATGGATCTGGGCGGCGGTGCGGAACTCTTCCGTGTTCGCCAGGAGAGCCCGCACGGCGGCGCGCTGCCAAGTGTTGCGGGTGCTAGTGCTCGTCATAGTGGTCTCCATGCAGGGCATGGCGATGATTTCCCACCACACGGTCGAGATGATCACCATGCTGGATGAAAGCCACACTACCCGACGAGGGGCCTGTTCCGGCGGGTTCTGCGGGGTGGAGTGTGTTTTTCTTGTCCGCGATCCCGCGCTCGACGAGGCGTCGTCCCGGGGTCAGGAGGAAGCCAGCCAGCGTGGTGATCGCCAGCAGGACGATGGCCACCACGACGATGGTGGCTCCCGTCGCGGTGTTCCAGTGGTAGGACCCGAACGTGCCCCCGAGTGCCGAGACGATACCAAATCCCATTGCGCCCAGCAGGGTGGCCCGGAAACCGATGAAAAGCTGCTGGGAGGTGGCAACCGGGATCACCATGAGCGCACTGATCAGAAGCAGACCGACCGTGCGCATGGAGAGGGTCACGGTCACGGAGGCGACGACCACGACGAGAAGGTTCAACAGCTTCACACGGATGCCGAGCACCCGGGCGAAGTCCTCGTCAGCGCAGACCGCGAACAGGCGGGGCAACAAACCCAGAGAGAAGACCAGCACCGCGACCGCCAGCGCCGCGATGACCCAGAGATCGGATTCGCTCACCGATGTGAGGGCGCCGAACAGGTAGGCGGACAGGCCGGCCGGACCTTGTCCGGAGATCCCGGCCATCATCACACCCGAGGCGATGCCACCGTAGAACAGCACGGCCAGCCCCAGATCTCCCGAGGTCTTGCCGGACTGCCGGAGCAGCTCGACGGCGACGGAACCGGCCACGCAGGTGACCAAGGCCATCGGCAGGGGAGCGCTCCCCGTCAACAGGGCCAGTCCCACCCCCATGATGGCGACGTGCCCCAGCCCGTCGCCCAGCAGCGACAGGCGCCGCTGCACGATGTACATGCCGATCGCCGGCGCCACCAAGCCGCTGAGCAGGGCCGCGAGTAGCGCGCGCTGCATGAAGGGATACGAGAAGATGTTCATGGGTTGCTTTCGCCCGGGTTCCCGAGCCCGGAAGGAGGGGAAGCAGAAGAACGAGCGCGCGGGCTCTGCACGAGGCCATCGGCGTGGGGCACCACCCGCCCATCGCGCAGTCGGATGGTCCGATCCAGTACCCCCGCCACGGCCTCGAGCTCGTGGAGCACCAGGACCACTCCGAGGCCGTCGTCGCGGAGTTCGCCGAGTAGCCGGGCCAGGATCGTCTGGCCCTCGAGGTCGACGCCGGCGAGGGGTTCGTCCATGATCAGCAGATCGGGTTGGGTAGCCAGTGCCCGTGCGATGAGCGCCCGCTGCTTCTGGCCACCGGACAGGGGAGCGAAGGGCCACCGGGCCCGGTCCGCCAGGCCCACGCGCTCCAGGGCCTCGGCGACGATCGCCCGGTCGGCGCGGGTGAACCACCGAAACGCTCCACGATGCGCCAACCGGCCGGAGGTGACCACCTCCCGCACGGTGGCGTTCTGAACGTTCAGAGTGGCGTGTTGCGGTACGTATCCGACGCGGTGCCAGTCCCGGAATCGCCGGAGCGGGGTTCTGAACAGTTCCAGGGAGCCCTGCTGAAACGGGGTCAGGGCCACCAGGGTGCGAAGCAGGGTGGTCTTGCCGGAGCCGTTCGGACCGAGGATGGCCACGGCCTCGCGGGCGTGGACGCGCAGGCTCACGTCCTTGAGGATCGGCAGGCCGCCGAGAAAGACGTGAATCCCCTCGGCGGTCACCAGGGCTTCGGCCTCAGGAACAGCCATTGGCCTGTCTTATGGCATCGAGATTTGCCTTCATCACCGACGGATAGTCCTGCCCGGCGGATTCAGCGGTGATGCCCTCGATCGGATCGAGAACGGCGGTCCTGAGGCCCAGGTCGCCGGCGATCGCCTTGGCCACCTCGTCGGAGGTGAGGGTTTCAAAGAAGATCGTGGTCACGCCGTGCTCCTTGGCCTCCTCCTGGACCTTCGCGATGCGGGCCGGGGAGGGCTGCTCGTTGGGGGAGAGCCCGCTGATGCCGATCTGCTCCAGGCCGTAGCGCTCGGTCAGGTAGCCGAAGGCGGCGTGCGTGGTGATGATCGTCTTGACCCGGCAGGTGGCCAGCCCCGACCTGTAGTCGCCGTCAAGGGCGGTCAGGTCGTCGGTGGTGCTCTTCGCGTTCGTCTCGTAGGTGCTCTTGTTGTTGGCGTCGATCTTCGATAGTTCGTCCGCGATGGCGCTGGCCGCCTTGGCCTCCAGGGTGGGGTCCAGCCAGAAGTGGGGATCCGTGGTCCCGTGGTCGTGGTTCTCGGTCTCACCGGCATCGTGGTCGTGGTCCTCGGTTGCCGGGTGCAGTTGGATCACCTGGGAGAGATCGAGCTTGTTTTTGGCTCCGGACTGCTCCACCGCCTTGTCGACCGCGGGTTGGAAACCCTTGAGGTAGACGACCAGGTCGGCCTCCTCCAGGCTGGCGACCTGCTGTGGGGTCAGCTCCAGATCATGCGGTTCCTGGCCCGGCAGCGTCAGGTTCGTGACGCTCACCTTGTCACCACCCACCTTGGCGGCGGCGTACTCGAGTGGATAGAAGGCGACGGAGACCTTGGTGGTGCCCGGGCCTGCGGCTCCGCTCGAACCGTTGCTGGCGGCATCGGAGGCCGGGGTGTTGGCGATCGGGGTGCCCGATCCGCAGGCGCTGAGCGCCAACATCACGACGGTCGCGAGTGCAAGGGTTCCTAACTTCATGAGAATCATTATCATATTCTTCCGGTGTGATTTCAAATCCACGGGTAGCCTTGGCCGGTGCTTGCGATCTCCCGGTTCCGTGAAGTCGACGAGGAACTCGCCGAGGGTTTGCGAACGGTGGCCGAGTTCTGGCGTTCCCGCCCGGGATGCCTCGGCGTGGACCTGGTGGTCAACCTCGATGAACCCGGGCTGTGGGCGCTGGTGAGCAGGTGGCGCGACGTCGGGAGCTACCGGTGCGCGTTCTCCGGAAACGAGACGAAGCTCCTGCTGACCCCCGTGCTGCTGCGCGCCGTGGACGAGCCCTCCGCCTATCTCGATCCCGGCGATCTGGCCGGGAACGGCGTCCCATGGCTCCGCGGTTCCTGAAACGCCGGGGAAAGGCTACCCTGTGAATAACTTCAATGACGAAAAATATTAGGAGGGGACATGCGCTCGCGAATCGTCCTTCGTTCCGCCGGGGTCGCGTTGCTGCTGACGGCCGGCCCGGACGGCATGCCCGAGGTGGTGCACTGGGGCGGTGATCCGGGGGAGGTCTCGGAGACCGGATTCGAGGATCTGCGGCTGGGCGCCGCCTGGATGATCCCCGGGAACTCCGTCGACCTCGGCCCGCGACTGGGGATCATCCCCGAGGCCCGGTACGGCTGGACCGGGACGCCGGGCCTGATCGGCTCCCGGGAGGGCAGGGCCTGGAGCCCCGGCTGGCGGGTGAGCGAGGTGCGCGTTGATGGAAGACCTGCCGGGGGCTTCGTCGCCGTCGGGTCCGCGACGGTCGAGTACGCGCTGGAGGCGGTTTCCGCCGGGCTGCGGATGCTGCTGACCGTCGAGCTGCTGCCGACCGGGTTGGTGAGGTCCCGCGCCACTTTGACCAACGCGGGGGAGGGCGTCTTCGAACTGACGGAGCTGACCCTGCGGATGCCGGTGCCCGGCCAGGCCCGCGAACTCATGGACTTCGGGGGACGCTGGGCTGCCGAGCGGATGCCGCAGCGCCGCCCGTTCGCGATGGGGGCGCACCGCAGGGAGGGCCGCCACGGCAGAACCGGCGCTGATGCGGCCTTCGTGCTCAGCCTGGGTGAGGAGGGGTTCGGATACCAGGATGGCGAGATCTGGGCCTGTCACGTGGCCTGGAGCGGGAACCACGTCCACATCGCCGAACGGGATTTCGTGGGGACCCAGCTCACCGGGCGCTCGGGGCCTGGGTGCACGGG
>CAJPNZ010000154.1 GCA_905372155.1 Propionibacteriaceae bacterium
CCCCCACCGAAACCAACCCCATCACCACCTGGGTCACCAACACACTCGAACAACAGGAGCCGTCCACCGGAAGCCCGTGAAATGGCTCGTCCGGATGACCTTTGGTCGACCAGGTGATGCGGGATGGCGAGGAAGATCCGCGGAACTTTGTGTTTGACCCCGACAATCGAGCGTTGTACCCTTGCCGAGTGTGTCCGCCGTGAGTGGGCACCTTGTGCGTGCCCTGGCATGACCCCGAGGATCCTTGAGTTGCGAAGAAGTCCCGGGTCTGTGCGGAGTTCGCACGGCAGCCGCGTCAGTGATGCTCACGGAAACGGTGACCCGGGATGCTCCTTGGGGACGGCTGCGAGCCAGGGATACCCATCCAGACAACGAAAGTGATACCAACAGGTGCCAACAATTCAGCAGCTGGTCCGCAAGGGCCGCACCGACAAGGTCAGCAAGAACAAGACGCCCGCTCTCAAGGGCTCGCCGCAGCGTCGTGGTGTCTGCACTCGCGTCTACACCACCACCCCGAAGAAACCGAACTCCGCTCTGCGCAAGGTTGCGCGTGTCCGCCTGAGTTCCGGCATCGAAGTCACCGCCTACATCCCGGGCGTCGGCCACAACCTGCAGGAGCACTCGATGGTGCTCGTGCGCGGAGGTCGTGTGAAGGATCTGCCCGGCGTCCGGTACAAGATCATCCGCGGCGCCCTTGACACCCAGGGAGTCAAGGGGCGCAAGCAGGCCCGAAGCCGTTACGGCGCAAAGAAGGAGAAGTAATGCCTCGCAAGGGACCCGCGCCCAAGCGCCCCGTCATGGTCGATCCGGTCTACGGCTCCCCGCTGGTGAGCCAGCTCGTCAGCAAGATCCTGCTCGATGGCAAGAAGACCGTGGCCCAGTCCATCGTCTACAACGCCCTCGAGGGCACCCGCGCCAAGACCGGTCAGGACCCCGTCCAGACCCTGAAGCGGGCCCTCGACAACGTCAAGCCCTCCATCGAGGTCAAGTCCCGTCGCGTCGGCGGCGCCACCTACCAGGTGCCGATCGAGGTCAAACCGGGCCGCCAGACCACGCTGGCCATGCGCTGGCTCGTCAGCTTCTCCCGCGCCCGCCGCGAGAAGACCATGACCGAGCGGCTCATGAACGAGATCCTGGACGCCTCCAACGGGCTCGGCGCTTCCGTGAAGCGCCGCGAGGACACCCACAAGATGGCCGAGGCCAACCGCGCCTTCGCCCACTACCGCTGGTGATCGCCTCGCCCCCGGGTTCTCACCCGGGGGCTCTCACCGCTTCACAGACTTCTTCAGCAAAGGACTGAACGTGGCCAAGATCGACCTGTCCAAGGTTCGCAACATCGGCATCATGGCGCACATCGACGCCGGCAAGACCACCACAACCGAGCGCATCCTCTTCTACACCGGCAAGTCCTACAAGATCGGCGAGGTCCACGACGGCGCCGCCACCATGGACTGGATGGAGCAGGAGCAGGAACGCGGCATCACCATCACCTCCGCCGCGACCACCGCTTTCTGGCACGACATCCAGGTCAACATCATCGACACCCCGGGACACGTCGACTTCACCGTCGAGGTGGAGCGCTCCCTGCGTGTGCTCGACGGTGCAGTGGCGGTGTTCGACGGCGTCGCGGGTGTTGAGCCGCAGTCGCAGACCGTTTGGCGCCAGGCCACCAAGTACGGTGTGCCGCGCATCTGCTACATCAACAAGCTGGACCGCACGGGCGCCTCCTTCGATCACTGCGTCAAGACCATCCGTGAACGCCTCAACGCCACCCCGGTGCTGCTGCAGCTGCCGATCGGCGCGGAGTCGAACTTCCGGGGCCAGGTGGACCTGGTCGCCATGAAAGCCAACATCTGGCCGCTCGAGGTCACCAAACCCGCCCTCGACGACTACGAGGTCACGGACATCCCCGCTGACATGGTCGAAGCTGCCGAACTGGCCCGCGCCGAGATGCTGGAGACCATCGCCGAGAACGACGACGAGTTCATGGAGCTGTGGCTGGAGGACCCCGACGCCATCACCGTCGAGCAGATCAAGGCCGCCATCCGCCGCGGCGTGCTGTCCTCGGCGTTCACCGCCGTGGTGTGCGGTACCTCGTTCAAGAACAAGGGTGTGCAGCCGCTGCTGGACGCCGTCGTCGACTACCTGCCCTCGCCGCTGGACGTACCCGCCATCGAGGGCTTCAAACCGGGCGACGAATCCGTCGAGCTGTCCCGCAGGCCCTCCGAAGAAGAGCCGCTGTCGATCCTGGCGTTCAAGGTCGCCGCGGATCCGCACCTGGGCAAGCTGACCTTCATCCGCATCTACTCCGGTGTCCTGAAAGCCGGATCGCAGGTGCTGAACGCCACCAAGGGCAAGAAGGAACGCATCGGCAAGATCTATCAGATGCACGCCAACAAGCGTGAGGAGATCGACTCGATCGGCGCGGGCATGATCTGCGCGGTGATGGGCCTGAAGGACACCACCACCGGTGAGACCCTCTGCGATCCCGCCCACCCGATCATCCTGGAGTCGATGGAGTTCCCGAACCCCGTCATCGAGCAGGCCATCGAGCCGAAGTCGAAGTCGGACCAGGAGAAACTGTCGGTTGCCATCCAGCGGCTCGCCGAGGAGGACCCGACCTTCCGTGTCCACACCGACGAGGAGACCGGTCAGACCATCATCGCGGGCATGGGCGAGCTGCACCTCGAGGTGCTGATCGACCGCATGAAGCGCGAGTTCAAGGTGGAGGCCAACATCGGCAAACCACAGGTGGCCTACCGCGAAACGCTGCGCCGCAAGGTGGAGAAGGTGGAGTACACCCACAAGAAGCAGTCCGGTGGCTCCGGCCAGTTCGGTCGCGTCATCATCGACCTGGAACCCACCGAGGCGGGTTCGGGCTACGAGTTCGTCAACGCCGTCACCGGCGGGCGCATCCCGAAGGAGTACATCCCCGCGGTTGACGCCGGCATCAAGGAGGCCATGCAGTTCGGTGTGCTTGCCGGCTACCCGGTCGAGGACATCAAGGTCACCCTGACCGACGGCGCCTACCACGACGTCGACTCCTCGGAGCTGGCGTTCAAGCTGGCCGGTTCGATGGCCTTCAAGGAGGCCGCCCGGAAGGCTGACCCGGCGATCCTGGAACCGATGATGGCCGTCGAGGTCACCACCCCCGAGGACTACCTCGGCACCGTGATCGGCGACCTGAACGCCCGGCGCGGCCACGTCCAGTCGATGGACGAATTGCACGGCAACCGCGTCGTGCGCGCCCTGGTCCCGTTGTCGGAGATGTTCGGCTACGTCGGCGACCTGCGCTCGAAGACCTCGGGCCAGGCCTCCTACTCCATGGAGTTCGACTCCTACGCCGAGACCCCGAAGAACATCTCGGAGGAGATCGTCGCCAAGGCTCGCGGCGGCGAGTGATTCGCTGAACAACCTCACTGGTCCGGGACCATCAGGTCCCGGACCAGTGAGTGTTCCCGGCGCGGTCCCCGTTCCGGAGCCGGCGCTCGTGGGCTCAGCGGTCCTGTCGCCATCTCGTGGCGGAACCCGTTGAAAGGCCCCGTCCGCGCAGGATACGGACGGGGCCGGGGAGGGGAAAGCGGTTGTCAGTCCACCAAGGTCAAATCGTTGAGCTGATCCGTCTCGCCGTGTTTCGGGGCGTTGGGTTCCATGCGTCTGGGGGTGTTCCGGGCCTGTGCCAAGGCCTCGATTGCGCGGGGATCGCCCAGATCGGAGGCCTTCTGCAACCAGCTCTGTGCGATGACGTGGTCCCCTTGCTCCTGGAGAATCCCGCTGAGGAGCAGCATGCCGTCGGTGTTGCCCAGTAGGGCGGCACGGAAGAACCACTGTGTGGCTTCCTCGCGGTCCGCGGGGTTGTCGGTCAGGAGACCGAGGTTGACCATGGCGTCGGAGCGCCTCTGCGCCGCTGCCATCCGCCACCAACGTGCCGCCTGCGTGTTGTCGCCTCGCCCGTAGGCCTTGAAACCGAGGTCAATCAGTGTTTCGACGTCCTGTGACATGAGATGGAGACTAACCTGACCTGCTTCGGGCGCGGAGTGGTGCGAAACGCTTGAGACGCGGGGCCGCTCGACTTCTTCGTGGATAAAAAGGCTTGTCAGAGCGGTTTTGGAGGGTTATGGCCCAGGACATGGGAGTGTCGCCCGGTCGGACAAAAGGAGG
Organism: Propionibacteriaceae bacterium; assembly: GCA_905372155.1. GTDB lineage: Bacteria > Actinomycetota > Actinomycetes > Propionibacteriales > Propionibacteriaceae > Arachnia. The sequence continues at coordinate 4,162 of CAJPNZ010000154.1, forward strand.
ACTCGGGAAATCCGTGCGTCGTGCATCGGAGGCGGCGGTACGGGAAATCGTGGAGGATTTGCCGGATCGGGTCAGTAACGTTGCCGCATGAGAATTGGAATCACCAGCGACCACGCTGCCCACGATCTGCGCATTGACCTGATTCCCCGTCTGCGAGAGCTTGGCTACGATGTGGTGGATCGCGGACCCACCACATCCGAGCGCACCGATTACGCGAAATGGGGGGGTCGGCTGGCCCAAGAGGTGGCCGCCGCGCGTTTCGATGTGGGAATCGCGATCTGCGGTTCCGGAATCGGCATCTCCATCGCGGCCAACAAGATCAAGGGGATCCGGGCGGCCTGCGTCTCCGAGGCTTACTCGGCCATGATGAGCCGGCGGCACAACAACGCGAACGTCCTGTGTTTCGGGTCCCGCGTGGTGGGTCCCGACGTCGCCCTGGCCATCTGCGAGGCCTTCCTGAAAGCTTCCTTCGAGGGCGGACGACACTCCGGGCGGGTGGCGCAGCTCCGGCAGCTCGACGCGGGGGATGAGTCCTTCCTGAACGAAGGTTGTTGAAAGGGGCTGGGACACGGCCCTGAGTTTGACTTCCAGGAGCGGCCCGATAGCATTACACGGGTATGCGTCCGGGTAATAAACTTGGGCGTCGGACCCCTGGTGTGACCCATAGCTCAGGGGTGCACCAGAATAATGGCCACGCACGGTGCGTGGTTGGACCAAGAAGGAGCCCTACGTGGCAAAGGCCAAGTTTGAGCGGACCAAGCCGCACTGCAACATCGGCACCATCGGACACGTCGACCACGGCAAGACCACTCTGACCGCGGCGATCACCAAGGTGCTCCACGACAAGTACCCGGACCTGAACGAACTGTCCCCGTTCGACAGCATCGACAAGGCCCCCGAGGAGCGTCAGCGCGGCATCACCATCTCGATCGCGCACGTCGAATACCAGACCGAGAAGCGTCACTACGCGCACGTCGACTGCCCCGGGCACGCCGACTACGTCAAGAACATGATCACCGGTGCCGCGCAGATGGACGGCGCGATCCTCGTCGT
>CAJPNZ010000155.1 GCA_905372155.1 Propionibacteriaceae bacterium
CACGGGTCGACTGCGGCCCGCTCGGGGGTGGTGGCGGTTGCGGCGCGCTGCCACCACGTCCGGTCGCGCCAGCCGATGGCGGCAGGGGTTTCGCACTCGGGGTCGTGGACGGCGAACGCGAGCAGCGCGTCGACGAATGCGAGCGGCTGGTCGCGCAGCGGCCAGAGCGCGTTCGCGACAGCCTGGGGGTGCCATGTGGGCCGGCGAAGCGCAGCCCATTCGCCGAAGTTGCGTGCGATGTCGGGTGTCAATCGATCGATGATCTGCGTCTTCATGCTGCTGAAAACCTCGCGCCGTAGAGACTTTCAGCAGCAGAAATAAGCAACCACAGACACCACAGACAGACTCCGGTAGGAGTAACTCTTACTCTTACTCTTACTCTGCATTGCACTTGCATTGCTTTTGCATTGCACCTTGCAGTCCAACCCGCATGCACTTTGCATTGCATCTTGCATGCACTTTGCATCGCGTGACGGGTCATTGCGGGTCGCCTTTCGTGCGGGCCGCCCATCGCTTCTGAGCGGCTTGCCGTCGAACTGCGGAGCGTTCCTCACGCTCCGCCCGGGTCGGATTCCAGCCATCCCAGCCGCGGATGTTCCAGCCGCCGTCCACCGCCACCCACAGGCCGGCAGCCACGAGCCGCTGAGGCAAAGTTGTGTAGCGCCTGATATCGCGCCCAACCGTCGACAGAGCGACCTTGGGGATATGCCCATCCGTGCGCTGACGCTTCGCGTATTGGAGCCCCCGGAGGTACAGCAGCTCGGCATCCGGGCCGACTTCCAGGACCGCCGGGTCGTCCGAGAAATGACTACTTAGCGGGACGAACTCCCCGGGGATTTTGCGGGCCATCACGGCTCCTCATCCTCATCCGCCAGCTCATCCCCCAAGGCGCAGTCGACGCAGAGGGGACCGTCGGCGGTCTGGCGGTAGCTGTAGGCGTTACGACCACAGCCGACGCACAGCGGGGTGGCGGCGGTGCGGATGATGGCATGAACGCCGGGGGTGGGGGTGGCGCGATAGGCGTAGGTCTTCTCGGCATGCACGGCGACGACCTGGGCGTCGTCGCACCAGCACACCCCCGTCAGGGCGTCCAGGATGGCCCTGACGAGCTTGTCCACGTCCGGCTTGCCCGTGTGCTGGCGGGGTGCGGACGGGAGCAGTCGCCACCCGTCCGTTTGTGCCCTGCCCTGGCGCAGGTGGCCCTCGGGGCGGGGCATGATGAAGCGCAGATACACCTCCAGCGGGCCGGTGCGTGGCTGCTGCCCACTCATCGCCTCGAGCGCGGCCCGGCGGGCCGTGGCGCGCCAAGGACCTACCTGCCGGGAGGACTCGACCAGCCGCCCACCACCTACGTGTCGCTTTGACCCTTGAGGTGCCGGGGTGCCGGCGGCGAAGAAAACTATCTCATCCATGAGATTCTTTCGTGTTCGATTTTTCGTGCCGGCGGCAGGGGCAGGGCCGCATCATGCGGCCCTGCCTACTGCTTCCGACCTGGATTTCTCCCTTGCAGGGGAGGTTGAGTTCGTGGCGGTGCCCGCACCACGAACAGCGATCGGCGACTGCGGTTGTCACGCTCTCTGCTCCAGGGCGTTCTCGGCCGCGCAGGCCAGGAGGTTGCGGGCCGCGACGAGCCCGGAGATTTTGCCGCGGCAGTAGTTCTCCAGACCGGGGTCGGGGGTTTCGCGCGCCACCTTCTCGGTAACGACAATCTCGTCACCGATCTGGTCGTAGGCCTTCAGCAGGACGCTCGGAGGAGTGGTGCCCCGGCACCCCGCTAGATGCCCGGTCATGCCGTCACCTCCCGCCCTGAGTAGGAGTGGCGGCGTGCAGTCAGGCCATCCTGTAGGGGGCGGCAGCAGCGGGCGTGCCCGTCGGCGATCTCGATGGCCTCGGGCCAGCCGATGAACTCAGCCCGAGTGCCGCAGCCTGGGCAGCTGACTTCTGCGACCAGGTCGCCGAGGCCAGTCCGCTCTCTCGCGACCCGGACCCGCACGTGCCGGGCGCTCATCGGGCCGCCCCCTCGTCCGTGAGGCCGAGCATGTCGGCCAGGTCGATTGCCCCGCGAGCGTTGAGCAGGGCCCTGGCTTTGGCGCGCTGCTCCGCCGTGACGGTCGGCACCGGGCCGACATCGATCATGTCCCGAGACGTAGCCCCGAGGGGGCTGGAGAAGCGTCGGTTGTGCATGCTCACCGCTCACCGTCCTCGTGGTCGATCCATGCGGCCTCGACGACGTGGCAGGGCCACATTTCGCCGCAGATGTCGCACCAGCGCAGAGTGACGCCGGGCCAGTCGGAGAAGGATCCCGGGGCGTGTCGCGCGTAGAGGTCGTCTTCACTCATGCCTCGATCTCCGCGTCCAGGACTTCGCCGGTGGCGTCGTCGATGTGGGGGATCGTTCCTGCGGCGACGGCCTTGGCGGTGGCCATCGACCCCATCTGCTCGTCGATGCGAAGCGTCGCAGACAGCTCGGATGCGCGCGGCATGAGCTTCAGCACCTGCTTCAGGGCGGTCTTGCGCTCCATCCAGTGTTCAGGGTCGTCGATGCCGGAGGTTCCGACCTTGCCACCGCGCAGCTTCTTGATTTGCTCGGGGGTGAACACGTCCAGGGCGAGCGCCCCTGTGGTCAGCTCCGCAATGGCGTAGTAGGCGACAACAGGGCCACGGTCGCCCGCGGCGGGCCTATGGTGGAGCTTGAGTTCAAGTCCCTTGTCGTAGTCGAATTCGTCGCGCTCGCACACGTATTCGGCGGCGAGGCGCCTCGCCAGGGGGTGCTGCCAGAACAGCTTCACCACACCCTGGTAGCCGATCACGAGCTGGCATTCCCTGCCGTAGGGAATGAGGTAACACTCCCCGGCGATGCCAGGCTCCAGGCCGAGCGCGGAGGCGGTGAGCAGGGCGCCGAAGAAGCTGCCCTGGCTGCACTGCGCCAGCTTCGGGGTGGTGCGGATCTGGGTGGACATGATTCGCGCGATGCGGTCGGCGGACATGTGGGCCGGGAGCGCCTTGCGGATCTCCCCGACCATGCTGTTGAGGGTTGCGATGAGCTGGTCGGGGGCGGCCTTGGCGATCGTGCCGGCTCCGTTTCGGACTGCCGGGGTGTTGGTGGTCATGAGTTTTCCTCCAGGAGGTTGTCGATTGCGTCTGCCAGCGCCGCGGCCTCACCGGCTTGGCGTTGCTTCAATGCCCAAGTGGGCGGGGTGATGGTGATTGCCTGGTCGGCGGGGTAGCCGTCCCAGCGGTTCGCCTGTCGGGCGTGGTTGTAGATGTCGATGGCTTGCTGCATGTCGGCTTCGCCGATGGCCAGGAGGTCGTCGTCGAAGCGGGCCACATAGACCAGGCCGGGACCTTCGAGTTCGACCACGACGTGCCAGAACGGCAGGTCCCCGAGTCCGAGCTGTCGGGCGAGGTGGCGATACCATGCGGCCTGCATGTGATAGCCGAGGTCGTAGGCGTGCCGCCCCCACGCTCGCGGGCCGGGGCGGGAGGTGGTCTTCAAGTCGACGATGCCGTCGGGGCGCAGCCAGTCGACTTGGCCCCGCAGCCACAGGCCTGACGGGTGCCGCCAGAACATGGCCTGTTCGGGCTCGCCGACGCCCAGGAGCTCCGACGCCAGCGAATGAGTTGTCACATGACTGGCCAACTCTGCGACGCGCTCATAGTCGGAGCGCAACAACGGGGTCGCTCCCTGCTCGTGGGCGGCAGCCCGGGCGGCCCGGGCTGCCTTGGTGCGCCAATCCTGAGCGTCAATCGCCACGACGGGGCCGCCTGCACCCAGGACCATTGCGTGCAGGGCGTGGCCGATGTCGAAGGTCGCACGATGCTGGGGGTGGGTCTGCTGCCAGCGGTAGCGGAGCGGCCCGCCTTCTGACAGCAGCACCCGGGCCCGTGTCGGCGACAGGGAGCCTTCGGGAACGGGGTCACCGTGATAGACGTCCGGGGGCAACGAGTAGATGCCCGGCTCGGTGATTGTTGTCATTCCGCGCCCGCCTCCCGCGCCAGGGCCGCAGAGACCTCTCTGATTTCGTCGGCGAGCATCCCGGCCAGCTCGGCCATGGGCGCCCCCTCCATTCGGCAGGCTGCATGGATGGGGCCGTCGTAGTCGTTCCATGGGCCACGGACCCAGCTGGCTGATGCGCCATGCGCGGTCCAGCCGAACCATTCCTGGAATTCCAGCGTGCCGCCAGACGTGACGACGCACCGGAGTCCGCCGTCGCGTGCCGGGAGTGTTCGGAACGGAATTTCGGGGGCGAGATCGATGCGGGCATTGGCGATCTTCAAGCCGCGCACAGCCTTCCCTGACAGCAGGGCGGCAAGTTCGTCGGAGGTGAACTCGGTCACGACTCACCCTCCTCGGGTTCGTTGGCACCGAGGAGACCTCGGAGATCCTCGGCGACCTGCCGCCATGCGGCGCGCTTCGCCACGGCGGCGGCCTCACCGATGGCCAGCTGGCTCGGCGACAGCAGGAGCAATCGATGGCCTGGCTGCTTGCTCGGTGGTGTCCCGCGGGCTGTCAGGTCGGCAATGTAGTCGCGGATGTCGTCCCGGAGTGCCCGGTCTTCCGCTACGGCAGCTGCCGCAGCTGCCGCCTCCCGAAGGCCATGGGCGCGGCCCCCCTGCCATGCCGCCTGCATCCCGGCCACGTCGGCCCGCTGCTGGGCCTCTGCGGCGAGACGGGCGATACGGTCCTGCATGTCACTCATCGCCGGCCTCCTCGACGAGGGCCCGGAGGAATGCCCGGGCCGCGGCGATCACGTCGGTCTTGGTCTGGAAGCCGTCTACCGTCAGCGGTTCGATGTGGCCCACGAGGTCGTCCATTGTCGTGTAGACGGCCGCATGGTGCGGATCCTGTTGGGAATCATCTCCGGACAGGCGCGGCCATTCGACGCTGTAGCGGCATCCGTCGCAGTCGATGGTGAAGGTGGCGCTTTCGTCGCTCATGCCGCACCCCCGCGGCGCAGCGCATCCTCGGCGGCCTGCCCGGCGGCGGAGCCGAGGATCGTTGCCGGTATCCCGGTCGCTGCCGACGCGGCGGCAATCGCCGCGGACAGCAGGGGGATCAGATCCGTGGCGGCATTCAGGTCGCGGGCGCGGACCGCGATGTCGCCGCGGGCGTCGAGGCTGGCCACGAAGCGAAGCGACCGGGAGGTGATCCGTTCGCCGCCGGGCAGCAACTCGA
>CAJPNZ010000156.1 GCA_905372155.1 Propionibacteriaceae bacterium
ATGGAGGTGGTGGGCGTTCTGGGGTGGGAACTGTGGATCCGGAGGCTGGGGGATGGTGGTGTATGGGCCGGGAGGCGCCTGCCACGCGGGCATGGGGTGCGTTGCAGGCCAGGGCTGCTGGGCGTAGGTGTCCTGGGGTGATGTGCCGGGTGGGGGCGTGTTCGGGTAGCGCGCAGCTGCCGCGTCTTCATACATGGGCGTCCCCCCAGTCGCAGATCGGGGTGGACCCACGCGCCGGTGGCGTTGGTCGTCGCCGGAAAGTTCCGACGCCACTGTAGAACCTCAGGGGGTCTTTGGAGCCTTCACTTCCTGTCCAGGTCCTTCAGGATGGTGAGAATGTCCGGGGTGATCCGATCCGGGGCCCGGCCGCCGATCCTGTCGGCCGCGAGGCGGAACGCCGTCGCCCGCGACAGGCCGCCGGCGCGCAGGTGCCGGTAGACGGCGATGAGTTGTTTACCGAGCACCACATCGGTGAGGTCGATGTCGGTGGCGGTGTGCTCCTCCCTCAGTTCCTCGAACGCACCGTTGCTGATCAGCGGGATCGTCAGGTTCTCGTGAACCCATCGCGACCCCAGGATGTGTGTTGAGGTTTCCGTGACGAACGCGATGTCCTTCCTGATCTCCTCCCGCGTGGGGGTGTGGCCGTCGGGCAGCTTGGCACGTTCCTCAACGAGCCCGTCAACGGGCCAGCGCCCGGGGACGTGGGTGGAGCTGAAAGGATATGACCGCATGATCCGGAACAGTCTGGTCAACCACTCCCCGCGGAGACCTCCGATGGCCTCGAATCGTGCCATCACGCGACCCGCGGCGCCGTCGCTGCGGGTGGGTTTGGCCTGGGCGCCGATCCGGACCCGCTCTGCGCGTTTCTGTTCCGAGAGCTGGCTCCTGGCCACCCGGGTCAGGTACGCGGGGAGGTTCTTGATGACGCGGTCCGGGTGGCGTCTGTTGTCGCGGGCGAGCTGGTTCACCATCCGCTCGATCAGGTCGTGGTGGAGATCCAGGCATCCGGTTTCCTGGCAGGAGGGATGCAGACCCGTGCCCTCGGGGTCCTTGCGGCCGTAGGGCGCCGTCCGGGTTGGGCAGCTCGCGAGGCGGTGGAACCGGGCCGACCGCTCGGCGTGGGCGATGTGCCAGGCCGCCTCGGCCACGGGGGCGATGTCGATGCCGCTCCATCTCGCCTCCCTGGCTGTCCCGGCTGCGGCTTCCCCCGTCATGGCCAGAAGTTTTTCTCAACCATCTGGAAGAAGGCAGGGGATAGAACGAAATTGACACAGAAATGACACAGGCGGCGCCACGCATGGATGCCTGGCTCTGCACCCCAGTCTAGCTGTCGGGGCGTTCATCCGGTGGGCGTTCCTGTCGGCCTTCTGGTGGACGGGGTGCGGCCGGTGGCTGTCCGTCATGAGGATCTGAAAAGGAGGGAACTCGGTGGAATCATCACGAGATCGACTGCGCGGACCCGTCCGCCGAGGAAGGGCGGGTTCACGGGGTGGCGTCTTCCGCTCCAGGGCGACGATCTCCCGGAATTGGAGGATGCGGTGTGGCAGCAGGAGCTGAGGGTGGGCATGTGATGAAAACCGAACGGTTGCCGATCTGTCACGTCGGCCTGGGAACGGTGCTGATCGGACACGAACCCGTCGCGCCCGCCGGTGCGGTCGCGATCAGCCTGCCCGGTGCCGTGCTGGACTTCGACCCCGCGCGCCCCGACCTCATGCCGTCGTGCCTGGCGGGGGACGTCGAACTGGCCGCCCCCGGGGTGGAACAGATCTTCGGAAGGGCGTCCGCCAAGGGGCTGCTGGACGTGGCCTTCGAGCAGGGGTGCGAGTCCGGGATCTACCAGGTGCGCGAGGGCGAGGTCCTGGGGTTGCTGCGCGGGCTGGTGGAGATCCGCTGGTGTCGCGACAACTCGGACCTGCTGCTCGACTCCCTGTTGCTGGACCTGGAGGAACTGACCCTCCTGGGGCGCCTCGCCGGCCGGATCGAGGTGGACCGGGAGTGGCGGGAACCGCTGCTGGCCCTGCTCGGCTGCCTGACTCAGAGCCCGGAGACACTGTCGCGCGTTCAAGGACATCCGGCGTCGAGGAATCTGTTGCTGGATGCCGCCGATGTCCTGGCGGGGACGGCGATCCCGGATCCCGCGCCGGTGGGGCGGCCGGAGGCACTCCAGTACGCGCTGGCCGCGGGTGGGATCGAACCCGAGGAAGAGGAGGGCGAAGAAGTCGAACCCTGCCCGCCGCCGGGGCCCGGCGGGGCGCCGGCCGTGAATGACGCGCGGCACCTGACCGCCCAGGGGGTGTTCGACCTGCGACTGTACGTCGTCACCGGCGACCGGGGGCTCCTGGAGACGGGGCGCTCCGCGCTGGAAACCGCGACGGGGACCTGGCAGGCCAGCGGGGCCCGGGCGGAGGCCGCGGCGGCACGGGAACTGCTCGACCTGGCCCGGGATCCCGATTTCCCCGCGAACTGGTCCGTGCGCCCGAGCGTCGCGGAACAAGTGCATGCGTGCACTGGTACGGAACCGGGGAGAAGGCCGTCGGTTCGCTGGCCTTGATGTCGGTTCGCTGGCCTTGGTGTCGGTTTGCTGGGCTTGTTCACGTTTGCCTGCGCTGTGAGGCCAGCGAACTTCAACAAGCCCAGCAAAACAGGATTAAGGCCAGCACAACAGGATGAGGGCCAGCAAACCGGGACTGGATGGTAGGGGGAATGAAACGGTCGGTGGCCGACGGTGCCGTGCGGACGTCGTCCCCGACCGGGTTTCCTCACGACGTTCGTGGGGTGGGTTCCGGATGGAGCAGCGTGCGCATCCGGCGGTACGCGGAGGTCAGGCGCTCCCGGGTGTTCTCGTCCGGCAGGGCCATGCAGGGCCATGCGCGTCTGCTCACGCGGTACCGCCTTCGTCGGCGACCCCCTGGATGATCTCGATGCCCTCGGAGGCCAGGAGCGACCCCATGGTGTTGACGACGTTCTCGTCCAGCGACTGCTGGCCCTTCGTGAGATCGTCCCACGGCTTGTTGAAGTAGTGGCCCTCGCGGCCGTTGCGGCGCTGGAAATGGCTCCAGCGACGGTGTTCGGCGACGCTGAGGGTGAAGACCTGCTCGTCGGTCAGCTCCGGTGCGGGGGCTGGGGTTGTGCTGCGACGCCAGTCGAGGCCGACGGAGGCCAGCTTCACCGGGTAGTCCAGCACCACCGCCCGGTTGCTGCTCTTGTTGAACTCGGAGAGCTCCTCCCACGGGGTTTCCACCAGTCGCGATCCCGTCGGGTTGCCCTCCGCCAACCCTTGCTGCCGGTAGTTATCGTGCACCTGCTGCGCCAGGCGTTCGATGCTTCCGGGGTCCAGCAGCGGCGGGGTGTCGCTGGTGACCGTCCAGCCGGAACGCTGCATCATCTCCGGCAGGCGGGAGGCCAGGTCGAGGGCCCACTGCCGCACGTCGTGGATGTCGGCGTTGCCGGGCAGCGCCTCGGCGAGGAGGTTCCGCAATGTGAGCTGCATGGAGCGCAGCTGCGACGGTCCCGCCAGCGGGGCGGGCTCCAGGGGGATCCCGGTCTCCGCTTTCATGCCGCCCGCCTCCAACACCTCGCGGGCCGCCCTCGCGTTGTCCCGGGTGAGCAGGTCGACGCCCAGTTCCAGCCGGCGCGTATCGGGTGTGACATCGACGATGTCGCCGCTGTTCTCGTCCCGCACGATGTCCGCGCTGAACAGGCTCGGGGAGTCCGGCGGCCAGCTCTCGGCGTCGCGGCGAAGCTCGGCGCGGAGCAGGTCGGCCTCGTTGCGTTCCAGGACCTTCGGGTCGGCCAGCAGCGCGTCCCGGGAGATCAGCCGCACTCGGTCGGTGACGTCCCCGAACAGGTCCTTCCAGTGGGTGTTCTGGTCCACGACCAGGCCGATGTGGGTGGCGGGGTCCTCCAGCAGCTCCCTGGCGATGGTCACCGCTTTGCTGGATTCCGTCAGCGCCAGATAGACCCGGATGCCGCCGACCGTTCCCCTGCCCTTCTCCGGCGGCACCCAGGTGTCGCGGAACTCGGTGACCCTCGCCTCGACGCACGCGGGGAGCAGGGTCGTCTGCTCCACCTGCACGGCGTCGCCGAATTTCTGGACCAGTTCACCGGCCCAGCCGGTTCGTTCGCTCAGGCAGAGGACGCGGGGCCGCCAGCCGTCGTGCTGCCAGCCGAGGATGATGCGACGCGTCAACTCGGCCGCCAAGGGGCCATCACCCACGACCACGGGGTCGGGGACGGCGGCGTCGCTGGGGAAGGGCGGGCACAGCCGCAGGGTTTCCAGCGCCAGCTGGGTCACGCGACACACCGTGCGGGTGGCGTCCGAGGAGTTGCGCGTCCACTGCCGGGCCAGGGCGGGGGAATCGAACAACGCCAACGGCTGGGTCTTCGGGGCGGTCGAGGCGACGCGGCAGACCAGGTTCGCGGTCTCGTTGTCGTCGCCGCCGACTATCACCACGTCCTCGGCGCCGCGAAGCACCCCCGTCAGATGCGGGTCGCTGAGATCCGGGAGAACCGAGACGCCCCTACCCGCCAGCCAGGCCTGGTCGGAGGGGCCGAGGTCGCCGACCACCACGACCTTCATCCCTGCCTTGCGGTAGGTGTCGTTGCCGGCCAGCGACGCCGCCTCCGGACCGTTGCCGACCACGACGACGTGGTTCCTACGCCTTTTGGCGTCGAAGAGTTTTTGTCGTTGCGTAAGAACTGTCAGGAGGACCTGCATCACCGCGATGAACGCGACTCCCACCGCAATCCAGCGCGCAAAGTCCAAGGGAATGGAGTAGGCCTCCTCCGGCATCTCCAGGACGAACAGTTGGATCGCGCGGTAGAACGCCTCCTCCAGCCCGATGTCCGGTTTCGCCACCAACCAGCCCCAGGTGCCGAGCCCCAGCACCACGGCGACCACCACTATCCCGAGCAGGTACCACCGGCCCGAGCCCCAGCCCTTGTGACTTTCCATGGCCACACCAACCTCCACGAATCGACCTCACGATTCCATGACGGACAACAGGGGCGGGCCGCGAGGAACGAGCGACCCGAGTCG
>CAJPNZ010000157.1 GCA_905372155.1 Propionibacteriaceae bacterium
CACCACAGCACTAACACTACCCAAAACCACCCCGCAGGAGGTCAACAATCTAATCTACGCACTGCTGAAACTGAACCCAACCAACACGGAACGAACACAAGCCCGCCACACCATCACCACAGCACTAACACTACCCAAAACCACCCCGCAGGAGGTCAACAATCTAATCAACACACTGCTGAAACTGAACCCAACCAACACGGAACACACAAAAGCCCAACAAGCCATCATCGAAACGCTCCCCCACGCCAGGTCAAGGATGCTTTACGAGCTAGTAGGGCTGCTGCGGCAGTTCGCCCCGGTCGACGACTGGCTTGCGGCGCTCGGCATTGAAAGCGCCTGATCGCGGCGCCTCCCACGGGCACCTGGTGGCCCCGCCAGTAACGCCCGGCATTGATAGGGAGGGCTGAATCCTCAAAACGCACGCTTCCTCCTGTTCTCGTCGCGGTGCGGACCCAGGACACGCGGGTGCCGCCCGTGCAGGCTCTCCAGTTGGCACAACGGTTCGGCGGGCTGCTCGGGAGGACCGGTGGCATTGCTCCCCGAGGCGGGAGAGGCACCGGTGGCGCGTAGCTTCACGACTCCCTACAAGCCCACGCGCTCCAGCTCGACTGGAGCGGCATCCATCTCGGCCTAGACTTGCCACAAACACCGTCCGAGAGTATTATTTCGTTATGACCCGAAATACCGAAGGATGTTATGGGGAGGCTCACGCGGCGCTGGCGCACGTGACCCGTTCCGAGATCCTCAACTACCTCAAGGACAAGGACTACGTCCGCGCCGGCCAGATCGCCGAGGACCTGGGCATCGCCAACTCCACGCTCTCCGGTCACCTCAAGGTCATGAAGAGCGCGGGACTGCTCGTCTCGCGCCAACTGGGCACGGAGGTGCAGTACCGCGCCAACCTGTCCACCATCGAGGACCTCATCTTGTCCCTGAAGTCATTCCTCACGCGCTGACCCCGGAAGGAGAACCCCATGTCCACCACCTCGACCCCAACGACGTCCCGGACGCCCCGCACCGGGTTCATCGTCTGCCTCGTCATCGCCCTCGCCCTGCTTATTGTGAGCATCATCACCTACCCGCACATGGCCCCGGAACTCGTCACCCGCCCCGCCGGTAACGGTCACGGCGAGAACAGTCCCAGCCGCGAGTTCACCGCCTTCGTTCCTCCTCTCATCCTGGTGGTGGTCGCGGGGCTCGTCGCTCTCGCACCACGCTTCAACCCGCGCTTCCTCGAACGCTTCCCCGCGGGCGCCGTCGCCAACACCGAGAACTCGACAAAGGTCCTCAACTGCGTCCTGGTGCTGGTCGGCATCCTGATCGCCGCCCTGCACCTCGGGCTCATCGCCCTCTACGTGGGCTTCAACGCGCCCCTGGAGGCCATCATGACGACGGCCGCCGGCATCGTCGTCACCGGCCTGGGCGCCGTCCTGCCCTGGACCCGCCCCGAGGGCCGATTCAACAACCCCACCCTCGAGCGCTACCGCGCCGGAAGCGCCCGCGCCTACCGCCCGGCCGGATACCTGCTCATGGCCGCCGGCGTGCTCACGATCGTCCTGGCCTGGCTCTCCCCGACAGCCGCGATGATCGTCGGCATCGGCTCCCTAGTCGCGGCATTCGGTCTCATCGCGGTGCGTGGGATCCGTTCCGCGGCCTCCTCCCAGGATTGACGGGCGAAGCCGACCCGGGCTCAAAACGTAATAGACACCCAAGGCTCGGCTGACCAAGGCCTATTCACAGCCATCCTCAAACGCGCTCTGGCTAGGGGCAATGGCTGACGTGGCGCACGTGAATAAGCCTCACTGTATGACGGTCACTCGCCTTCATCTTCGAGAACCGCGTGAACATCATCGCTCGTCACAACCCTGCCGGGGCGACGCCCCAACTGGGCAAACTCGCTGACGCCCGGCAGTCGCTCCTCAGCGTCGATACGCGCCCCTCGCAGCACGAGTCGCGACACGGCCTCCCCCAGGCTCAGGTGCTCCCGCCGAGCTAGCTCGCGGGCAGCAACGACAGCTTCCTCATCCAGCATCAGCGTGGTACGCCCCATGCCATCACCTCCCGCATCACGACTCGATTGCGATGCTACAGCGGTGGAGACGAGGAATCGCTGGTCGTGGAACCCGACGATCCACGGCCAGCGACTGTTTACGGGATCACTCCCCCACCAGCAGGGCCTCCTCGGCCTCCTTCGTCCAGCGACCGTCCTTCAGCCTCGCCGCGACGTGCGGAAGCCTGGTCTCCAACTCGGACAGGCGGATCAGGCCGAGGTCGTGCAGCGACGGGAAGACCATGATCTTTCCTCCCGAGGTGCGGTTGATGACCGAACCGATGGCATCGGCGAAACCCACCATGCCGGTGATGGCGTCGAGGGAGATGGTGGTGTCGATCACACCGTCCTCGATTTTCCGCAGCACCGTGCGCATATCGGAGACGTCCGAACCGGAGGTGCCCAGCATGAACACGCGACGCTCGATGATGCCCTGGAGGTCGAAATCACCGAAGGTGCCCGCGGGAATGCCCGCAAAGGCATTGACGATCCCATCCTCACCAGCCAGGTCAACGGCCTGCGAGACCAGCGCCGGCACCGGCACCATGCAGGACAGGTGGGTGTAGCCGGGTTTCAGCGGGGCGGCACCGGTGTTGACGATCTCCAACGGCACCTCCCGGGCCTCGGCCACCGGCCCCACGACCCCGCGCAGGTGCTCCAGGCGGTCGTCGTTCACGTCGGTGCCCGTGACGGTGACGCCCGGCACCCCGGAGGTGACGGCCCGCATGGTGTGCATCTGCCCCATCGGGCCGGCGGCCCCGATGATCGCCACCTTGTCGCCGGTGCGCAGCTCACCCGTCGCGGGAATCCAGGCGTAACCGTCGGCGGGATCGTCGCCGGTGGTGCCGCAGAACCGGATGAAGTCGTAGTGCACGCGACCGATGTCCAGGCTCACCTTGCGGTCGATCCTCCCGCCACCCAGCACGACGCACAGCACGCCGCGCGTGCCGAGCAGCTTCGCGCAGGCCTCGATCACCTCGGCGTCGGAGCAGAAACAGACGATGTCGTCGAAGCTCTCCCCGTCCAGCCCCGCGACCTCCTGCGGGACGGCCAGCACCGTCTCCGCAGGTTGGTGCTGCGACGTGAGGGAACCGAGGTCACCGTCGCCGACCACCAGCAACCGGCCACCATCGGCGACGTGATTGCGCTCCGCCCACGCGTAGGAACCCTCCACGGTGGCCCACGGCTCGATCAGCCCGACGGCGGCCGCCGACGGCCCGTCGGTGACATGAATCAGGAACTCCTCACCCGACGGCGAGACCACGCAGCGTTCGTCGATGACGACGTACTCCTGCAGCGCACCCTCGAAGTTGTAGCCGAACGCACCATTCGATTTCGGCGTGCGCAGGTGCTTCCAGTCGGCCTGCACCAGCACCCGGTCCCCCACCTTGAAGTGCGTCACCTGTTCCCCGGCGGCGATGATGCGACCCACCGGTTCGTGACCGGGCACCGTCGCCTGCCCGCCCGGACGGTAGCCCGGGATCTCGGTGAGGGCCTCGGGCGCGATCCCCGAGATCACCTCCGCCTTGCGTGGGTGGGAATCGAAGGCGTGCAGCAGTTTGGTGTCGCTGAAACAGATGCCGCAGGCCTCCACCTTGAGCAGCATCTGGTGAGGCCCCACCTCGTCGACGGGTTTGGCGGGGTTGAGCACGAACTCATCGACCCCGACGATCTGGATGGCCTGCTGGGTTGCGGGAATGTCACTCATGTTTCTTCCTTCGGTTTCTCGGGGTTCAGGCGTTGAGCATGACCTGGCCGCCCGTGACGGGCACGGCCTGGCCGGTTTCGTAGGCCTGTTCGACGATGTAGTAGATGGCGCGCAGCACGTCGATGCCGGTTGTGCCGCGGCGCATCGGCACCTTGGCCTCGTAGAACGCCCGCACGTCCTCGATCGTTGTCGCGCCGGGTACCTTTCCGGAGTTGAGGTACTGCACGAACAGCCCCCGGTCGGGGTCGGACCACAGCGGGCCGTCGTAGAAGTTCCCGGGACACACGGCGTTGACCTTGATGCCGTGTTCGACGAGTTCCAGCGCGAACGACTGCACCAGACCGATGCCGCCGAACTTGGAGCCGGCGTAGGCGGCGTTCTTGTTGGAGCCGACGAGCCCGGATTTCGAGTTGATCTGGATGATGTCGGTGAGCCACCCGGGCGCGGCCTCGTGCTGGCGTGCGAGGAGACCGCCCAAGTGTTTGGTGACGAGGAAGAACGCGACATAGTTGATGTCGGTGGAGAGCCTGAACGCGGAGGCGTCCTGTTCCAGCACGGATCCGGCGCGCACGATCCCGGCGTTGGAGATCACCAGGTCGATCCCGCCCGCGACCCGCTCCACCTCGGCGGCCATCGCCGCGACGGATTCCTCGTCGGCGACGTTCACGGTGATGGGGTGGGTGAGGTCCGCCCCGAGTTCCGCGCACTTGGCCGCGGCCCCGTCGCCATTGAGGTCGGCGATGAAGACGAAACAGCCCTGGTCGACGAGCCCTTTGGCGATCTCCGCGCCGAAACCCTGCGCACCGCCGGTGACCAGAGCGACGCGGCCGCTGATCTCGCGTTCACCGCGCGGGGTGGCGGTGACCTCGTAGGTCTCCTCCCTCAGCCGCACAACCGCGGGCAGTGAGACGTCGGCGGGGATGGTGGCCGCGTCGAGGACGATGGTGGCCTCGGCGTCGCTGGGGCGCACCAGGACGGGGCGGTTCAGGGCGGTGAGGAACGCTCCCCTCACCTTCGGGGCATTGCTCATGGTGTTCTCCGGTTCAGGTTCTGGGGGCGGTGGCGGCGAGTTCGGCGGCGTCGGC
>CAJPNZ010000158.1 GCA_905372155.1 Propionibacteriaceae bacterium
ATCCGCGCCCCGCCTGAACGCCCCCACCTCCGCCAGCCAGCGTTTCCCGTCGGGGCCGCGACGCAGGTGCAGCACCAGCCGCAGGGCCGCGGCGAGCTGCGCGTGACAGGCCTCGCGACCCAGCCCGCCGAGCGCGGCGAGGGCCTCCAGCCGGGCGGGAACGTCGGCGACGGAGTTGGCGTGGACGGTGCCGCAGCCGCCCTCGTGCCCGGTGTTGAGCGCCGAGAGCAGGTCTGTGAGTTCCGCGCCGCGCACCTCCCCCAGCACCACCCGGTCGGGGCGCATCCTGAGGGCCTGCCGTACCAGGGTGGTGAGCGTGATCGCTCCTTTGCCCTCGTTGTTGGGGGGTCTGCCCTCCATGCGCACGCAGTGCGGGTGCCTGGGGGTCAGTTCCCGGGCGTCCTCCACCACGACGATCCGTTCCGTTGCCGGCACCTCGGCCAGCAGCGCCGCCAGCAGCGTGGTCTTGCCCGTCCCGGTGCCGCCGGAGATCAGGAACGGCACCTTGCGGGCGATCACCCTCCGGCACAGCTCCAGGGCCTCGTCGGTGAGCGACCCTGCGGTGTGCAGTTCCTCCAGGGTCAGGGTCCGCGACGCCGGGACCCGCAGCGAGATGCACGTCCCCGGGCTGGCCAGCGGCGCCAGCACCGCGTGCAGCCGCACCCCGCCCGGCAGCCGGCCGTCGACGAACGGCTGGGCGTCGTCCAGGCGTCTGCCCGCGGTGGCTGCCAGCCGGATCGCGAGCCTGCGGACCGCCTCGTCGTGGATGAATCGCACGTCCGCCGCCTCCAGTCCGGCGCCGCGGTCCACGAACACCGCGTCCGGGCCGTTGACGAGCACGTCCGAGACTCCCGGTTCCCGCAGCAGCTCCTCCAGCGGACCGGCCCCGACGGAGTTGCGGCGCAGCTGGTCCATGGCCTGTCTGAGGGCCGTGTCGGTGACCACCAGCCCCATGCCGCGCATCGCGGTGGCGACGTCCGCGGCCGTGTGGGGGCGGCCGAGCCTGCCCAGCCTGGCCTGCAATTCCTCCAGCATCACAGACGCACCTCCTTCAGCAGCCGTGCCGAGTCCCGGCGCAGCCGTGCCGCGGGCCGCGACCCGACGCTGGCTCCCTGGGCCGCGAGCCGCGGCACCCTTGGGTCGTCGCGCACCACCCCGGCCAGCGGCAGTCCCAGCGCATCGGAGACCGCTTCGGGCGGCAGCCCGCGACCTTTCCCGACCCGCACCACCAGCAGCGCCCCGGTCAGGTCGATCCGGCGGGCCCGCATCCGGGCCGCGGCAACCGATCGCACGTCCGCGCCGACCATCAGCAGCGGGACGACGCGACGTCCCAGTTCCGCCAGGCGCGTGCCGTCGCCCATGTCCACGACCACCAGGTCGTGGCTGCGTTCCAGCGACCTGAGTACCGCCGACAACGCCGCCTCGTCGGGGGAGTCGCCGTGGGGTCTGCCCAGCGCCAGCACCGAGACCCGCTCCGCCGGGACCAGGTGTGGGGTGAGGTCCCCGATCTCGCCGACGGCGTGCCGCAGCTCCTCCCAGGTCATGCCCTCCTGGGTTTCGGCCCCGAACAGCAGGTCCAGGCCGCCGCCGCAGCTCGCCAGCTCCACCGCCACCGAGCGCAGTCCCGTCTCTGCGGCCCGTGTCGCCAACGCCACCGCGAGGGAGCTGACCCCCAGCCCGCCGGAGGCCCCTGTCAGCGCCAGTGTCTGCGCCGCGTCCCGGCCCGGCAGTTCGTTGGAGAGGACCTCCGCCAGGCGCTGCGACTCGTCGGGCAGCAGCAGCGCGGGCGCACCCAGCTCTGCGGAGGCCGGCAGCAGCTCCTCGGAATCGAAACCGACCACCCACACCCCGGGCACGGCCCCGAGGGCCGCGGCCCTCGACGCCATGTCCGCACCCACCAGGCGCAGTGTTGCGGTGCGCCAGCGGCGCCTGAGCTCTTCCCGATCCGTGATGACCTCCAGATCGACTCCGAGGGCCAGCGTGGTGGCGAGCACGGAATCCGCGAGCGCGGCTTCCCGCGTCGCAAGCAATGGACCGGTAATCTCCGATGTGTTCACGTTTTCACTGTGGGAACCGGCGGGGTTGATTCTCCGTTTCCGCTCGAGGGTGTGGATAACCTGTTTGATGTACCTGAAGAACGACCCGGGAAGAGATGACCACCACCGATCCCCTGCCTCCTGAAGCACTGACCTGGCTTGCCGTCTGGCCGGGAGTGCGGGGGTTGACCTTTGGGGGCAGCCTGCTGCCCCAGCGCCTCGAGGAGGCGGGCCACGCCGTCTTCGCCATGGCCGACACCGACCGCGACATGCGTCGCCTGCTAGCCCTCCAGGGCATCACCCCCTTCTGGGCGCGCCCCGAGGCCATCCCGATCGATCCCTGCCAGTTCGACGTGGTGTTCTCCCACCAGTCCTTCCATCTTTTCGATCCCGGTCAGGCGCTGTCGGAGATCGCCCGTGTGCTGCGTCCCGGTGGCTGTTTCTCGGCCTCGTACATCATCCGCGACGACTCGGTGCCGTGGGTACGGCGCCTCACCGCGCTGATGCGTCACTACGACCCGATGGCGATGCGCGGCGACTACGGTCACAAGTCTTTGGCCGCCGTGGACGATTCGAAGTATTTCCCGGAGGTGGAGCACCGCGCCTTCCGCATCTGGCAGACCGTCAGCCTCGACGATCTCCAACAGCTCGTCGCCAATCAGCCGTTGTCAAGGCGACTTTCGGAGTTGCAGCGCAAGCGCCTGGCCGACGAGATCAGGGATCTTTTCGAACACGCCGTCAGGCCCGGGGAGAACCTGCGTCTGCCATTCCAGTTGCTGGCGTGGCGGGCCTGGGTGAATCACGACGAACTGACTGAACCGGTGTCCATGCCGGAAAGTGGCATCGAGATCGACATGCAGGTCGCGACACCCCTGCGGTAGCCGTAGGGTAGGGGTACCGGCTGCGCCGCAACCGGTCGGACGCGAAAGGAATACGATGGCCCGTCCCACACCATTCCAGTTGCTCCGCGACGGCTTGATGGATTTCGTCGCCCGCGAAACGGAGCTGGCCAAGGCCGAGCTCGTCCCCGCCGCGAAACAGGCCGGCATCGGTTCGGCCTTCGCCGGGGCCGCCGTCATCTTCCTGCTGCATTCGCTGTGGATGCTGGTGATCGTGCTGGCGCTGGCCCTGAGCTGGCTGCTGAGCCTCACTGGTCTCAACACCGTCGGCTGCCTGACGCTGGGTTTCCTGGTGACGGCGCTGCTGTCGATCGGGATCGCGGTGCTGCTGATCTTCATGGCCCGCGCCCGCTTCCAGAAGGTCAAGGCCCCGACCGCCACCATCGAGGAGGCCAGGGCCACGTTCGTCGCCCTCACCGACGCCGCCATCGGCCAGTCGACGGAGGTGGTGGTGAGGGAGGAACCGTCCCTCCCCGAAGTCGGCTGAGCCGGGTCGCGAACCCTCCCCCGGAGCTGGTTGAGCCGGGCCGCGACGAAGGAGCGACCCGAGTCGAAACCATCTGCTGAGAAAACCCGGGACGCCGTCGCAGTGCGGAGCCTCTGGAAGCGTGCGATCCCGTCAGCTCTTGCCGACATGGGTGTCACCCGGTCCGAAGCCACTCGACAACAGGGGCGAGTGCGTCCGTGTAGTCGGGGTCGCGGCCAAGGGTGTGGACGCATCGCCGGAAGCTCTCCCGGTCACCTGGGTTCGCGGATGTGCCGATCAGGTCGAGGTATCGTCTCCCCTCCTCGGGGTGGCCGGTGAGGTAGGCGCAAAGTGCCGCTGCGAATCTGCCGTGCGGGGTGCCTTCGGCGAGGTCCGGACGGACCCGCAGGACGCAGTTCATGCCGGAAACGTTGGCCGCGTCGATGAAATCCCGGATTGCGTCGTCGGCGTCTTCCAGGTCTTCGGCGATGTCATAGGCGAGATCCACCGAGGACACGGTTGCCAAGTCCAGCAGGGCCAAAAGAAATTCACGTTCCTCGTCGGGCAGGCTGAGTTCCTGAAGCACTTCACGGCAGTGTGGATTGCCCACCATGGTCTGGTGTTTCTTCAGGTATTGACGTCCCTTCCGCTCGGCATGGGCGGTCCGCCAGCCGCCGACCAGGGCCCCGGCCTCGTAAATAGCCTGCATCTCGGACAGGACGGGTTCGAGTCCCTCTTCGGCGATCGCCTCCACGATGTCTGCCAGAGTGGACATCTCGGGGACATCGACGTACCTCTCCGCCGCCGCCCGGACGAGGGCCACGTCGTTCTCGGTGGGCGCGGGCCATGCGGAGCGCAGCAGCCGGGCGTAGTCGTCCCAGTTCGTGCACTGGATCCAGGCCTGCAGGGTTTCGAGGTGTTCGCTCAGATCACGGACAACCCAGTTTGGTAGTTTCTCCCACCGGTCGGTGGGGATCACAGCCTGCCATTCGCCGGCGGTCTCCGCTATGGCCCTTCGCACCTTTCCTAGCAGCCGTGGATCGTCCCGTGCGTCGGCGAGTTCGACCGCGTGGTGCAGGTCATCAACACCGCCCGCTTGTCCTTGCCAACGTGCCCTAGCCAGCCGGAGCCGGGCCTGGAGACCGGTTGGGAATCTCTCCGTGTCGTCGATAAAACAGCGCAGCGCCTCATCGCTTTCCCCGGTTTCGGTCAGGATGCGGGCAAAATTGTTCAATGCTCTGACCAAATCGGCTTCAAATACGGCCGGATTCTTCTCAGCGAGTCCACGCTGAATCTCGACGGCCTCCCGAATCGCCTCCAACGCACCCCCACGATCACCCACCCCAGACAA
>CAJPNZ010000159.1 GCA_905372155.1 Propionibacteriaceae bacterium
ACCGCTGTGCGCCTGGCGCACCGGGGGTTCGAATCCCTCCCTCTCCGCTCAAGTACCGCAATACCAACTAAAACTCACCGAGGTGTTATGAGTTGGGTGAGTGTGGCGGCGTTTTCGTTGCCGGTGAGCTCGGCGGCCATCGAGTGCAACCTGATGATTCTCCAGCTCGAGAGCCAGTCCCGCATCGGTCTGACGCAGCGGTCAGCCATCTCAGCAATGGCATCTACGTCAATAGTGGGAGAGCTGGGGAGAGGCCTCGACCTTAATGTGGTGACGACACTGTGATGACCAAGAGAGACACCTTCCGCGATACCGAACTGACGAACGGGGGGACATGACGGAAGATTCTCTAGACATAACAGTCAGCGCTCGGCAGTGGATCGGGTTGTGCGCGTTGGCTGGTGGGTACTTCATCGCTCTCCTCGATCTGACAATTATTAACCTCGCAGTTCCCTCGCTGACACGGGACCTGGGCGCGTCCACAGCACAGGTTTTCTGGGCGGTCAACAGCTACGGTCTCGTCCTCGCACTGGCGATCATCCCGTCAGGTCGTTTAGGTGACCGATTCGGGCACCGACGCCTCTTCCTCCTGGGAACGATCGTCTTGGCAGTTGCCAGCCTCGCCTGCGGTGCCGCGACCTCTCCGTTCGTCTTGATCGCCAGCCGGTTCCTTCAGGGGCTCGGTGCCGGCATGCTGGTACCGCAGACTCTCACGCTCATCGGCGTCACCTTCCCTGAAAATATCCGTGGGCGCGCAGTCGGCATCTGGGGGTCAATTGCAGGAACTGCGTCCGTCGTCGGCCCCCTTGCTGGCGGAGTATTGATTGATGGGCTCAGCTGGCGCTGGGTCTTCCTCGTCAACCTTCCGATTGCTGTTCTTGTCGTGATTCTGGGCATGAGAAGTCTTCCGATCGAGGTGGTCCGGTCCGTGAGGGTTGATTTCGTGGGAACCTTTCTTGCGGGCATCGGCCTTGTGGCACTTCTCTATGGAAGCCTGCAAGGCCCCCATGCGGGCTGGGACCCGCTGACCATTGCTTGCCTGCCGTTCGCTGTGCTCTGCCTGTTTGCTTTCTTCCGGTATGAACGCCGCGCGGATCCGGCGTACGCAGTTTTTCCGCAGTCTCTTCGCAAGAATCCGCGGTTCCTCACTGCTGCCGTATTCGGTCTAATTGTGGCCCTTGGTGTATTCGCCTTGACATTTCTCGTATCGAACTACATTCAGTCCGTGATGGGGCAAACGGCAGTCTGGGCGGGGGCTGCTCTTGCGCCGGCGTCGATTGCTTCTGTGGTCACAGCACCTATCGCGGGTCACTGGGTTGATGAAGGAAAGGCCCGCCTCGTGCTACAGATCGGCTTCGGGGCGTCCGCGATGGGAACCGCCCTGAGCATGCTGATTGCCGCTACTGGGGTTTCTTGGATGTGGTTCCTGGGGGCGACTATCGTTTTCGGTGTCGGAAATGGCTTCTTGATGGCGCCACTGACAACAGTAGGTATGGCTGCACTGAGGAGTGACGAGTTCGGTGCTGCATCCTCCCTTCTCAACGTCCTTCGCCAAGCCGGTCCCGTGCTAGGGGGAGCCGTTGTCGGGCTCTTGATACAGGTGCTCGCTGCCGCGCCTACCGAGTTCGACCCGCTGGGGCTATCAAGGTCGACCGTTGCGTGGGTGCTGAGTGTTCCATTGCTGCTGTTTTTTGTCGGACTCTTTGTGTATTCGCTCGTTCCGAGGTCGCTGGTGTCGGCAATGGACTGAGGTGGTTTCACGTCAGAGTGCTGCCGAGGGTTTACTTGTACTCGGGATCGGTCACCCACGTGGCTCTCGGTGTCCTCTGGGCGCAATGCACGAGAGTTGGTCGCTGCTGGGAGGGGTGGGTGCACTCCACGAGGTACGGGGGTTCTTGCATTATGCACAACTCCTGGCCAGTAGCCCCCGAGGCTCGTGGAGTAGCCGGCCGGGACATGGTCGACTGTGCCTGTGGGGAGGTGACGGGCAGGGTGCCGAGGGTCTCGAGTCAGACGAAGCTCGAGGTATCAGTGGCGCACACACGCAGGCGGTGCCCATCGGGGTCTGTTGCCACAAAGGTGTAGCCGAATTCGAGGACGGTCGGCTCCAGAACCATCGGAATGCCCAGCTTCTTCCATTGCGCGTGAAGACGATCGACGTCGGCACGCTCGACGTTGCTGAGACTCAGTTCGGTCCCGCCTACGTATGGCTCGGCAGTGGGTTCAATCTCGTCGGCTGCCTGCAGGCCGAGAGTGACGTCGTCGGACAATGCGAAGACGCTGAATCCTGGATAGGTCTTGATCGGTTCATGACCGAGAATCTGGCTGTAGAAGGTGGTACTCGCCTCGACGTCGGAGACGTAGAGGATGACGCTGTTGGGAACGAAGGTCGTCATGGTGATGCTCCTGAGACTCTCACGGGTATACGAGGTGGGCGGACGGCGTCGAGGTTAGAGACCATTGGTGCCACCTTGTGTCACGTACGTGCGAGGATGAGCCGGTGCGTGCTGACCGCTTGCTGTCCATGATCTGGCTGCTGCGTACCCATGGTCGTCTGTCCGCCTCGGATCTGGCTCAGCGGCTGGAGGTCTCACGGCGCACCGTGCTGCGGGACGTTGAGGCGCTGTCGGCTGCGGGCGTGCCCGTATGGTGCGAGCGAGGACCTCATGGGGGAGTGAGAATCGACCCCGGCTTTCGCATTGACGTGACAGGACTGAACCGTGAGGAGAGCCGGGCTCTCTTCGCAGGTCTCACCAGCTGGGGTGCTGCACCATTGGGCCTTGGCGACGCCCTCGCCTCCGCGTCTCGCAAACTGCTCGCCGCCGTGCCCGACAGCCATCGAAGCCGGTCCATTGGCATTGCCTCGCGCGTCGTGGTCGATCCTCAAGGGTGGCTTCCCCTTCCCGAGAGCGAGCGGGCCGACGCCGTCTTCCAAGCTGTCCAGGAAGCGGTCTTGACGCGCCATCGACTGCGTATGGTCTTCCGTCACAAGTCGAGGACGACGACGCAGGACGTCGTCGATCCGCACGGAATAGTTGCCGCTGGTCGCAGCTGGTACCTGTGTGCCTCACACGGCACCGAGGTTCGCTTCACCAGGCTCTCTCGGATCGAAGAGGCTGATGTACTCGCTGAGGAGTGTGCTGACGACTCCGGCTTCGATATGGCCGCGGCATGGCGGAAACAGCGTGAGGAGTTTCTTGAAAGGTTCGAGGCGATCACAGCCACTGTCTGGGTGCGGGACGAGCGTTGGAGCGATGTGCAGGAGTGGACGTTGCGCGCAACGACGACCGATGCAGAGGGTGAACCTCCCGGAGATGACGGATGGACCTGTCTCCAGCTGGAGTTCATGGACCACCTGCATGCCATGACGATTCTGCTTCGGCTCGGTCCGGATGCCTGCGTCGTCACCCCCAAGCGCCTGCGACAGGACCTCCTCGACTACGTGGACCGCATGCGTGAGCGGTACCGTGCCGATGGGAACTGATGGCGTGCGGCTGAGGCAGCACGCTCGCACGTGCCCCGACGGCGAGGAGCGGCAGAGCACTGCGCGGCCCGCCGCATGCCCCGCCGGAGGTCGCCCCGGCCTCACAGGCGCTTGAGGGCCTCGCGTCGGCTGAGTGGGGATAGGCCCGGATGCGCCTGGACGAAGGCACGCACCCAGTCGCCGTCCGTGCGCGCGTAGTCGCGCAGCGCCCAGCCGATGGCCTTGCGGATGAAGAACTCCGGGTCCTCCTGGTTGACCTCGATGACATTGGTGAGCAGGTCGAGGTCCGTGTCGGCCTTGTGCTGGAGCTGGCAGAGGATGGCGCTGCGCCGCACCCACATGTCCGGGTCGGTGGCCCACACACGCATGCGGGCCGCCGCAGCCGGATGCTCACGCACCACCAGCCCGACGGCGTGGGAGGTCTCATCGACCAGATCCCACCACTGCCCCGTGCGCAGAAAGTGCTCGTAGAGCGCCAGGGACTCCATGCGTCCGGCATGCGTCGCGGAGAGCTTGGCACGGATGACGGCCAGCGCCGCATAGCGCTCCTCGCGGCGAGCCGCCCCGTCCCACAGGCGCCGTAGCGTCACCTCCCAGGTGGCGGCCTCAGCCCACACATCGCTGTGGGCGGCGGCGATCCGTTGCGCGAGGCGCCGCGTGTCCGGGACCCCGACGCCGTACATCGCCATCTCGGACTTCAGGTACGCCCGCTGCTGCTCGGCGCGGGCAGGGTCGCCCGCCTCCTCCAGGGCCTGACGCAGCTCGGTGATGAACTCCGCTGCCCGCGCATCCGCCTGCTCGTTCGCCGCCATCCTCGCTCCTCCTCGCCTCACAACGCGCTTCCACAGACATATCACTGACATGATGTCCCCGCGTGGCGTCGGTACGCGAGGCCTGGAATCCCGTGGCCCCGGGCCGTGAACGAGAGCCCCAGGACACCTGCGCAGCCG
The DNA here is from genome assembly GCA_905372155.1 of Propionibacteriaceae bacterium. Taxonomy (GTDB): domain Bacteria; phylum Actinomycetota; class Actinomycetes; order Propionibacteriales; family Propionibacteriaceae; genus Arachnia. The sequence goes on from CAJPNZ010000159.1 coordinate 4,435, forward strand.
GCGCTCACAGCGCCCCGCCCGGAGGCGCCCGCACCGTGTCTTCGGCGGTTTGCTCACGTGGCATCCTCCCGGTAGGCTGCCCGTGCGTCCCGCGGCGGAGCCGTGGGAAGGCGATGGAGATGTCGCATAGTGGCCTAGTGCGCCTCCCTGCTAAGGAGGTTGGGGTGGAAGCCCCTCGGGAGTTCGAATCTCCCCATCTCCGCCAC
>CAJPNZ010000160.1 GCA_905372155.1 Propionibacteriaceae bacterium
GGAGACGGCCTGCGTGCTCGGAGGAGCACCGGGGGCGGAGCTCGGTGGGGCTGGTGAGGAGTTCTCCCCTGTGATGGGGGAACCGATGGACTTGGTTGGTTCAAACGGCATCCATCCCAGGCCTTCGAAATAAAGCTCGGGCCAGGCGTGCATGTTGTCGGTTGTCACCTTGTATCCGTCCCCATCCTGGGTGCCACCCGTGAAGCCGACTGCGATGCGCGACGGAATCCCCTCGACCCGGGCGAGTATCGCCATGGCCGTGGCGAAGTGGATGCAGTAGCCGGTCTGGTCCCTCAACAGGAAGTCGCTGATGATGTCCGTTCCGGTTGATGCGGGGGCTTGAAGTGTGTAGGTGAATTTGTCGGAGGTCAGGTATTCCTCGATCGCCTTTGCCTTGGTGCCATCGGTGCTCGCGTTTCTGGTGATCCTGGCGGCCAGGTCCCGCACCTCGTCGGAGAGGCCGTCGGGAATCTTGAGGGTTTCCTCGCCCGCCGGGTCCGATCCTGCACGGGCGGTTGCCAGGGATGCTCCTCCGTTCGGGATCACGGAGGTGACCCGGTAGTCGAGATTCGCTGTCTGATCCGCTCCTCGATCACCCGTGGCCACCACGGAAAGGGTGTTCTGATCGAAGCCCCACTTCCCGGAGGCGTCGAAGTTGTCGACCGCGAAGGGGGCTGGCAGGTATTGGGAAGGAAATCGCATGGAGACGTTGACGTCAACCTTCTCCCCAGGGGCGTTGTAGGCATCGTTGATGCCCGAGTTGCGCAGTTTCATGGACTCCAGTTGTGCACCTCCGGCGGTCAAGTGAGTCAGGGCCGTGGTGCGCAGGTAGTGGGGTTTTCCATCGCTGGCGTGATAGGTGAGAACGTTGACAGGGCTCGGGCGTTGCAGATTGCGAGTCAGTTCGATGGTTGGATCACCCAGCTGGATGGGTTTGTCGACGCCGTTGTTCAGCCAGGGTTGTTTGTGGCCCATGGGCAGAAAGGATGTGATGCCCAGGGTCAGGGCCGTGGCCGCCGTCGCTGCGAGCAGGCCGACGAACCAGCGTGCCAGCCGGAATCCCATTCCGCCACGGGCGAGCCCCGGGCCCCCGGCCGTGAGCAGGACTGCCACATAGCCGCCAGCGACCAGCAGGAAGCCCGTGAAGTCGAGGTCGGTGGGATGCACCAGCGCGGTGAGGGCGTACGGCAGTGCCAAGGGAGCGATCACCCAGGCCGGTTGCTCCAAGGAATCGGTCAGTACGTAGGAGACCAGCCACAGCACAAACGCCAGGAACAGCAGCAGCCAGCCCAGCGCGGGCTGATCGGGTAGCGGCGGCTTCGAATCCCGCAAGGTCTGGAAGCCGCTGGTGAACAGGTTCGGAATTCCGGTCAGTGAGGAGCCGGCCGGTGTGATGCTCGTTCCCAACCAGATCAGCACAACCGTTCCGGACAGAGCCGCCAATATCACGGAGGAACGCCTCAGACGAAGCAGGGCGGCTGCGGTGGTGATCAAGCCGGGGAGTCCGACCGCGAGGAGCAGTGATGACGAGAACACGGGGGCGGTGAACAGGGGACCGAGCGAGAGCATGGACGCGATCACAGCCACCGAGATCACCGGGGGCAGGAGAGCGGAGGATCTGTTGTTCATCGTGCTTCCCGTTGGGCGACGAGTCGGCTCCAGGCCTGCGTCACGGAGATGTCGGGACCGAAGGTCACCACGTTCCACCCGGAGGTGGTGAGCAGCCTGCAGGCCTCCTCGTGGGCAACCACCATCTCCACCGGGAGACGAAAGGCACGTGCGTCGGGGACCAGAGCATCGATGTCTGCAACCCGGGTCGTCGCGGCCACCAGCGCTGCGGCGTCACGGGAATGGAGCAGCCCGAGCCCAGCGACCACGGTTCGTGCGGTTCCGAGGGCATCCGGGTCGGCGAGGCAGTCCTCCAGGGAGGAACGCCCGGATGGTTCGACGTCAGTGACGGTGGCCAGCAGCCGGGACGCGGCACCTGTCGACTCGCCGTTGACGGGGCGGAAGATCACTCCGTCGGAACCGAGAAGACCAACCCGGAGACGATCACGGAGAAGTTCGGTGGCCAAGGAGGCGCACAGTGACAACACCCACTCCAGCGTGGACTCGGGCCCGCTGCCGATGTGCGCCGTGGACCGGGTGTCGACGATGATCGTCATGGCGGGGTCCCAGGGCTGTTCCTCCAGGCGGACCATCAGCTCGCCACGTTTTGCGCTCATTCTCCAGTGCACGCGGCGCATTCCATCGCCGTGACGGTGCTCACGCACCAAGACGTCATCGGCACCCGCGTTCCCGATACGTTGTGGGGTGGCGTCCCCACTGGCCCCCGATGCCCGTCCCCCCCGGGGGAGGGTCAGGGGCCACAGCCTCGGCGTCACGCGCAGCGACGTGATGTGTTCGGTTGCCTGCCAACTGCGCCAGGCAACTCCGAAGGCGTCGGAATTGCGTACCAGCAGGGGGCCGATCCGGAAGTGGCCACGCTGTTTGGTGGTGATGTTGTACCCGGCGGCTTGTCGCCAGCGTCCCAGGCCGCGAACGAGGCCGAAGGTGGCGTCGCGACCCAGGGCTTCCGGGAGCCGGTCGCGGAAACCGAGCGCGGAGAAGGAAACCGTCCTGCTGCTCGTGACCAACAGGCGAACCCGAGCCACATCCCCGACGGGCAGGGAGTCGGGCACGACGGAACGCTCACAGGTAAGACGTGGTGGCAGAGCCAACACGGTCACGAGTCCCAGGACGGGTAGGGACACGATGAACACCCCCACCCATGCCAGATCGGGTTCTCCCATCATGGCTGCGCCCGCGGCGATGAGGCCGCCGAACACCGACATCGTCAGGCCGCGGCCCGTGAGTCCGAAACGGAACCCCTGCATGTCAGCCCCGGTGCGGTGGCTGGGTGGCGGCGACTATGCGTGTGATGACGGTCTCGTTCGACTGACGGGCGATTTGCGCGTCCACTGTCAACAAAACCCTGTGGGCCAGCAGCGGAACGGCCAAGGTCGTCACATCCTCCGGGATGACGTAGTCGCGTCCCTGGAGGGCGGCCTCGACCCTGGCCGCGCGCATCAGATGGACACAGGCACGAGGACTCGCGCCGAGCCGGAGCTCCGGGTCGGCGCGGGTTGAGCTCACAAGTCTCACGATGTAGTCGTTTATCACGGGAGCGACGTAGATTCCCCGCATCGTCGCGATGGCCCTCTCCACGTGAACGACGTCCGTCACGGGCCGGATGGTGGCGAGCTGATCACCCCCCGCCTGAGCCATGAGCATGGCCATCTCTGCCTGGTGACCGGGATAGCCCATCTCGATTCTCGCCATGAAGCGGTCGCGCTGGGCCTCTGGCAGAGGATAGGTTCCCTCCATCTCGATCGGATTCTGGGTCGCCACCACCATGAAGGGCCGTTTGAGCTGGTAGGTCTGCCCATCCGCGGAGACCTGTCCCTCGGCCATTGCCTCCAACAGCGCGGACTGGGTTTTCGGTGACGCCCGGTTGATCTCGTCCCCCAGCACGATGTTGGCGAAGATGCCGCCGGGCTTGAACTCGAACTCACGACTCTGCTGGTTGAAGACCGACACGCCGGTGACATCGCTCGGAAGCAGATCGGGAGTGAACTGAATGCGGCTGACCACCCCTGAGATGGAACGTCCGAGAGCCTTGGCGAGAACGGTCTTGCCGACTCCGGGGACATCCTCGAGCAGGAGATGGCCCTGCGCCAGCAGAACCAGAACCGCCATGTGTATCTGGTGCGGCTTGCCCTCTATGACGCTGCCAATCGACTTTTTCATCTGGTTGGCCAGCGCGCTCACCTCGGCCAGCGCCAAGGGGGCTGCAGCGGTCTGGGTCATGGGGCTCCTCGGGACTCGCAACGCTTTCCTGACGTGGATGAAGCCTAGGGCATCGGTCAAACACACCCAATGGACAAGGACACGCGTTGAGTGGAGTTGCAGTGGAGGAAAGTGGGGTAATGTGGTGGCAAGTGGAGCGAAGTGGGGGCTTTGTGGAGGAGAGGGGGTTTCCGGTTGTTCCTTGGCACGCACACGCCGAAATTGGACGAGAAGGGGCGTTTGATCCTTCCCGCGAAGTTTCGGGAGGCGCTCGAGGGGGGACTCGTCGTGACGCGTACACAGGAACGGGCACTTGCCATTTACCCCAAGGACACTTTCGAGGCGCTCATGGCCCCCGTGAGTGCAGCGCCTTCCACGCTGAAGCAGGTTCGTGACTATCAGCGCATGCTGACCGCAGGGGCCAGCTTCGAGGTTCCGGACCGGCAGGGGCGGATCACGATTCCCCCGATCCTTCGCGCCTACGCAGGTCTGGAGCGCGACGTCGTGGTGATCGGCGCCATGAACAGGGCCGAGATCTGGGACGCCGAGCACTGGTCCGAGTACCAGGCGGAACAGGAATCCGGTTTCGCCGAACTCGACGCGGAACTGCTGTCCCAACTGGGGCAGTGAGATCCCCGAGGTGGTGGTCCATCACCGGGGTTGACCCTGGCCTTACTTCCCCGAGGCCAGGTGCGATTCCGGTGAAGGAACCTCCGTCTCGGGGGACACGGACGGATGACTCGACGGGGC
>CAJPNZ010000161.1 GCA_905372155.1 Propionibacteriaceae bacterium
GATCACTCCCGCATCTCCGAGGAGTGCGGTGGGGAGGAGGCCTTCCGGCGGCTGTCGCAGGCCGCGCACGAGCAGGGCATCGGCGTCGTCGTCGACGTGGTGCCCAATCACATGGCGGTCCCCACCCCGATCTGGCACAACCACGCGCTGTGGGACGTGCTGCGGCGCGGCCCCGAATCGGCATACGCGGAATGGTTCGATCTCGACATGACAGACTCCCAGGCCATCCTGATGCCGGTGCTCGGAAACCGGATCGGCCGGGAGTTGGAACACATCAGCTTCACCACGGACGTCATCAATGGCGAGGAGCAGCCCGTGGTCGCCTACTACGACCAGGTCTTCCCCGTCCGCCCCGGCACCGAGGACCTTCCCCTCGACGAGCTGCTGGAGAGGCAGTGGTACCGCCTGGCCTACTGGCGGATCGGCAGCGAGGAGTTGAATTACCGCCGCTTCTTCGACGTCGACACCCTGGCGGCCATCCGGGTCGAGGACCCTGCCATCTTCGAGGCAGCCCACCGCAAACTGATCCAGCTCCACGCCGAGGGGCTAATCGACGGTTTCCGCATCGACCACATCGACGGCCTGGCTAATCCCCGCCAGTACCTCGCGGATCTGCAGCGCGCCACGGGCGGCTGCTGGGTGGTGGCGGAGAAGATCCTCGAATACGACGAGGTCCTCCCCGCCGATTTCGAGTGCGCGGGAACCACCGGCTACGACTCGCTGCTGCGGGTCGCGGGCCTGTTCCACGTCCCCGGCAGCGTTCCGAGGCTCACCGACCTGTGGGAGCGCATGTCCGGATCCGGCGAGGGGTTCGCCTCCACCGTGCTCAACGCCAAACGCACCGTCGTCAAGGAGTCGTTGTTCACGGAGTTGAACCGCCTGGTCAACATCGCGATGGCCATCTGCGACGGCGACATCCGGCTGCGCGACCACACCCGCCGCCAGCTCAACCACGCCATCCGCGAGCTGCTGTACCAGTTCAGCCGCTACCGCGCCTACGTCGAACCGGGCAGGGCTACCCCGGAATCGGAGCGGGAGATCATCGTCGAGGCCGCGACGAAGGCCAGGGAGTACCTAACGATCGACGAACTGGACGCCCTCGACTTCGTCGTGGCGCTGGCCCTCGGTGAAACCGGGGAGACCGACATGGGTGGCGCGGTGACGCTGCCCGCGCCGTCGAAGATCCTCAACCAGCTGCCGGGCCGCGCCCACAACCCGTCGGACCTGCGGGCCGAGTTCATGGTCCGTTTCGCCCAGACGTGCGGACCGGTGATGGCCAAATCGAAGGAGGACACGGCTTTCTACCGGTGGAACCGGTTCATCGGCGTCAACGAGGTCGGTTCCGACCCGAACATCATCGGCATCAACCAGGACGACTTCCACGGTTTCTGCCGTACCCTGGCCGCCGACTGGTCCACCAGCATGACAACCCTGTCCACCCACGACACGAAACGCAGCGAGGACGTGCGTGCCCGGCTGGCGGTCCTCACCGAGTACCCGCGCGAGTGGGAGCACTGCGTCGGTGAGCTGCGGGCCGCCACCTCCGAGTTGCGTCCCGCGCTGCTCGACGGCGGCACGGAACTGTTCCTGTGGCAGACCCTCGCGGCCACCTGGACACTGCCCAGCACGGCGGCGGGCGCCGAGGCGATCTCCGCCGACCGCCTCACGAGGTACCTGACCAAGGCCATGCGGGAATCGAAACTCCACACCAGCTGGACCTCCCCCGACGAGGACTACGAGTCGGCCGTCATCGAGTTCGCGACCGCATGCCTCACCACCCCGGAGGTGGGGGCCGCGCTGGAGGCGTTCACGGAGCTGACCTTCTCCTCGGTACGCGCCAACATCCTGGGGCAGAAACTGATCCAGCTCACCATACCCGGGGTCCCGGACCTGTACCAGGGCTGCGAGGTGGTGGACCTGTCGCTGGTGGATCCGGACAACCGCCGCCCCATCGACTACTACCGTCGCTCCGGGGTGCTGACGGCACTGGACATGAACCCGCCCGCCGACCTGGACGCGGAGAAACTTCTCGTGACGTCGCGGGCCCTGCTGCTGCGCCGCGACCACCCGGAGGCGTTCCGCGGCCCGGACGCCGACTACCGGTCGGTGTCATTGAACACCGGCCACGCGGTGGTGTTCGAACGCGGATACCGGGATTCAGAAACCCCGGTGGCCATCACGGTCGCCACGCGGGTGCAGTCGGGGCTGAACGAGGAGGGTTGGGGCGACGCGGAGCTGGTGCTGCCCAGCCTGCGGTTCCGAGACGTCCTGACCGGGCGCGAATACCCGGGCGGCGCCACACCGCTGGCCGACATCCTCCAGGACCTGCCCGTCGCCCTGCTCGTCCATCAGGTCGACTGATGCGAAACCAGCAGGGGAGGCCGGTTGAGCCAGCACGTGAACGCCAGCGAACGGCTGAGTCGAAACCACCACCGGCACCCGGCGACCAGACCCGGCCACAAGACCCCGAACACCCCCGCCATGGTTTCGACACGACCCACCCGCGGAGCGAGCAGGTCGGCTCAACCAGCGTGTGAGCACCAGCAGACACCCCGAATCCTGATCCGAGGAGCATTCATGCGAGACATCACCCGCCCCGAGGTGTGGGCCCCCGACGCCGACATGGTGGAGGTCGTCGTCGACGGCACCGGGACGATCATGGCGCGCAGCGATGGCGGCTGGTGGTGGTCGGAACCGCTGCCGCCCGGCACGCTGTACCAGTTCCGGATCGACGGCGGGATGCTGCTCCCCGACCCCCGGAGCCTCAGCCAACCCGACGGTCCGCACGGGCCGAGTCGCATCGTCGATCCGGCGCTGTTCGACCGTCCCGCCACCTTCAGCGCGGACCTGCGGGGCGCGGTCGGCTACGAGCTGCACATCGGCACCTTCACCCCGGAGGGCACCTTCGAGGCGGCCACCACGCATCTGGATCACCTGGTGGATCTCGGGGTGCAGGCCGTGGAGGTGATGCCCGTCGCGGATTTCCCCGGCGAGCAGGGGTGGGGTTACGACGGCGTCGGCCAGTACGCGGTGCACGCGGCCTACGGGGGACCGGAGGGGTTCGTCGCCTTCATCGACGCCTGCCACGCGTGCGGGCTCGGCGTGATCCTGGACGTCGTCCACAACCACCAGGGCCCGGAGGGCAACTACCTGGCGCAGTTCGGACCGTACTTCACCAGCGCCCACCACACCCCGTGGGGGGACGCCATCAACCTGGACCAGCCGGGCAGCAACGAGGTGCGCGACTTCCTGCTGGGTGCGTGCCGGCAGTGGCTGGTGAAATACCAGGTGGACGGGCTGCGCCTGGACGCCGTCCACGAGTTCCAGGACGACTCCCCGCGCCACTACCTGGCCGAGCTGAGCGACGAGGTGCGCGCCTGGGAACGGGAGACGGGACGCGAGCTCACGCTGTTCGCGGAGTCGGATCGCAACCAACCCACCACGGTCTCGCCGATAGGTTCGGTACCGGGAGCGTTGGGCATGGACGGGCAGTGGGCCGACGACGTCCACCACGCGCTGCACTCCTTCTTCACGGGGGAACGCGACGGCTACTACATCGACTTCGGCACCGCCGACGTCCTGAAACAAGCTCTCACCAAGGTGTTCATCCATGAGGGCGGGTTCTCGACGTTCCGCGGCCAGGACTGGGGCGCTCCCGTCGACCCCGCCTCTGGGCTGTACGACGGGCATTCGTTCGTGGTCTCGCTGCAGAACCACGACCAGGTGGGCAACCGGGCCGTCGGCGATCGGATATCGCACTCGACCCCGCTCGGCTGTCAGGCCGCCGCGGCGGCGCTGTACCTGCTGTCGCCGTTCACGCCGCTGCTCTTCATGGGCGAGGAGTGGGCCGCCTCCACGCCGTTCCCGTTCTTCAGCCACCTCGGCCCGGAACTGGGTCCGTTGGTGACCGAGGGGCGCGCCCGCGAGTTCGAACGCATGGGCTGGGACGCAGAGATCCCGGATCCGCAGTCGCCCGCGACCCGCGAGTCGGCGGCCCTGCGGTGGGACGAGGTCACCGAACCCGACCACGCCCGGATGCTGGCCTGGTACCAGGAGCTGCTGAGGCTGCGGCGCGACCGCCCGGATCTGGCCTCGGGATCGCTGGCGGATGTGTCGGTGGAGGTGCTGGACGAGGACACGGTCCTGATGCGGCGGGGCACCACCGTGGTGGCCGCCACCCGGGCCCGGGACCGGCTGGTGGAGATCCCCGTCGAGGGCGAGATCCTGGTGGCGTGGGACGAACACGGCCCGGTCCCGGAGGGCCACGCCGTCACCGGCCCGGGCGCCCTGGTGATCGATACCAAGGCTGACTGAACCGAAACCACCGCGCGCGTGTCCGGGAACCTGCGGTCGGGTCGGTTGCCCGACCACCGGATGGCTTCAACACATGCCACTCCCCCTCCCCGAAGCTGGTTGAGCCGACCCGCGAGCGCCAGCGAGCAGGTCGAGTCGAAACCATGGTGACCTTGCCCGAGAACCCGCGCTCAAGCCGGTTGCCCGACCACTGGATGGCTTCGACACGGGCCACTCCCCCTCCCCGAAGCTGGTTGAGCCGACCCGCGAGCGCCAGCGAGCAGG
>CAJPNZ010000162.1 GCA_905372155.1 Propionibacteriaceae bacterium
AGCAGCTGACCCTGCTCGGGAACGGCGTCGTCCCACCCCAAGCAGCAGCCGCTCTGGAGGACATGCTTACGCATGTCCCGAGCAAGGCCATAGCATGACTTCGGCCTCATCACTCCCGCATCGACCCTCGCCGATTGCCGACTCCGGATACTCACCCCACCGGACCGCCCGAGAAGAGGAGACATGAAGCCTCCCATGAGTTATGCCGGCGGGAAGCAGTTGATCGCTCACCGGGTGATTGAGCTGCTCCAGCCGCATGATCACTACGTTGAGCCGTTCTTCGGTAGCGGCGCAGTGCTGTTCGCGAAGTCTCCTTCCCGGTTGGAGACCGTCAATGATCTCGATGATCGCCTGGTCAACTTCTGGCGGGTCCTTCGTGACCGCCCCGAGGAACTCGCGTGGGCGTGTGCGATGACTCCTCATTCCCGGCAGGAGTTCCTCCTGGCTCACCAGCCCTCCCCCGACCCTCTAGAACAGGCTCGCCGTACGTGGACGCTCATCACCCAGGGGCGGGGTGGTCGTGCGACCCGTGCCGGGTGGCGTCATATAGTCACCCGTTCGGCCCGCCAGAGCCTTCCCAGCAAGCTCGACGGCTACATCACCCGACTCCTCGATGTCGCTGAACGTCTTCGCGGTATCTCCATCGAGCAGCGCGACGCCCTCGAACTCCTTGTCGCCTACGACGCCCCCGGGACCTGTTTCTACCTCGACCCGCCCTACCTGCCAGCGACCCGCCGGGACGGTCTCTACCGGATGGAGGCAACCACCGGCTATCACGAGGATCTCCTCGACGCCCTACAGAAGGTCACAGCACAAGTGATCCTCTCTGCCTACCCCCATCCCCTCTATACCGAAGCCCTCACCGGCTGGGTCCAGTACACAATCCCGGCCAGGACCAGCAGCGGCACCCCGCGCCACGAAACCATCTGGACGAACCGCACCCCCCGCACCCTCGTTTGAAGAACTCGCTCGCCGGCGAGTGGTTCATCGCGCCGCTGCTTGAGCTCGCGCGAGGTAGGTCAGGCCGGCGCGGTGCAGCGCGTCGGCGGGGGTGCCGTTGGTCCAGTCGGGGGCGGTCCCGGTCATGGGCAGCGGCGCGTTCTTGCGCGCGTACTCGTGCAGTTCGTCGATGAGCGGGTTCCACTCCAACTCGCCGCGGGCCTCGACGACCTCGACCTCTACCATGAGGCCTCGGTCGGTGAGGGCTTGGCGGATCGCGGCCGTGTACGCCTCGCGGTAGGCGGCCTGGTCCTGCTCCCACAGCTCGAAGGCCGCTGACATGGCGTTCTCGGCAGCCGTCAGCGCGGCCACCAGAGGGTCGTCAGCTGCCGCGGCGCGCTGAATGATCGCCTTGGCGATCGCCCGCATCTCCTCTTCGAGCGACTCCGATCGCACGACCCGGGCAACGACGTCGGGGTCGACGCCGTCCGTTCTCGCAGCACAAATCTTCTCAACCCGAGCTCGCTCCATCTTCTCGATCCGGGTTCGTTCCTCGGCCGTCGCGTACACCTCGACCAGAGCATCGTCGTTGATTCCGCTGCCGTCCGGCATCGCAGCGCGAATCTTCTTGATCCGGGTTCGTTCCTCAGCTGTCGCGTACGCCTCGAACAGGGCATCGTCGGCCGCCTTCCAGCGGTTGCCCAGCTCGTCGACGTCGCGGTCGTACAGGTCAGTCAGACCGAACTCGTAGAACACGGCCTCGACGTCGACCTCGATCCGCACCGGTTCGGTGCGGTAGCGCATCAGTTCGGTGTCGTCGTCCCCGGCGGTGCTCCGCACGATCTGTCGCACGTAGTCGGCCTCCCAGGATCCGGGGCGGCCCGCCAGCAGGGCCTCGACGCCTCCAACGTTCGCCGCCACCGCGGTGATGACGTGGCAGGCGATCTCCCCGAAGTCGACGGGTTCAGTGTGTTCGTTCGGCGTGCCGGCGCCGATGGTCCGCTCACGGCGCGCAGCCGTGGTCAGGGCAGCAATCGCTTCAGCGATCGGATCAGGCTCGGATCCGGCCGTCATGATCGGTCCTCTCGGATGGTTGGGTCACTTCCCATCGGGCGGCCCTGGGGCAGTTCGCGGGCTCCTACGGACGGGAACGGCTGTCCGTCGTTGTACTTGCGTTCTAGCCGCGCGACCTCGGCCATGACGGCTTGGTGGATGAACTGCGACAGCGAGCGTGGTCCCTCGGTGGTCATCGTGTGCAGGATCGCCCCGCGGACGCGGTCGGTGTCAGCGGGATCCTGGTAGAACGACACCTTGGCCGGATATTTCCTCTTGGGCTTCGGCCGCTGGGCGGCCTGCTCGGCCTCGGCTGCGCATATCCGCTCGTACTGCTCGGCCTGGTCGGCTTCCTCGTACTGCTCCATCGTCCAGCCGGTGGCGTCGATGGGCGCCAGCCCCGCCGGCGGTGAGGTGATGGGGCTCGACCCGGCCAGGCTCGACTTGCGCGGTGTGGGGCGGGTCATGATGCAGCTCCTTCGATCGCGGTCAGGTAGTCACCGTAGAGGGCGCCGAGCGCGGTCGCCTCGGCATTTCCCCACTCATCGAGGCCGTTAGCGGCTTCGAGGGCGTCGCTGATGACGACGCGCTTGGGAATCGGTGGACTGAGAACGGTCAGACCGCGGTTCTTGGCCGCGGTGTGCAGCTCGTCGAGCCAGGTGCGGCCGCTGATGGTCTTCTCCTCGTGCTGGTTCACGGCCACGCCGGCCACGGTCAGCGTGGGATTGTAGTACTGCCTCACACTGTTGATCGTGTCGAGGAGCTGCGCCAAGCCGTTGGCGCTGAACAACTTCGAGTGCGTCACGACGAGAACCGCCCCCGCGGCCGTGAGGCCGTTGATCGTGAGCTGGTCCAGGCTCGGCGCGCAGTCGATGAGGATCAGGTCGTAGTCGTCTGCGACGGTCGCCAGCGCCTCGCGCAGGCGACCCTCCCGGCCCGCTCCAGCGATCACGAGCTCGTCACGCACATAGCCGAGCGTGACGCCAGACGTGGGCACCACGTCGAGGCCGGGCCACACGCCCTGCACGATCACGTCGCGGATCGTCTCGGGTGCCCGCGAGCTGAGCGCGTCCGCAAGTCCTACCTGATCCTCCTCGACGGTCTCGGCAGCCGCCACGGCCGTGAGGTTGCCTTGCGGGTCGTTGTCGACGACGAGCACCCGCTGTCCCCGCAGCACGGCCGCGCGCGCCAGGTGGAACGTAGTGGTGCTCTTGCCGACGCCACCCTTCTGATTGCACAAGGCGATGATTCGAGCCGTCACGGCAATACCTCCAATAGGGCTAATAGTACTGTTAGAGAAAATAGAGTTACTGGGGGGAATAGGGTTACACGCCACCTCTGCCACCCCTGTTACCTCTATTCCCCCTAACAGTACTATTACCGTTGCGGTAAGTCAAGCGGTCTCGGTGCACACCTCCTCTACCCCTGTTGCCCCCAATAGTACTATTAGCCCTATTGGAGGTTTTTCGTTGTTGCGTTGGGGTACGCCTCGCGGTAGGCGGCCTGGTCCTGCTCCCACAGCTCGAAGGCCGCTGACATGGCGTTCTCGGCAGCCGTCAGCGCGGCCACCAGAGGGTCGTCAGCTGCCGCGGCGCGCTGAATGATCGCCTTGGCGATCGCCCGCATCTCCTCTTCGAGCGACTCCGATCGCACGACCCGGGCAACGACGTCGGGGTCGACGCCGTCCTCGTGGTGGGTACGGTCAATGGGGTCGTGCTGCTGGAGTGGTTCAACAGTTCTGGTCCTTCCACCACGCGCCTCTAGTTCTTGAGGGTTAGAGACCGATAACTCAGTGCTGCCTACTGCCTAAGGATCGCCGTCCCCAGAGAACGGGCACGGACTGTCCGCTGCGTTCCATCGTCGATCCACTCGTACGGTACGAAGTCGTCAGCCGCGTGAGGATCATGTGCCCAGATCGCCGCATGCGCCTCGCGCCAAGCTGATTCTGAGCCCCATACAGGAACGGGCGGGGTGCAGCGATGTCCCTCGCGCCAATGACGAGCGACAACCGACTTCGGCACACCCAAAGCGGCGGCCGCCTCCCGCACCGACATGCCCGCTTCACGTGCGTCATAGATGGCAGTGTGCAGCGTGGCCGCTTCCAGCGCAGCAGCGACACTCGCCCGCTCCCGCGCAACGCGGTGTGCTTCCCTCGTGCTCTCGAAGGTCGACATAACCTCTCCTTGCGTCCCACGGTGGGATACGCCTACTGTCCCACCGTGGGACAGTAGGCGTCAAGCGTTCGGACGAAAGGCCAGGCATCGGCTCATCGATCAGGGTCGTGGTTCAGGACCGCGACGGCCGTGTCTTCCTCGACGCCGAGGTATCCCGGGGCGGTCCGGGATTCTGAGGCTTCGGCGAAGCTGCGGAGTCCCGGCTGATCCTACGCTGGACCAGCCAAGAGGGTTTCTTCACCCAGCACCCTCGTCTGAGGAACTAGTGGCGTGGCGTTTAAATAGCTTTACGGTTTGGTGGGATAATGAAGCATGGC
>CAJPNZ010000163.1 GCA_905372155.1 Propionibacteriaceae bacterium
GCCCGATGCCCAGTCCCCCTTCCGGGACCGGCTAACCCGCGGGGTTCGCATCTTCCTGCGCACACCGGACCTGCGGGCCCTGCTGGTGCTCAACCTGGTGGTTGCCTGCGGCACGGCGATGGTCCTGGTCAACACCGCCGTGCTGGTGAAAACCCGGCTGGGTGGTGACGACTCCGGGGTGGCGTGGTTGCTGGCCGCCTACGGCGCCGGATCGATGCTGGTGGCGCTGGCCCTGCCCCGAGCCCTCAAACGGCTTCCGGACCTTTCCGTGATGAGGAGCGGGGCCGTTCTGCTTCCCGTGGGCCTGGTGCTGGCCGCCGCGGCCATCCACATGCCGCCGGGCCCGGTCCACTGGGCGGCCCTGGGCCTCGTCTGGTTCCTGCTGGGGGCCGCCACGTCGCTGATCGCGACGCCTTCGTCGCGCCTGCTCCGCCGCTCGGCCGAGACGAAGGACCAGCCGGCCGTGTTCGCGGCGCAGTTCTCGCTGAGCCACGCCTGTTATCTGGTCGCCTACCCGGCCGCCGGCTGGCTGGGGGCGTGGCTGAGCCTGCCCGCCATCTCGCTTCTTCTGGCCGCCACAGCCGCCACGGCGGCCGCGGCCTCCTGGCCGCTGGCCCGCTCCCGGACATCTTAAGAATTGCTTTTTGGCAATGCTAATCTTTCGCAAGTGAGCACAGGTCCTGAATCGCTTCCCTTCGCAAATCGGCCAACCGAGACGGCTCCGGGACACTGGGTGCTGGCTCGTGCGGGCAAACGGGTACTGCGGCCCGGGGGGTTGGGGCTGACTCGCGCCATGCTCGGGCGCTGCTCCCTCGGCGACAAGGACGTGGTCGAGTTGGCCCCCGGGCTCGGGCGCACCGCGAAGGAAATCCTCGCGGCGGCCCCCCGGTCTTACACGGGAGTTGACAGCGACGCAACGGCAGCGGCGCGCGTAAACGAGGTGGTGAGGTCGGCGGGCGGTTCCTGCCGTCAGGGAGATGCCGCGAAAACCGGGCTCGATGACGCCTGCTCGGACGCGGTGATCGGTGAGGCCATGCTCACGATGCAGAGCCCGCGCGGCAAGGCGGAGATCGTCGCCGAGGTGGTCCGGATCCTGCGGCCCGGCGGTATTTATGCGATCCACGAGCTGGGATTGGCGCCGGACGACATCGACCCGGAGATCGGCTCGGAGATCTCGAAGGCACTCGCCAGATCCATCCACGTCAATGCCCGGCCCATGACCTTGGCTCAGTGGAGCGAGTTGCTGACCGACCACGGATTGGTCGTCGAGTGGACCAGCACCGCCCCGATGGCCCTGTTGAAGCTGGGCCGCAACATCGCGGACGAGGGAATCACCGGGGTGTTGCGCATGGCGAAAAACCTGATCACCCAGCCCGACCTGCGCCGCAGGGTCATGTCGATGCGGCGGACCTTCACCAAATACGAGTCATCGATGCGCGGGGTCGCACTGGTGGCCCGCAAACCCCTCTGAATCCGAAAGGAAAACATGACCGCCAATCCCGTCCTGAGCTACGTCCACGGCGTGGCCTCCATGATCGAGATCAACGAGGCCGCCACCGTTTCCCGCACCATCATGAAAGCGGAAACCTGCCGCGCGGTGCTGTTCTCCTTCGACAAGGACCAGGCACTGAGCGAGCACACCGCCGCGATGCCCGCCGTGGTCCAGGTGCTCGAGGGACGGCTCCGCATTGACGCCGACGGGCAGAGCGTCGAGCTCGTCCCCGGGGACATTCTGCACTTCGGCACCCGCCTTCCCCACGCCGTCTTCGCCCTGGAGCCCAGTAAGATGCTGCTGCTGATGCTCGACCCCAACGAGAAGGGCGGCAAGAAGGAGGAGTGACCTCCGGTCAGAAAAGACCTTGGTCCTGTTCGTCCCCCGGTGCCTCATCGGGGGACCAGAACAGGAGCGAATCGGTGAAACCCGAGATCACCGAGGCGAATGCCTTGGGCTGTTCGACCCACGGGTAGTGTCCGCAGTCATCGATCGCCACGAATTCGCCCCGGGCAAAAACATCGGACAACGCACGAACCGGTGAGCAGCCGACCAGGGCGTCCTCGGTCCCTGCGATGCTCAGGACGGGAACCTCGATCTGGCCGAGCCGGTCGAGCAGATCGCCAGGGGGCTCGGCCCCCAGATAGGCCAGGGCCGCCTCCAGCCGGCATTCCCCTACCTTCGAGTGGGCCTGTTCCGTCTCCCCCCAGTGGGCGTAACCCGCCGGGGCGATTGCCCGTTGCCACTGGTTGAACGTCGGTTCGTCGCTGTAGGTCCTGGGGCCGGTGACGACCCGCCACGCGTCGCGGAAGGCCTCTTCCTTCATGCGTCGCGCCGCGATCTCCAGCCTGTCGGGGACGGCGCGAACCAGCCAGTCGACGGCCGGGGTGATCAGCACGAGGCCCTTGACCCGCGAGGGATTCTGCTGAAGGTATCGAATGGCGACCCGGGCGCCTGCCGAGTGGGCCAGCACCAGTTTGGGACCACCCCCGAGCGCTTGATCGAGCAGGGCAATGTCCTCGGCCTGTCCCACCCAGGTGGCGCGCCCGGGCTCCTGCGCGGCAGGAGATTTCCCCACTCCCCGCAGGTGCAGCAGGACCAGCCGGTTGCTCCCGCCGAACCCGGCCAGGTCACCCATGTAGACGGGATGGCGGGCGGGCCCACCGGCCAGCACGATCACCGGCTCGGCATCGGCCGGGCCGACCTCGTCGAACCACAGCTCGGTCCCGTCAGCACCTCGGTACAAAGTCATGATGCGACCCTATGCCTCTTCCCCAAAGCCCCGGGACGGCCGCGTACCTCAGCTCTCCCGGAACACCCGGGCCAGGGCGGACAGCCCACGGTCCATGTATTCCTCCAAGGAACTCGACGCCCCGTCCTGCTGCCAGCTCAAGATGGCGGACAGCATCCCGTTCACCAGCGCCGCCACTATGAATCGCGCCTCCATCTCGTCGTAACGCCCTCCCGTCACGACGGCCTCGACCACCCGCTCCGAGAGTTTCGTCAGGTACAACCCGACGGCCACCCGGATACCCTCGTGCGACGCCCACAGCTTCGTCCTGGCCAGGGTGATGTCGCGGTCGTGGTGGAAGTGTTCCTCGATAACGCCACCAACGCCCTTGCCGAGAGCACCCAGGACCGTCGCCCCGGATTCGAGCTCCGCCAGTATCGTCCCGAAGACCGCGTCGTCGTACTCGTCCCGGAACACGAGCCCTTCCTTGGTTCCGAAGTAGCGATAGACGCTCGACTGCGACACATCAGCGGCTTCGGCCACCTGCTCGACCGTGACGTTGTCGAAACCCTTCTCCTCGAACAAGGCGAAAGCCGTGTGCTGGATGTGCCGCATGGCGGCCTGTTTCTTGCGCTGTCTGAGTCCTGCCACCGCGGCCCCTTCCCCGTCCTGATCAACGATCCTGCCACAGGTCGGCGCCGCGGCCGAGGAGGTGTACCATCACCATATGCGACAGTTACTTTCAATTGAAACTGACTTTCCCATTGTGTTGGAGGATGCGACCAAGCGTTTCGGCAGCGTCCAGGCGCTCGCAGGCCTCGACCTGAGGGTCCGGCGCGGCACCGTGCACGGTTTCCTCGGGCCGAACGGCGCGGGAAAGTCGACCGCGATCCGGGCCCTTCTGGGTCAGATCCGCCTGAACGGCGGCAGGGCCGCGGTGTTCGGGGCCGACCCCTGGCGCTCCGCCCCGCTGATCCACGAGCACATCGCCTACGTTCCCGGCGACACCGTTCTGTGGCCCGGGCTCACGGGTGGCGAGTGCATCGACCTGATGGGGCGTCTCCAGGGCAGCCAGGACCGGAGACGACGCGACCAGCTGATCGAACGTTTCGAGCTCGATCCCCGGCGCCGGGTCGGTGGCTATTCCAAGGGCAACAGGCAGAAGGTGGCCCTGATCTCGGCCCTGGCGACCCGGGCCTGCCTGCTGCTGCTGGACGAGCCGACCTCCGGCCTGGACCCGGTGATGGAACGCCGTTTCGTGGAGACGATCCGGGAGATCGCCGCCGAGGACCGCACGATCCTGTTGAGCAGTCACATCATGAGTGAGGTGGAGTTGCTCTGCCATGAGGTGACGATCATCCGGGCCGGGCGCGCCATCGTCACCGACTCCCTCGACAATCTCAGGGACCAGGCCCGTGTGCGGATCGGGGCGCGGCTCGATCGCCCGTTGCCAGACGGGGTCCTCCCGGAGGGAGCGGTTCATGCGACGAACGACGACCCGCTGCAGCTGGATCTCTCGGTGCCGTCCGATGAGGTGTTGCCGGTCGTCTCGGCGCTCGTGTCATCGGCTCCCCGCGGGTTGACCGTAACCCCCGCGAACCTGGACGACCTGTTCTGGCAGCGCTACGAGGGGAACCTCCGATGAGGGCCGGATCAGGGGTGTGGGCCCTGCTCAGGATGCAGTGGCG
>CAJPNZ010000164.1 GCA_905372155.1 Propionibacteriaceae bacterium
GCGGTGAACTGCTCCTGCCCGGGGAGGGGCGCCTGGCGGTGGGGGAGGGATACACCTCGCCCTGGGTCTATTTCAACCACGCCATCGGCCTGGACGCCCAGGCCGACCGTTTCCACCGGCACCTGCGCTCCTTGCCCGTGCACCCAGGCCCCGAGCGCCCGGTGAGCCTGAACGTCTGGGAGGCGGTCTACTTCGACCACGACCCCGCACGCCTGATCGACCTGGCGGAGCGCGCCGCCGCCCTCGGGGTGGAGCGTTACGTGCTCGACGACGGCTGGTTCGGTGCCCGCCGCGACGATCACGCCGGGCTCGGCGACTGGGTGGTCAGCCCCGAGGTGTGGCCGGACGGTTTGCATCCGCTGGTGAACCGGGTGACGGAGCTCGGCATGCAGTTCGGCCTCTGGTTCGAACCCGAGATGGTCAACCCTGACTCCGATGTGGCCCGGGCGCACCCGGAATGGCTGATGCAGCTCGACGACCGGCTGCCCCTGGAGGGCCGGTTCCAGCAGGTGCTCAACCTGTCGATTCCCGGCGCCTACGGGCACGTTCTGGGGCAGATGTCGGCCATCCTGGAGGAGTACGCCATCTCCTACGTCAAGTGGGATCACAACCGCGACCTCAATGACGCGGGCACCGCTCCCGACGGGCGCCCGGCCGTCGCGGCGCAGACGCGCGCCTTCTACGCGCTGCTCGACGAACTGCGCCGTCGCTTCCCGCAGGTCGAGTTCGAGTCCTGCTCATCGGGTGGTTCCCGGATCGACCTGGAGGTGATGGAACGCGCGGAACGCGTGTGGGTCTCCGACAACATCGATCCCGATGATCGGCAGCGGATGCTCTGGTGGACCTCCCAACTGCTGCCCGCGGAGCTGCTGGGATCGCACATCGCCTCGGGGCGCTCCCACGTCACGGGGCGTTGGCACGATCTCAACCATCGCGCCGCCACGGCGGTTTTCGGGCACCTCGGGATTGAGTGGGACCTGGCCCGGGCCTCGGAGGAGGAAATCGCGGAGCTGGCCTGGTGGATCGCCTGGTACAAGGAGCACCGTGGGCGGCTGCTGACCGGGCGGCTGGTGCGGGTCGCCATGCCGGACCCCGGGGTTTGGTTCAAGGGCGTGGTCAACGAGTTTGGGGGGATCTACTCCCTCTCGATGCTCGAGGCGACGCCCGCGGTGAACCTCGGCGTGCTGAGATTCCCGGGCCTGGAACCCGGGCCGCGCTACCGGGTCCGGGTCATTGAACGCCCCGCGCTGGCGCCGGCCCACCAGGTGCCCTGGCTCAACGCCGGGCATCCCCTTGAACTGACAGGGGCGCAGCTGATGCATGTCGGTCTGCGGGCCCCGGTGCTCCGACCGGCCACAACCGTCCTGTTCGTCGTCACGAAGGTCTGAAAATCTGGCCCAGAGGGCTTGCGCCACGACATATCTCTGTTGCAGAATTAAGTCATTCGTACCAACGGAGGTATGTCATGACCAGTCCAGGATTACCAGTGTCCGGCCGGGTGGGCACTGGCAAGAAGGGTAGGAGCGATCTGCTCCTCGCCGTGGCGATGATTGCGCCCGCGTTCGTCGGGTTCATCGTTTTCCTGCTGTGGCCGACGCTGAACGGCATCTGGCTCAGCTTCACCAACTACAACCTGCTTACGCAACCCGAGTTCGTCGGGTTCAAGAACTATCTCCGCATGCTGGAGGACCCAGTTTTCTGGAACGCGGCGGGCGTCACCATCTACTACGTGGTGGTCAACATCGGAGTCCAGACCGTGCTGGCCCTGCTCATCGCGGTGTTGATGCACAGGCTCACCCAGTCCACCTGGGTGCGCTCCATCGTGCTGACCCCGTACCTGGTCTCCAACGTGGTGGCTGCGCTCGTGTTCATGTGGATCCTCGACACCCAGCTGGGAATCGGGAACCAGGTTCTCGCCTCGATGGGGTTGAACACGATCCCCTTCCTGTCCCAGGAATCGACGGTCATTCCCACGATCGCGCTGATCAACGTGTGGCGGCACATGGGATACACGGCGCTGCTGATCTTCGCGGGACTGCAGACCATCCCCGAATCCGCCTACGAGGCCGCGCGGGTGGACGGCGCCTCGGAATGGCAGATGTTCTGGCGCATCACAATACCGCTGCTGCGCCCGATCCTGGCCCTGGTGCTGATCATGACGATCATCGGCTCGTTCCAGGTTTTCGACACGGTGGCGATCGCCACCCGGGGCGGGCCCGTCAACTCGTCGCGGGTGCTCCAACTCTACATCTACGACATGGCCTTCGGGAGGTTCCAGTTCGGCTACGCGTCCGCGCTGTCCGTGGCATTGCTGCTGATCCTCGTGGTGATCACCTTCTTCCAGTACCGGCTGACCCGCGCCGGTGAGACCGACCTGAACTGAGGAGCACGAGATGTCAACAGCAGCAATCGCCGGCCCGGTCCGGGCCAATGAGCACCGTCGTCTCGCATGGGGAAGGATCCTCGCCTGGGTGGTGATGGGGGCCATCATGCTGATCACCCTGTTCCCTCTCTACTGGATCCTGCGCACCGCACTGTCCTCGAACTCCTCCCTCTACGGCGGCGCCACATCGTGGCTGCCGACCGACTGGAACACGGGTAGCTTCGCCCGGGTCTTCGGGATCCAGGCCGGGAAGGAGGCGCTGGCGGAGGGAGGCTCCGGCCAGTCCATCGACTTCTGGCGGTACCTGGGCAACAGCATCGTCGTCGCGACCCTGGTCACGGTCGGGCAGGTGTTCTTCTCCGCCTGCGCCGCCTATGCCTTCTCGAGACTGAAGTGGAAGGGCAGGGACCTGGTTTACGGCCTCTTCCTGGGAGGCCTGATGGTGCCGGCCATCTTCACCTTCCTGCCGAACTTCGTGCTCATCAAACAACTCGGTCTGATCGACACCCTGCTCGGCATCTCCTTGCCGACCATGCTCATGACACCGTTCGCGGTGTTCTTCCTGAGGCAGTTCTTCATGAACGTGCCCGTTGAACTGGAGGAGGCCGCCCTGCTCGACGGCTCCAGCAAGATCGGCAATTTCTTCCGCCTCATCCTCCCGATGTCGGCGGCGCCGATAGCGACCATCTCCCTGCTGACCTTCATCAGTTCGTGGAACGACTACTTCTGGCCGTTGATGGTCTCCTACTCCGAGAACTCGCGGGTCCTCACCGTCGGGCTGGGGGTTTTCCGCTCCCAGACCCCCAGCACCGGTCCCGACTGGGCGGGTCTCATGGCGGCCGCCCTCGTGGCGGCGGTCCCGATGCTCGTGCTCTTCGCCCTGAGCGCCAAGCGCATCGTCAACTCCATCGGTTTCAGCGGCATCAAGTGAGGATCACCATGAAGAAACGAACCGCAGCGGTCCTGTCCCTGCTGACCGCGGGAACACTGCTCACCGGCGGCTGCGCCGCGAAGGGCGGTGGTCCGGATGGGGTCATCGACTACTGGCTGTGGGACGCCACCCAGCAACCCGGCTACCAGGCCTGCGCCGACGCCTTCGAGGAGGCGAACCCGGGGCTGAAGGTCAGGATCACCCAGTACGGTTGGGATGACTACTGGGGCAAGCTGACCGCCGGGTTCATCGCGGACCAGGCGCCCGATGTTTTCACCAACCACCTGACCAAGTACGCACAGTTCGTCGACCTCGAGGTCCTGGTCCCGCTCGACGACCTCGAAGCAACCCGCGACGTCAAAGACTCCGACTACGTAGGGAGTCTGGCGGGTCTCTGGAAGGGACGTGACGGCAAACGCTACGGAATCCCCAAGGACTGGGACACCATCGCCTACTTCTATGACCAGAAGGTCACCGACGCCGCCGGCGTCACCCGGGAACAGCTGATGAACATGAACTGGAATCCCGACGACGGGGGCAGTTTCGAGAAGATCATCGCCCACCTGAGCGTGGACGCCAACGGTGTCCGCGGCGACGAACCGGGATTCGACAGGAACAACGTCGCGGTCTACGGACTCGCCTCGGAGGGGGCCGGGGGCGAGAACCTCGGGCAGACCCAGTGGGGTGCCTACACCGGCTCCATCGGCTGGGAACCCCTCGACAAGAACCCCTGGGGCACACACTTCAACCTGGACGACCCCAGCTTCCAGAAGACCATGGCCTGGTACGTCGGCCTGGTGGAGAAGGGCTACATGCCCTCCTACGAAACCTTCGGCAAACAGTCGGGTTCCTACCAGCAGGTGGCCCAGGGCAAAGCCGTGCTCGGCATGAACGGCTCCTGGATGATCTCCAGTTTCGCATCGATCCCCGGAATCGACCTGAAGATCGCCCCCACCCCCGTCGGCCCCACCGGACAT
>CAJPNZ010000165.1 GCA_905372155.1 Propionibacteriaceae bacterium
CCCGGCGGCCGGGGACCGGGTCATCCCCTGAAACACCCGGTTTTGCAGCACTCAACTCCCCAAATCACACCTGGAGCGGTCCTAACCGGCTTGAGTGCTGCAAAACCGGGTTCAGCCACCGACCACCACCGCGCGGAGGTACCCTAAGCTGGCTCGGTGATCGAGTTGACGGCACTGACCTGGGGCGTGTTGATCACCGGGGCGTTGCTCGTCGGGGTCGCGAAGACCGCGCTCCCCGGGCTCGCGACCTTCGTCGCCGCGATGTTCGCCGCCGTGCTGCCCGCCCGCGAGTCGACGGCAGTGCTGCTGGTGCTGTTGATGACCGGCGACCTCGTCGCGATCTGGGTCTACCGCCGGGACGCCGATTTCAGGACCCTGCTGCGCCTGGCACCCCCGGTGATCGCCGGCCTGGTACTGGGGGCGACGTTCCTGGCCTGGGCCGACAACACCACCATGCGACGCACCATCGGCGTCATCCTGCTGGCGTTGACGGCCCTGACCCTGTGGAGCATGCGGCGCGGCCTCGACGACGCCGCGCAGGGTGTGCCGGCGCGGATCGGTTACGGCGCCCTCGGGGGTTTCACGACGATGGCCGCGAACGCCGGTGGCCCCGTCATGACGCTGTACTTCCTGGCGGCCCGTTTCGACATGATCCGTTTCCTCGGCACCCAGGCGTGGTTCTTCTTCCTCATCAACGTGGCGAAGTTGCCGTTCTCGCTCGGTCTCGGGCTGCTGGGCGGCGAGATGCTGGTGCCGCTGCTGGTCCTGGCGCCTGTCGTGCTGCTGGGCACCTGGCTGGGTCGCGTGGTGATCCGCCGCATCGACGAGACGTGGTTCACTCGCGCCATCATCGCGCTGACCATCGTCTCGTCGCTGTACCTGCTGCACTGACTGCACCGAGCCGCGGATCACCCGTAACCCGCGCGACCACTCGTCACAGCGACATGTCGACCACCGCCCTGCCGGTGATCTGGCCGTCGTGGAGCTGCTGGTAGCCGGCGGCGACCTCGTCGAGCCCGTAGCGGCGGCTCACGATGTGCCGGTAGTCGATGACGCCGGCGGCGGCCATCCGCACCACCTCCGGCAGGTCGCGGCGGGTCCTGGCCCCGTAGGAACCGATGATCGACTGCGACCTGCGCACCGTGCGGTTGATCTCCACCTCCGCCTTCTGCACCCCAGCGCCCAGCCCGATCGGCACCATCCGGCCGCCGTCGCGCAGCACGTCGAGGGCGGTGAGCCACGTCTGCGGCCGCCCCAGCACCTCGAAGGCAACATCGACGCCCCGGCCGCCCGTCAACTCCATCACGGCCTCACGGGCGTTCACCTTCGCCGAGTTCACCGTGTCGGTGGCGCCCAGTTCGACGGCAGCCGCCAGTTTGTCGTCGGCGACGTCGATCGCGACGATCCGGCGGGCCCCGAACGCCTTGGCGATCTGGATCACGTTCGACCCGACGCCGCCGGTGGCGACCACGGCAACGGTTTCGCCGTAGCGCAGGTCGGCGCCGCGCCGCACCGCGCCGTAGGCGGTCATGGCCGCGCAACCCAGGATCGCCCCCGCGACCGGGTCGACGCCGCCGGGCAGCTTCGCGACGGAGGTCGAGGGGATGACGCAGTACTCGGCCAGCCCTCCCATCGAGTACATCCAGATGGGGTTGCCGTCGAGGTCGAACAGGCGGGTGGTGTCGTCGTAGAGGCGGCCCTTGAGCCGGTTGAGGGAGAAGAACGGCTCGCACAGGTCGTCGCGACCGGCGGCGCAGGACTCGCACTGCCCGCAGGGCATCAGGAAGCCCCCGGCCACCCGGTCGCCGACGGCCAGCCCGGAGTGTTCGTTGTGGGGCCCGATCTCCACCACCTCGCCCGCCACCTCGTGGCCCAGGACGCAGGGGGTGGGGAAGACGATTGCCCCGCTGATGACGTGCAGGTCGGAATGGCACATTCCGCAGGCGGAGACCTTGACCAGCACCTCGCCGGCCCTGGGCCGCGGGGTGCGGATGGTTTCCACCTTCATGCCGTCGGCGACGTCTCGCAGGACGGCAGCTCTCATCGTCTCGGGGATGGTTGGGGTCATTGGGATCACAGCTCCTTCGCTACTTCCCGACTGGGGTTCGAAAGATGCTACGCCCGTCAACAAAAAACGTCTAGACAAATTGGGGATTTGTTCGCTCTGAACGCATGAGATGCACACCTGCCCACCCCAACCGCGCCAAGATCTCCGCCCACTCCATCCAAACCGAAACGCCAGCCTTGCGGGCGAACGCCTGCGCTGTAGCGCTGGCGGACGACGACAAGGCTGGCGTTTCCGGAGGGAAGGCTGGCACTCGGCGACAAGACCAGCGACTCGCGGGACGGCTGGCCGTCGCACGGATGAGCCGGTCCTCACGACCCCCAGGTGGTGCGGCCCGTCACCTCCGGGACGTCGTGCCAGCGGCCGTCGGCGGCCGATGCGACGGCGGCCTCGTCGATCTCGGCGGCCGCCCAGCCGTCGGCCACGGACGGGGCGAGCTGCTCGCCGGTCAGCACCGACTCGATGAACTGCGCCGCCTCGACGGTCTTCATGTCGTCGAAGCCCATGGAGGTGCCCGCCCCGGGCTGGAAGATGCTGAACGCCGGGAAGTCGGGGCCGGCCATCACGCGCGTGTAGCCCTGGAACTCCTGGTCGCGACCCGCGCAGACGAACAGGTCGTTGAGGTGCTCGAAGTTCCACCGAAGCGAACCGTTGGTCCCGTAGACCTCGACGACGTACTCGGCGCGCGGCCCCACCGCCACCCGGCTGGCCTCCATGGTCGCTACGGCCCCGCCCTCGAGGCGCGCCAGCACCGCCACCCAGTCCTCGTTCTCGACGGGGCCGAGCTCGTCGGAGACCTCCCAGCCGGAGTGCCCGATACCGGCCTTGGTGGGGATGGGACGTTCGGGGATGAACTGCGCCGACGTCGCGGTCACGGACTCGATGCGCCCGGCGAGGTACTGCACCAGGTCGGCGCCGTGGCTGAGGAGGTCGCCGATGACCCCGGAGCCGCCCTTGTCGCGGCTGTGACGCCAGGTCAGCGGCCCCTCGGGCGAGCTGCCGTAGTCGGCGATCAGCCAGCACCGCACGTTGGTGACGCGCCCGATCCGGCCGTCGCGGATGAGCTGCCGGGCGCGTTCGATGGCGGGCGTGTGGCGGTAGTTGAAACCGACGGCGGTGATCAGCCCGGCCGCCTCGGCCGCCTCCGCGATCTGGCGCGACTGCGCCGCCGAGACCCCCATTGGTTTCTCGATCCAGAACGGTTTCCCGGCGGCGACGGCGGCCAGGGCGATCTCGTGGTGGAGGAAGTTCGGGGAGCAGATGCTCACCACGTCGACCTCGGGATCGGCCAGCAGCTCGCGGTAGTCGGCGTAGGCCCGCTCGAACCCGAGGGCCGCAACAGCCTCGTCGCGGGCCGCCGCCACGGGGTCGCAGGCGGCGACGAGACGCACCTCGACCCCCAGTCCCTGATAGCGCTCCGCCAGGGCGCGGTAGCTGCGCGCGTGCAGCCTACCCATCCACCCGAGGCTGATGACCCCCACACCGATCCGCTTGCTCATGTTGTTCTCCCGACATCCAAGGGCCGGCCCCTACGGCGGCCCACATGTCCGAACATATCAAGAGACGCTGCACCAAGCCTCGGGGCCGGCTGCACCGAAGCCGTGCCGTGAAAACAGTCTTGAATCGCTTGATCAACCAAAATCAAAACCTCGCAGCGATGGAATTCGCCGGTATGGTTATGACGCAAAATTGGGGACACACTCCAGCTGCCGAGATATGTCGCGACAGATTTCCTCAGGACCAGCGGATCCACAAGTCCATGGCATCCATGGGCCTGATCACTACGCTCCCGAAACATCCCGCCATCCACATGAATCGCGTACCCCCACCAAGAGGCGAACTCGCAACAGGCCCGAGCAGGGCTGACGGGATGATTCGGGCCCGGTTACCGATGAGGGGAAGTACCTCATGAACACACCCATCACCACCCTCGTGATCGATGACGATCCGTTCGCCCGTTCAGCTCTCACAGAATACTTCAGTATCGACCGTCGTTTTGTAGTCCTTGCGACAGGACGAGACGGCCTCGAAACGATCGAACTTGCTCTTCCGCTTTCGGATCGCCACTTCTACTTGGACACGGGCATTTTTCACAGCCTAGTGGCGTGGCGTTTAAATAGCTTTACGGTTTGGTGGGATAATGAAGCATGG
>CAJPNZ010000166.1 GCA_905372155.1 Propionibacteriaceae bacterium
CATCCCCAACCGCCCTTGGAGATTCGCGATGAAACGACGTGTTCCCGTCACGGCCCAGGTGGCGGCCACCGAATGCGGCGTCTGCTGCGTGGCATCGCTGCTGGCCGTTTACGGCCGCCAGGAATCCATAACCGAGCTGCGCACGGACCTCGAGGTCGGGCGCGACGGCGCAACGGTTGGTCAGCTCGCCGAGCTGCTGGGCAAACGCGGCATGCAGGTGCGCATGCTCGAAGCGGTTAGCGTCGAGCCGCTGAAGGTGTTCGATGTTCCTGTCATCATCTTCTGGCAGGGCTACCACTTCGTGGTGCTGGAACGCATCACCCGAAGTGGAGCCATCCTGATGGACCCGGCCATGGGGCGTCGCAGAATCAGCTGGGACGAACTTGAGGAGGGTTTCAGTGGAATCATCCTGTTGGCCGCCCCGGGAGATGATTTTCAACCCCAACGGCGCGCCCTGCTGTCCGAATGGCGCAGTTTCCCCCTGATACCACAAGGGGTTGGCCGCACCCTGACGTTTTCCGTGGTCCTGGCCGTCATCGGATACCTCGTCACGGCGACAATGCCATTCGCCACCCAATGGGCGGTCGACAGCGTCGCTCAGCCGAACGCGGGCGACCGACTCTGGAGCATGCTGGCCGCGACACCGGCAGCAGTTCTGCTCTACTTCGGTCTTCAAACACTGCGAACACTCTTGCTGTCCCGCACCATGATGCTCATAGGCGGCCACTTGATGGAAACCGTCTTCCGTCACTTGTTGCGGCTGCCCTACAAGTTCTTCTCCACCCGCCAGGTCGGCGACCTGCTCTACCGGATGGGAAGCGTCAACTCCGTACGCGATCTGCTGTCGACACGCATCGTCAGTGGGGTACTCGACATGGGTATCGCCACCGTCATGATCGGCTACGTGTTCTGGGTTTCTCCCCTGCTCGGCGGCATCACCGCGGGAGTATTCACTCTCTGCCTGCTGCTTCTCATAGCCACGCAGCGACCCCTATCCGAGGCCATGGATACCGAGATCGCGCATCTCAGCAAGAGCCAGGCCATCGAGTACGACGCGATCTCCTCGATAGCCGCCATCAAAATGGGCGGATACCGCGACGAGTTCTTCGCCCGTTGGAAAGAAAGCTATGACGCCTCCCTGTCGGCCATGCGCCGTCGCATGCTGCTGCAGGATGGCCTCATCGGCGGCGCACTGGGTGCCACGCAGGTTTTCGGACCACTCGCGCTGGTGACCGTCGGCGTGGTCCTCACACTGGATGGCGCCGTCAGCATAGGTGCGGCCGTCGCAGTCCAAGGAGTAGGTGCTTTATTGCTCGGCCTGAGCACCACGATTTCCGGCAGCTGGAACGAATTCATCCAGGCATGCCGCCTGATGCGTCGCGTACTCGACATCACCGAAACCGCTCCGGAGAGGTCCGGTGAACGGGCGGATGAACTGATACTGCCCACCATAGACATCGAAAGCGTTGACTTCGCATATCAGGGGGCCAACGAACGAGTGCTCAAGGACGTGACCCTGCACGTAGCACCCGGCGAGAAAGTGGCGATCGTGGGAGCTTCCGGCTCGGGCAAGAGCAGCCTCGCGCTGCTGATGGCGGCCCTGCATTCACCGACTGGAGGACACGTCAAGGTTGGCGGCACCGATGTGAGCGAGTGGGATCTCGACCGGCTGCGTCAACAAATCGGGTATGTGCCGCAGGACGTACGACTTCATGACGCCTCCATCGTCGACAACCTGCGTCTGGGTACGCAACTGAGCAAGGAAGAGACCATCGAACGATGCCGGCGCCTGCCATTCCTCGATTTCCTCGAAAAATTGCCGATGGGTTTCGAGACGATGGTCAGCGAGCAGGGAGCCAATTTTTCAGGCGGCCAGCGTCAACGCATCGCCATCGCACGGGCATTGCTGCGCAACCCGAGGATCGTCGTGTTCGACGAGGCCACCAGCGCCCTCGACACGGTGACCGAACAGATCGTCACCGAGCATCTCTCCCGCTTGGGGTGCACGCAGATCATTCTGGCCCACCGACTCACCAACATCCGCGCCTGCGACCGCATCCACGTCCTCGACAACGGACAAATCGTCGAATCAGGCACCCATGACGACCTGATCAGGGCGGGAAGGCACTTCGCTGCCCTCTACAACGCCGATCAGCAGGACGACACCGCCCAGCAGGGGAAAGCCCCCCATGCCGCATAACGACCATCCCCTGACCCTGGCCGGCACCCCACCTCACCTCAGGTGACCAGATCGTCTACAAACCACGTTCCCTCGTTCTCACCGAGCGGCTACCCAAGCCCTGGAGGCTGCTCGACGCAGATCTTTCGCATTCCTTGGCCGGGCGCGTGCCGCTCTCCGCATCACGTGGTGGCCACGGCTGACAGGCGCATGTGACTCTGCAAGGCCGACCTCGGTCGTGCGGACTGCGAACGCTCCTACTACCGTTTCGGCGTCCTGACCGCAATTGCAGACCTGTGGGGTCCACCGACCTTCATCACGAAAACGTGATCGTGTATACGGCAACCACCCCTGATCATCGACTCCGAAACCATCCTACAGCCCGACGTCGGCGTCGAAGATGCCCTCGACCCTGCTGCCCAGAAAGCCCTGTCTGCCACGCCCCTGGGTACGCTGCTGCTTCCGGTACGAGACTCCGCCAGCATCATAGATCTCCTGCTGTCGGGCCTGGGAGTCCCGTGGGAACAGGCCTCCGAACAAACCGTCTTCCAGATTGCCGATGAGAACAGCGACGCCTTCAGCATTCGCCGGCAGCAGTGGTCAGTGACCCAGGAAGCGAACGTCCCCCGTGTCGACGGCAAGCCGCAGAATCCGCTCGTGTAGTACTCCGCACCAAACTCCGGCTACCTGGACGCGCTGTCAACAGTCCGACGCCACGAGGACGAGTTGGCCGAAGTCCTGCTATCCCTGCCACCGGAGACGACCGGAAGACAGGCGTTTGCGTCGGGACGGGGCCGGGGTGTGCGACGGACCCGGTTCAGGTCAGTTCCACGACCGCCGGGGCTCGGGCGGTCCTCGGCACAGGTCAGGGTTCCGCCCTCGAGGGATGCCCACTCCGGGGTCAGCAACCTCCCCTCTGGGATGGCGACGGGGACATCGGCGTCGATGAACAGCAGGCGGGAGTCCCCGGAGCGACCCAGCCGCGTCCAGGCGCCCTCGACCTCCAGTTCGCCGTCGGCGACGAGGTCGGGCAGCCACCTGCCCGCGACCCGCATCCAGCGCCCGATGCCGCGGAGGATCTCCGACTGCCATCCGGGCAGCGTCCCGTCGGCCTTCGGACCCACTTCCAGCGGCATCCGGCCGACCCGCCACACGATGTCGACGAGGTGTTTCATCAGCTCCAGCGGGGCACGGCGTGTTCGGGACCTTCGACGGAGTTGTACCCGAAGGACAACCCCACCCCGCGGCAGTGCCCCCACACCGCGGCGTTCTCGCGCTGCTGGAGGTGTTTGTACTCGCTGGCGGCGTGGTCCTGATGGGGCACCTGCCAGCGGTCGTTGACCAGGCCTTCCGGGTTGGCGGCGTAGTACTCCTCGAACACGATGCCGATGCCGTCGGGTCCGAAGTCCTTGCCTGCGTCCGGCCAGTTGATGTCGTTCCACAGCACGTCGGGGTTGTAGCGGGCGACGAGGTCCCGCAGGTGCCCTGCGGCGTAGGAGGCGTAGCCCCGGTCGACGGGACGTTCGGTCAGGTCCCAGTCGTCGCACAGCCCGATCGGCTCCGTCGGTGCGGCGTTCCCGTCCAGGCCACCCGAGTAGTAGGCGTCGAACCGCAGCCGGCAGCCGGGTCGCACCGCGACCCCACGGTTTCGGCACGCCCGCCCACCTGCTTCGAGGCGGCTCGTCTTTTCGTTGAAACTTCTCCCCCGCCGTTCCCGGGGACCGTAGGCTGGAAACCCGCAGCACAGCCGGAAAGGCTCCGACGATGGAGAAGAACGAACAACCGACGAGTACCGGTCCAGGCCCCGAACCGAGCCTGCGCGACGTGGTCCGGGCCATCGACGGTCTGACCCTCAGGATGGACGTGGTCATCTCCTACCTGGACAAGCTGGACGCCCTCCCCAAGGCCTCGCAGCAACGCACCAGCGCCTCCCGGGAGCAGCAGGAACCGGTTGCATCCCCGCCATCGCCATCGGCACCTGCACCTTCCCGCCGCCCCACCGCACCCGGCCCGACCCCGTTGCAGATATCCAT
>CAJPNZ010000167.1 GCA_905372155.1 Propionibacteriaceae bacterium
CCACCCAGGATGCCGCGGTCCGGGCGGCCACCAGGGCCCGCACCTGCGTCATAACGGGCGGTCCCGGGTCCGGCAAGACGACGGTGGTCTCCCGGATCATCGATGCGCTCGCCCCCCGGGGACCGGTAACCGTCGCCCTGACCGCCCCCACCGGGAAGGCCGCCACCCGCTTGGAGACCGCGGTGCGCGGCAGGTTGCGGTACCCGGAACGGGTCGCCCTGACCGCCGGCACGCTGCACCGGATCATCGGCGTGGTCCCGGGCCGCGCGGAACACACCCACGGCGCGCTGAACCCGTTGCCCTTCGACGTGGTGATCGTGGACGAGACGTCGATGGTGTCGATCACGCTGATGTCGTGGCTGCTGGAGGCGGTGGCCGACTCCACCCGGCTGGTCCTGATCGGCGACCCGAACCAGCTGGCCTCCGTGGAGGCGGGGGCGGTGCTTGCCGACATCTCCGCCGCTCCGGACCTGATCACATCCCCGGGAGGGCCGGCCGTGGTGCGGCTCGGCGGCAGCCACCGCAACCTCGACGACGTGGCCCGGCTGGCCGATTCCATCCGCGACGGCGACGCGGACGGCTGCCTGGCGCTGCTGGAACGATCGGCGACGTGCACGCTCACCCCATACAGCGGCACCGAGTCGCTCACCGACCTGCCTGCGCTGGCCTCCGACGTCGAGGCCGCCGCCCGCGATGCCCGGGGCGCCGCGCTGGCAGGTGACGGCGACCGGGCCGTGCGGGCCCTGGAGCAGCACCGGTTGCTGTGCGCGCACCGGGAGGGGTCCTTCGGCACCGGGCACTGGCAGCAGGCGGTGCGCAGGCACTTGGCTGCGACGCTGCCCGGTTACGCACCCGAGGTCGGCCAGTACCCGGGGCAACCATTGATCGTCACCCGCAACTCGGATGTGGTCAGCAATGGCGATGTGGCGGTGATCGTCGACAGCGATGGACGGCTGCTGGCCGCCGTGGACCGGGGCGGTCAGGCGGAGTTGCTGAACCCGCTGTTGCTGGAAGCGGCACAGGAACTGCACGCCATGACCATCCACAAGTCGCAGGGCAGCCAGTTCGAGCGGGTCAGCGTGATCCTGCCCCCTCAGGGATCACCACTGCTGACCCGGGAGCTGCTGTACACGGCCGTCACCCGCGCCGAATCGGGGGTCCAGCTGTACGGCTCTCCCGAGGCGCTGCGGAAGGCCATAGGGACCCGGGCCAGACGGGCGAGCGGTTTGGTCAGGACCACGGCCCCTGGAAACGAGAAACGCTAATCTTGGAACGCTGAACAGAAAGAGGTCCAAGCATGTCCGTTTTCGAGCACGTCCGACTGGTCCCCGCCGATCCGATTCTGGGATTGACCGAGGCGTTCAAGGCGGATGAGCGCACTTCCAAGGTGAACCTCGGGATCGGTGTCTACCTCGATGAGAACGGACAGCTGCCACTGATGGAATGTGTCCACGCCGCCGAGGACCGGCTGGCCGCGGCCGCGAAACCACACGCCTATCTACCCATCGACGGGCTCCCGGGCTACGTCCGCCTGGTGCGGGAGCTGGTCTTCGGCGCCGATTCGCCCGCCGTCACGCAGGGCCGCATCGCAACGGTGCAGAGTCTCGGTGGCACCGGCGCGCTGAGAGTCGGCGCCGATTTCATCACTACCCTGAGCCCCGGCGCCCCCGTCCTGATCTCGGATCCGTCGTGGGAGAACCACCGGGCAATCTTCACCCGCGCCGGCTTCACCGTCGGCGCGTACCGCTACTACGACGCCGAGGCCAAGACCATCGACTTCGAGGGCATGATCGCGGACCTCGAGGCGGCACAGCCGGGCACCGTCGTGGTGCTGCACGCCTGCTGCCACAACCCGACCGGTTACGACCTCAACCCTGAGCAGTGGGGCCGAGTGATCCGGGTCATCACGGATCGTGAGATGATCCCGTTCCTCGACATGGCCTACCAGGGTTTCAGAGCCGGGGTGGCCGAGGACGGGGCCGTGATCTCCCGTTTCGCGGAGGCCGGACTGCCGGTGTTCGTCTCCACATCGTTCTCGAAGTCCTTCGGGCTCTACGGCGAACGCGTAGGCGCCCTGCACATCGTCTGCCGGGACGCGGAGGAGGCCACCCGCGTGCTGTCGCAGGTGAAGATCTGCATCCGCACCAACTACTCGAACCCTTCCACCCACGGCGCGGCCATCGTGGCCGAGGTACTCGGCGACCCCACCCAGCGGACCTCGTGGGAGCAGGAACTCGGCCGGATGCGCGACCGCATCAAGCGGATGCGGATCCGCCTCGTAGAGGCCCTGCGGTCCGAGGACGTCGGGGACATGGACTTCATCGCCCAGCAGGCCGGCATGTTCAGCTACTCGGGTCTGACCCGGGACCAGATGCTCGCGTTGCGCCGCGACCACGGCATCTACGGCACCGAGAAGGGCCGGATGTGCGTCGCGGCCCTCAACGACGGCAACCTGGAGGCCGTCGCCAAGGCCATTGCCGCGGTCCGGGTCCGGACCCGGTGACCCGTCACGCCGAGGCGATCAGGAAAATCAGGACAATGATGTAGACACTGTTGAGCAGCACCCAGAAACGCCCCAGGTAGAAACGGAGCATCGCCCGGCGGTAGGCGAAGATGGCGGGGGCATCCGCCCATCCCTGTTGTTTGCGCGGATCCGGACCGATGTAGTAGTCCTTCAGGCTCCAGCCGGGTCTGGCTCCGAAACGTGATGTGCCCTCCAGGTGGATGCGTCCCCCCTCGGCCAGGATTCCAAGACTTCGGTGCGCCAGCAGCACGCCCAGCCACATGAAGACGGCGTGATCGAGGGATGCGTAGTCCAGCAAGGCCTGGATCTGCAACCAGACGGGCCTGGCGAAGCCCAGCAGCGAGGCGAGCGTCTCCTTCCACGGGTCGGCCTCGCTGACGTATCCGCAGGCGATGGCGAACCCACCCACCAGCAGCAGCCGGAACAGGGCACCGAGCATGCAGGACCACTGCGGTCTCCGACTGGTCACCTCCCCCGCCACGAGGGAGACCGCGACGAAACCCACCAAGGCCAGGTTCGCGACCATGACCCAGTTGAGGTATCCCCTGATGGGCGGCAACAGCAGTCCCGGGAGCACCACGACAGCCGTTATGTAAACCGCCGTCCTGGCCCGCGAGTACAGCCAGCGCACGCAGGCCACGAACCTCCGTTCCCAGACCGCCAGTCGGTACTCGTTCATCTCGCGTCGACGGCGTTCCTTGTCCGACTCGACCGGGGGACCCGGGGCTCGCCCCTCGGAAACGGGAATGGCCACGGCATCGACCTCGGTCGGTGTGGCCCACGAACTCACCCGCGGCTGCACCCGAGTCGTGGGTGGCTGAGCAGGAACCCGCTGCTGTTGGGCAGGAAACGGTTGCACAGGAGGCAGTGGAGCCGTAACGGCAGGCAGTTCCACGGTCGGGGTGTCGTCCTCGAAGGAACGTGGATTCTCTCGCAAGTTCTCTCCTTAACATGCCCCCACGTGCAGGCGGCCGCTGTTCAGTCGAGGTAGTCGCGAAGCACCTGGGAACGTGACGGGTGCCGCAGCTTGCTCATGGTCTTCGACTCGATCTGGCGGATGCGTTCCCGCGTCACCCCGTAGACCTTGCCGATCTCGTCGAGGGTCTTCGGCTGGCCGTCGGTGAGCCCGAAACGCATCGAGACCACACCCGCCTCCCGTTCGGAGAGGGTGTCCAGGACGTCGTTGAGCTGTTCCTGCAGCAGGGTGAAGTTCACCGCGTCCGCGGGCACGACCGCCTCGGAGTCCTCGATGAGGTCACCGAATTCGGAGTCGCCGTCCTCGCCGAGCGGGGTGTGCAGGGAGATGGGTTCGCGCCCGTACTTCTGGACCTCGACGACCTTCTCCGGGGTCATGTCGAGTTCCTTCGCCAGCTCCTCCGGGGTTGGTTCCCGACCGAGGTCCTGCAGCATCTGTCGCTGCACGCGGGCCAGTTTGTTGATGACCTCCACCATGTGGACGGGGATGCGGATGGTGCGGGCCTGATCGGCCATGGCCCGGGTGATGGCCTGCTTGATCCACCAGGTGGCGTAGGTGGAGAACTTG
>CAJPNZ010000168.1 GCA_905372155.1 Propionibacteriaceae bacterium
CGCTGCGCCCGTACAGCGCCCCCGCCAGCTGCCCGTAGATGGCCCCGACGGTGTCAGCGTCGTCGCCCAGGTTCACCGCCAGCAGCGCCCCCTCGAGGAAGTCGTCGGTGTTGGCGAAGGCCCACAGCGCCGCCTCCAGGCTGTGCAGCACGTATCCCGACGACGAGATCTCGTCGCGTTCCTTGACCCGGTAGGAGCCGCGCAGGATCGTCGCCAACCCGGGGTTGGTCATCTGCTCGGCCAGGTCGGCGGCCAGCACGTACAGCTCCGTGCGCGACGCACCCCCAACGGCGGCCGCGATCAATCTGCCGTAGGCCCCGCACGCCTCGACGCATTCGACGGCGGGATGGGTGGTGCGGGAACTATCCGAGGAGAACTGTCCCGCGGCCTCGGGGTCGTCGCAGAAGGCCATCGCGACCGGCGCCAGGCGCATCAACGAGCCGTTGCCCGCGCTCATCCCACCGACCGCCTCGCGGTAGGGCTCGCCGGTTGCCTCGAACTCCTCCAGGGCGGCGCGGGTCTGGTTGCCGATGTCGAAACACCGGCCCGTGCTGCTGAGGTACCCGTCGCGGTACCAGCGGACGAACCGGGCCAGCTGGTCGCGGGGATCGTAGGCCCCGGTCTCGATCAGGCTCGCTGCGATACACAGCGCCATCGATGTGTCGTCGGTCCACTGCCCGGGCGCGAGATCGAACACCCCGCCGCCCGTCATCCCGGTCACGGGTGGGAAGGAGTCGCGGGCCTGGAACTCGACGGCGGTACCCAACGCGTCGCCCACCGCCAACCCCAGGAGGCTGCCCAGAAGTCGGTCACGCCACGCGTCGCTGATCGCCATGACCTCACCCTAGGGGACCCGCGGGCTATGGCGACTGCGTCTCACGCATCCCGCAGTCGTCCTCGCAGGGGGTGTCGCCTCCCCTGCTCAGGGCGGCCGCGGGTGTTGCGCAGCAGGCGTCTCCACGCCAGGCCTCGACGCCCTCACGAACAGCGAATCCGGCGATGACCAGAGCCGCCACTGGATCGGCCCAAGTCCAGTCGAGCAAGCTGTTCAGCACCAGACCGACCAGCAACGCCGCCGAGAGGTAGGAACACATCAGGGTCTGCTTCGAATCGGCGACCGCGGAGGCCGAGCCGAGCTCACGTCCGCAGCGTCGCTCGAACCAGCTCAGGAACGGCATCACCACCAGGCTCAGTGCGGCGAGCACGATTCCGACGGTCGAGTGCTCCGGTTCGCGCACACCGATCAGCGAGAGGACGGCCTCCGTGGTGACGTAGACCGCCAGGGCGAAGAAGGAGATCGCGATCACCCGCAGCGCCGTTTTCTCCCGGCGTTCGGGATCGGACGAGGCGAACTGCCAGGCAACCGCCACCGCGGAGAGCACCTCCACAACCGAATCCAGGCCGAATCCGATCAGGGCGGCGGACGACGCCTCACCCCCTGCCGCGAGGGCGACGACGGCCTCGACGACGTTCCAGGTGATCGTGAGCGCGACGACGATCCTGATCCGTCGCTGCAGGGTCGCTTTCCTGCCGGGCTCCAGGGCTTCCGCCGTCACCGGGAGACCCCCGCGACGCGGCAGCAGGGTGAATCCGCGCAGGCAACGCCATCGACGGTCGGGGGGAGCTCCGCCCGCGAAACAATGATCTGCATGCGCCGACCCTACAGCGACCACCGACCCGAGGGCGCTGCGCTACAGCCGGGCCGGCTTGTCGGATCGTGTTCCAGGACCGCTCCGTCCACCCACACCTGGGTCCGCAAGGAGTAACCATCGGGGTCGTGGACCACGAACTACCTCACTTCCAGTTCGACCCGAACTGCTCCGGTGCGATGAGCGCGCAACGACATGTGGTGTTTCACGTTGCGAACTGTAGATCCGTGTGGCCGAAATCGTCTCCCTTGTACAACAGGGTCTCGCCCAGATCCTTTGCCAGCGCATAGGTGATGCAGTCGCCGAAGTTCAACTTCGCAGGATGTCCGCTGCCTCGTCCGAATCTCTGGTGGGCTTCCTGGGCCAGTCGGGCCTGGTGAGGCGTGAACGGCACGACGTCGACACCAAGACCCGATAGAACAGCATCCAGCGTTGGACCTGCGTTGGATACGCCTTTGCTCGCCAGTACTATCGCCAGCTCCAGATAACTCGGGGCAGACATGAGCGCACCGTGTTTCTCGAGCACTGCGCGGAAATGCTCTCCTTCCGGCTCTCTCAGGAGGATTGCCGCGATGGCCGACGGATCCACGATCATCGGGGAAGTCCCGTGCTCGGGTCGTACAGGGAATCGAAGTCCAAAGGCCCCTCCGTCGCGCTCAGCTCCAGGTACACCCGCTCCAGCAGTTCATCCAGCCCAGAGTGAGCACCTTCGGCATCCAGTTTCCCGAGCAGATCCGTAATCGCCTTCTCCACCACCCGCGTCTGGCTGAGGCCAGTCCTGGAAGCGGCCTCGCGCACCAAGTCATGGATGCGCTCATCCTTGATGTTGAGGCTCATGGCATGATTCTACCTTTGCGCGCACACTTTCTACCATTTGCTTCCAGGTGCCAGCCCTGTCCTCCACGGCGCCGGAACAATACGCCCAGAGCCACCAGTACACACCTCGGCGCAACCCTGTCGGACGTCCGGCACCTCGGGCGCCTCTTCACGCACCTGATCAACCGGCTTGGGGAACGGTCGGGACCGCCTCGGCGACCTGCACCCGGGCTCCTTCCGGTGTGGTCAGGGTCCAGGGTTCGTCGGATCGCCACGTGCCCGGGACGCCGTCTTTCGGGTAGTGCTCCAGGACCGCTCCGTCCACCCACACCTGCGACCCGTCCGGCACCTCGACGACTCCGTGGCTGGGGTGCGTCAGCCGCACCCCGTCGCCCGCGACCCGCAGCGCCCAGCGCCGCTCCGCCAGCGACGTCTCACCCGCGCCGAGGGGACGCCAGCAGCCGACCAGCGCCTCGGTCGCCCCCGGGTCGACGAAACTCACGACCCGATTACTCACCAGTTTCACGCGACGCGGCAGGCTGAGGCAGCCGGCGTGGTCGCGGACGGCCGGGTCCTGGGCCTGCTGCCGCACCCAGCCGATCAGCAGCGGCTCCCCGTCGGCGACGGTGGCCTGCACGGCGTAGAGGTCGGGGCCGACGTCGAGGAGGTTCGCGTGTTCGGCGACGAACCGCGGCCGCGCCCCGTCGGCCTCCAGTCTTCCCACCGCCGCCAGTTCCCCGGCGAGCCGGTCCCCGTCGAGGACGGAGACCAGCAGCACCCAGCTCTCCCCCAGCCGGAACAGCTGCGGGCACTCCCACATGTCGGCGGTGGCGGCGGCCGCCAGCACCGGGTCGTCGGCGACGAACAACCCCAGGTAGCGCCACGCCAGTTCGTTCTGCCGGTCGAACAGCAGCACGACGGGGGTGCCGTCGCGGCGGCCCGCCCCGAGGATCGCCAGGGGCCTGCCGTCGAGTTCGAAGACGAACGGGTCGCGCATCACGGCGATGTCGTCCAGGTCAGGGGTGGGCGCGACGACGACGGGCGCGTCCCAGGTCACCAGGTCGGGGCTGCCCCAGCGCAGGCACACCGTCGAGGCCCCCGATTCGTCCGTGACTCCGGAGTAGACCACCCCGGGTCTTTCATGGCCGGGCAGGAACACCCCCGACCAGCAGCCGAAGGCGTCGGGGCCGCCGGGGGTGGGTCCGAAGGCGACGGGCAGCAACCGCCAGTTCGCCAGGTCGTCGCTGACGGCGTGTCCCCACGCGATCCGCCGGTGTTCCGGGGCGGCCGGGTTGTGCTGGAAGAACACGTGCCACACCCCGTCGCGGAAGGTCATGCCGTTCGGGTCGTTGAGCCAACCTCTGTGCGGCCGCAGGTGGTAGCTGGTGGTCGGTGCGGTCATCTCCTGGCCTCTCCCGGTGGGGTCTCGCTACGGGCTTCGCATCCACGCTATCGGAGGGCGGAAAACCCAGCCCAGCCCCCAGA
>CAJPNZ010000169.1 GCA_905372155.1 Propionibacteriaceae bacterium
GCACCGACGGTCTCCCCCAGTCCGGCCCCCAAGAAGATGCCGAAGTCGGTGGTGAAATTCGAGGGCGGGGAGTCAGAAGTTCCGTCCAGCGAGCGAACCAAGATCATCGAACTGGCGGTCTGGCTCCAGGCCAATCCGGATGTAACCGTCGAGGTCGACGGGCACACGGACAACGGTCGTTCTCCGGCTTTCCGGAGGGAGCTGTCGGAGAAACGCGCGCAGCGCGTGGTCGACGCCCTCGTCGCGGCGGGGGCGAATCGCGACCAACTGGTGGCAGTCGGAAAAGCCGACACGGAACCCGCGGAATCGAATTCGACTCCGGAAGGCCAAGCAGCGAACCGGCGAGTGACGTTCGTGCAACGAGGGGAAAGGTAGATCATGAACGGATATCTTCTGCTGGCCATTGAACTGGCGGCAATTCTTGTCGTGTGCGTCGGTTTGGCGTTGTTCCTGGGGTGGGTGCTCGGAAAGCGTTCCGCCCGTGCGAAACTGACCGCCGAACAGGAATCGAAGCCGACGCCGCCGACACCAGAGGCGGATGCGCTGAAGACCTCCGGGACCGATGAGAACAAAGAACCCACGCCCCTCACCTCCCGCGCGGTTCCCGTGACCACACAGGCAGCTCCCGTCGCCGCGCAGTCCTCCTCCCCGATCGTTGTGGCCTCCACGCCCGATTCGCGACAGCCGGTGTCGAGCCCGTCACCCTTCGCACCCAGCCCGTCAGCCACGGGCACCACCACCCCCGCCGAGGCGGGAACTCCCCAACCCGACCTCCTCAACGACCGCACCGTCTCCGACGATTCCACCGTCGACACCCACATGATCCCCCGGATCGCCGATCAGGCCACACCCCCCGCGCCCGGACCCGAGGCGGCCGATCCGCGACTGCTGGAGGCGGAAACCCGCGCCAACGACGCCGAGGCCAAGGCCCGGGAGGCCGAGGCCAGGATCGAGGAGGCCAACCAGCGCGCCCGCGAGGCCGAGGCCAAGGCCCAGGAGGCGGAGGCAAAGGTCGAGGAGGCAGAGGCGAAGGTCGAGGAGGCCGGTCAGCAGGTCACACAGGCCGATCAACGCGTCTCCGAGGCGGAGGCCCGAGCCACGGAGGCCGACCAGGTGGCCCGCGCCGCCGAGACCCGCGCCGCCGAGGCGGAAACCCGCGCACAGGAGGCAGACCAGCACATCAGCGACGCCGAACAGGCCCGTCGCCAGGTGGTCGAGCTGGAGGAGAAGATCAACAAACAGGAAATCGACATGGCCCGGCTGGAGAACCGCGCCACAACCGCCTGGGACAAGACGATGCCGACCCTCATCGAGCGAATCGAATCCTTGGAGGACGATCTCTGCCGGGCCCGCCGAGAGGCCGCGGAACTCCAGGCCATGCTCGCCACCGGGCGTGACCAGACCGCTCCCACTCCGGCTCCCGAGGTCGATGCCGAGGAGGAAAACGTCGAAGAGGAAACCGGAGAGACCGAAGTCATCAAGGAAGATCCCTGGCAGACGATCGGCCCCGGCACCGGAACCGCGCAGGAAACCCCGATCGCGTTCGCATCCAGCACCCTCCCCAGCATGCAACCCGCCAAAGAGGACAAGGAGACCGAACCCGAGCAGGACAAGGAGACCGAACCCGAACCCACCGAGGAAACGGCAGAAACCGACGCCGATACGGCCGAAGAGACCGAACCGACCGACGCGGCCGAGGAGGGCGCAACCGCGGAGGCGACGGATGCCGAGCCGGTGGACGAGAGAACCGACGAGGAACAGGAGGTTCACTCCCACGAGCAGCTCGCCCCCACCGCCGCCGTCGAACACGAGGTGGAGATCCCGGACCACGACGAGAAGGACGAGGAGCTGAACGAGGAGGACGAGGAACCCACCGAGGACAAGAAACCGGAGGAACCCGAGCAGGACGAGGAGGAAACCGAGACCCGCTTGATCCCGCTGATTCCGGAACCCACCTTCACCGATTTCGAGGAGTTCACCGCCGCCTGGAAGGCACGGGAAAC
Organism: Propionibacteriaceae bacterium; assembly: GCA_905372155.1. Taxonomy (GTDB): domain Bacteria; phylum Actinomycetota; class Actinomycetes; order Propionibacteriales; family Propionibacteriaceae; genus Arachnia. Next base: position 2,004 of record CAJPNZ010000169.1, read on the forward strand.
GGCCAGTCCCGAGAAGAAACCGGAGAGCGCCACCACCACGGCGTGGCCCGAGCCGGACGATGCGGAGGCAGTCACGGCGACCCGTCTGATCCCCGTCATCAAGGAGGCCCCGGCTCCCCGACCCAACGGGGCCGACGATCTGTCGGCTCTCACCGACACCGGAAGTTTCGCCCGGCTCATCGCAACCGGTCCGGCACCGGAAGCCCCTTCCTTCACCGCCCCCCTGGACATCCCCGAAACGGAATACCTCACCCCCACGACACCGGCCTATCCCGTCACAGCACACCACGACGACGCGACCATCCCCGACATCCCGAGGATCACCGCACCGATCGCCCAGCCCTTCGAAGCCGAGGAGGGCGATGACACCCCCGACTCGCGGCGCGACGCAACACCTTCGAACGCCGACCTGCTGATCGACGAAACCGAGGTCGACGAGGTTCCCGTCACCGCCGGGCTCTCCGATCCGGAACCGGCCGCAGAGCCACGCGTCAACGCGGGACACATCATCGCGCCCCAGTTCAGCATGACCAAGGAACACGACGGCATCCTGCGAAGCCCCCTCGAACCGAAGGGACAGCAGCTCTCGATCAGCCTCGAGGAGGACTACACCCTCGCCGATCCCATCGACGAGGGGATCGAGGTCATGGATGCCCCCGAGGAGGAGTTCCCCGTCGGGGTCGGCATCCCACCCGAGGACTACCCCCGGGTCCGGTGATCAGCTGGCGAGGTCGGCGGTACCGAGCCTGACCGGCTGCCTGCTCCGCTCCGCATCGCCCCTGAGTCGCCGCGCCAGGGTGAGGGCCTGGGGAATGTAATTCCCGGAGTAGAGAGCGGCATGAACGAGCATCATGTGGAACTGGTGCACGGAAACCCGGTGCTGCCACCCATCGGCCAACGGACTGACCTCCTGGTAGCCGGCGATGATGGAATCCAGATGCGGCGCCCGGAAGAGAGCCAGTTCCGCCAGATCCGTCTCGGCGTGACCGCCATGGGCCGACGGGTCGAGCAACGTCCCGGTCGTGCCCCTACCACCGGGCGTGATGGCCCACATCACGTTCCCGGCCCAGAGATCCCCGTGGATCCTCGCGACACCCCCGACAAGCGCGGGCTGGGGCGCATCGAAACGCCCCTCCGCAACCAGGTCAATCGCCCGGTGCAGCACCAACCTGGCTTCCCGGGGGACCTCCGCCAACCTCAGGTAGGGACGCAACCGCGCCTCGGCGTAGAACTCACCCCAGCTGTTCCACCTGGGGGTACGACTGACGGGAGCCGGCAGCTCCGCCAGCCGCGCATCGGTGTCGCGCAGTCCCGGTGGGGGCGCACCCCAGTGCGGCGCGCCGGCCGCGTGGGTTCTTGCGAGGTGCCTCCCGAACCGGGCGGCATCCTCGGGACTCGGGGTTCCGTGAGCGAGACGGCGAGTTTCCAGCCACGACTGCCCACGATTCACCACTTCAGCCACAGCGGCACCGCCCGCCGCATCGGCCAGCCAGAAAAGACTCGCGACCTCCGTTGCGATGGCCGCTGGGCTACCGCTCTTGTGGAAGCTCATCGTCCCTCCTTGCCGAGCACGCGACCGGGGCATGACACATTCGACGTGCCGCCTCCGCCAAGGCCAGACATCCGTTCCATACTCAAGGCTCCCTTGCCTGTGTGACGCCCGGGATCGGTCACCCGGGCCTCAAGTTTACAGGGAATGCTCCAGGAAACCAGCCCCTGCGGGACGGACACATCTGTGTGTTTTTGTGTGGGTGTGGTTGTGCCCCCAGACACGTTTGGGGTGTG
>CAJPNZ010000170.1 GCA_905372155.1 Propionibacteriaceae bacterium
CCCCTGGACCTCCTGGAAGCTCCGTCCCCTGGCCGTCGCCGCGGCCCGGGCCTTGGCGTCGTTGGCCGTCTCGGTGGCGGTGTTCGCGCTGCTGAGCGTCGTGACCGGGCTCGGGTTCGGCTGGGTGAACGCGGTCGACGTCCCGGGCAAGGTCACCAGCGCTTCACCGTTCAACCTGCTGGGCGAGGCCGTCGAGTACCTCCTGAACCAGGCGGGCATCGACCAGGGCGGCAAGGCGGCCGTGGGTGCGATGCGTTCCCTCGGGCTCCTGGTCTGCGCCATCGGGATCGTGTGGTTGGCTCTCCGGCACCTCGGACGCCGCCCCCTCAACTTCACCGGCTGGGGGCTGTTGCTGTCGGCGTTCACCCTCCCGGCCCTCCACTCCTGGTACCTGCTGTGGGGAGGGGTGTTGTTCCCAATGACCCGCCCCAGTACCCGCCGGCTCCGGATCGCGATCATCATTTCCGCGGTTCTGCTGGCCTACGAGGCCATGGTCTTCGCGGTCCGCAACGGCACCTGGCTGGTCGCGTTGCTGCTGATCTGGGCTGGTTGGGAATCCGTGAAGGCCCACGAACTCACCCAGAGATGGGACGCCAAGGCTTCTCAGGAGAGCCTGGTCGGGTCGTAGTCCACGGCGACGGGGCAGTGGTCGCTGACCCGGGAGTCGTAGTCGGCCTCGCGCAGCGATTCCGCCCTGACCGCCGCCCGCGCCAGCTTCGGAGTCGCCAGGTGGTAGTCGATGCGCCAGCCCGTGTCGTTCGCGAACGCCTGGCCCCGCCACGACCACCACGAGTAGGGGCCGTCCTGGTCCGGGTGCATGGAACGCACCACGTCGACCAGCCTGCGGGGACCGAGCTGGGCGGTGAACCAGTCGCGTTCCTCGGGCAGGAAACCGTCGGTGCGCTGGTTGGAACGCCAGTTCTTGAGGTCGTGCCGGGTGTTGGCGATGTTGAAATCCCCGACGATCACGTACTCGCGCCCGGCCTGTGCCGCCGACCTGCGGGCCCGGGTCAGGTGACGCGCCAGACCCGAGAGGAACCTCATCTTCCGTTCGTACTTCGGGGTGTCGGCCTCCTCGGGTTTCCGGGCGTGGTGCTCCGGGACGGCGCCCTTGGGCAGGTAGAGGGAGGCGACGCGGATGGGCAGCCCGGCCAGGTCCACCTCCACGTAGCGGCCCTCACCGGCGAAGGCCGCCAGGTCGCGGTTGCCCACCCGTTCCACCTCCGACTCGGTGGGTGTGCCGTCAGGCGCGACGATCACCGCGGTGCCGTCGAGGGTGGCGATCCGCTCCGGCGCGTCACGGGTCAGGACCGCCACGCCGTTGCGACCCGCCAGCTCGCCGATGGACCAGGCGACGTGATGCCCGGCGAAGGCGCCGGCGGGCAGGTCCCTGAGGCGGCAGCGCACCTCCTGCAGACACAGGACGTCGGCCTCCTCGCGTCGCCACAACTCGTGCAGGCCCCGGCGCAGGGCGGCGCGGATGCCGTTGACGTTGTGGGAGATCAGACGCAGGTTGCTCATGGCGTCGCATGGTAATGCCGGCGGGGATGGATGGCCGGGATGCTACCTTCTTTGACGACCCGAAAAGTTGGAGGAAACACATGGCCGGAGGCCTGGCCGCGCTGCTGGACGACGTGGCGATGATCGCGAAACTGACCAGCGCAACCAGCACCAAGGCAATGGCGGTCGTGATCGACGACGCCGCCGTCACCCCCCGCTACGTCACAGGCCTGAGCCCGGCCCGGGAGCTGCCGATCATCTGGCGGATCGCAAAAGGATCGCTGCGGAACAAGGCGATCATCCTGGTGGTGGCGCTGGCCCTGAGCCAGTTCATTCCCTGGATCCTGACCCCGATCCTGATGCTCGGCGGCACCTATCTGTGTTTCGAGGGCGCCGAGAAGGTCTGGGAGGCCGTCTCCGGGCACCACGGCGAGGAAGAACCGGCCGCGGATCGCGGCGAGAAGGACGAGAACACCCTGGTCGGCGGCGCCATCACCACCGACTTCATCCTGTCCGCGGAGATCATGGTGATCTCCCTGAACTCCCTCGCCGAGGAGGGTTTCTGGCGCCGCGCGATCACGTTGGCGCTGGTCGGGATCCTGATCACGGCGCTGGTCTACGGTGTGGTGGCGTTGATCGTGAAGATGGACGACGTGGGCCTGAAACTGAAGGAGGGCAAGGGGGCGGGCCGTGCGCTCGGTGGCCTCCTGGTGGCCGCCATGCCGAAGCTGCTGGCCGCGCTGTCCGTGATCGGGATCGCCGCCATGCTGTGGGTGGGCGGGCACATCCTCCTCGACGGCGCCGCCAAGCTCGGCTGGGGTGCGCCCCTGGGGCTGGTCCACGGCCTGGCCCACGCCACCGCGTCGGTGCCGGTGGCCGGCGAGACCCTGGAATGGGTGGTGGAGACCGCCTGCTCCGCGGTGCTCGGCCTCGCGGTCGGAGCGGTGATCGTCGCGGTCGTCCACCTGATCCCGAAGCGGGCCGCCGAACCCGCCCGGTAGGCTCAGGCCATGGGCGAAGATTTTGACGAACGGGCCGCCACCTGGGACGACGACCTGGAGCGGATGGCCAGGGTCCGCAGGGTCGCTGCCGTGGTGCGTTCGGTGGTGCCCCTCGACGGGCATCCGGTGACCGTCGAGCTGGGCTCCGGGACGGGTATGCTGGCCCGCTGCCTGCACGACGTGCTCGGGCCCACCACCCTGCTGGACGCCTCGCCCGCGATGGTCGAGGTCGCGTCGAAGGCCTTGACATCCGAGGGGCTGGGGGATTGGAGTGCCGCTGTGGCCGACCTGTCCGAGGAGATCCCGGGCGGACCCTACGAGCTGGCGCTGGCGCAGATGTTCCTCCACCACGTCGACGACGTGCCGGCCCTGCTGAGGTCGCTGCGCCGGGCGATGACCCCGGGCGGTGTGGTGGTGATCGCCGACCTCGACCACGACGCGGCGAAGCGTTACCACGCCACGGCCGTCGATTTCCACGGTCATCACGGTTTCTGCCGCGACGAGCTGCGTGGCTGGCTGGAGCAGGCGGGATACCACGACATCTGCTTCCACGACGCCGGGGTGGTCGGCAAGGAGGTCGATGGCGAACGCCAGGACTTCCCGATGTTCCTGGCGGTCGCGACAGCCTGAGGGTCAGGGGAGCACCGCGGCCGACGTGGCCATGGCCCAGCGGGAACCGACGTAGGCGGTCTCGGTGCTCTCGATGATCTCGCCCTTCGCGTCGGTGACGGTGCGGGTCTCCACGAGCAGCGCGGCCGGGGGATCCTGACGCAGCAGTTCACACTCCTCGGGTGTGGCCAGGCGAGCGGTCATGTATCCCGTGGCGCGGGCCGGGCTGATGCCGAGCCCACGGAGGACCTCGTGTAGGGAGGCCGTCGCGAAGTCTTCACCCAGGATCGCCTTGAGTTTCCCGGGGAGATGACTGACTTCCTTGGCCACGGGAATCCCGTCGGAGCATCTGACCCGGTCGATCCTCACCAGGGGCTCGTGCGGATCGAGTCCCATCAGGAGGGCCTGGCTGGGTAGTACCACGAGCCCCTGTTCGACGACGACCGAGCTGGGCTCGCCGTTCCGGCGCCGGATCTCGTCGCTGAAGGACCGCAGCACCGACTCGCTCCGGTGCAGGGAAGCGGGAGCGACGAAACTGCCGACGCCTTTGCGTCGTTCGATCCGTCCCGTGGCGCGGACGGTTTCCAGCGCGTGTCGCGCGGTCATCCTGCTGACCTTGAACTGCTCCGCCAGCTGCGCCTCGGAAGGGACCGGG
>CAJPNZ010000171.1 GCA_905372155.1 Propionibacteriaceae bacterium
TTGGGAATGATCACCCCCATGAAGAAACCCACCCACGGTGAACTCACCGACACCGATAAAAGAAACAACACAACCATCAACCGCGTCCGCTATCTTATCGAACGTGTCATCGCGAACTTCAAAACCTGGCGTGTCCCCCACACTGATTACCGCCGCCCCTACAACACCTTTGAAACCACAATACAACTTTGAAACCACAATACAAGCCGTCACCGGACTCATCTTCGCCTACACCCTATGAATAAGCCTCCTTGTCCGTGAGTTCCCGGAACCAGCGTTCGACCAGGTTCAACCATGACGAGCTGGTCGGGGTGAAGTGGAAGCGGACCCGCGGGCGACGCGCCAGCCAGCGGGCCAACTTGGCTCATCAACCTCGGCAACCAGCTATGACGACGTGAGATCCCGGCAAGTTCTCGAATGTCGCTTGCTGGAGGACTGGTCTCTCGTGCGCTCTTTACGAACATCACTGAGCGTTCGTGCCTGCCCCGGAGGCATCCCTTTCCGGGTCGCCCAGCCACGTACATAAGCGAACAGTTCCGTTGTCGCTCGGATGGCCGCTCCGTAGATTTCGTGCCAGAGGGATTCGGGGATGACGTCTGCTCGCAGTGGTACTCCCATGTGAAAACGGTCCGTATCTGCGGCTTGCGTCGTGGCACGCATGTGGTTGAGAGAGAAATGAACCCAGCCCGATGCCTCGTCATAGACGGGCAATGCCCAAGCGTGGGTCTGAGCTGCGAGTTCTTTGAGTCGATAGTCGTTCAAGGGCTTGCCATCAGCATCCTTGATCTTGCGAAACTCCTCGCCTCGCAGGAGCCTCATGGTGATGTCGTCGACGTCGGCTCCGCTGGCGATGTAATGCGCTCGGAACAGCGTGTCGAGCTGAAGGCGCAGCAACGGGGCAGCTACGTGGATGTTGTACGTGTCCACTGCGTCGATGAGCGCGTCTACCACCCCGTAGCTCCGCTGGATCATGGCAGTGACGATCAGGTCGGGCAGGTAAAGGTTGCCTTCAGCAGCCATCAGTGACTGCGCGGCAAGTTCCAGATGATCGATGCGTAGCTGATCGAGCGCTTGCCTTGGTGCCGCAAGCTCGGGATAGCGATCCACGGAACCGCCTGGCAGCTGCGGCTTGGGTACTCGGGGCAATCGAACCGGCGACAGGTCCGCTTCAGGAGAGTGCTTCATGCAACCACTATGGCATCCACAGAGCAGCAGCCGGGAATGAGCGTATCAACAACACCTGGAGTGCTACACGTTTCGTGGACAGCGACGAAACGTGTAGCACTTCATCAATGTTCGAGCAGTTGGTGATGGCGCGGATCATCAAACCCGGGTCGAAGCGTGACGCGGTGGAGACCCTCGCTGAGGTTGGGGTGGCATCACCATCAGCATCGCAGACCAACACCTCATCGCCGAACCATCCCGACGAAACCTCAAGAATACTCAGACGCCCAAGCCACTAGACGTGTGCAACTCAGGTCAATGAACCGATCGCTTCGTTCGGGCATGATCGCTGGTACGGTTGCTGAACCCTCCGCTATAGCGCTGGCATTCCGACGCCCAGCTGGATCAGGAGGGTGGTTTTATCCATTCAGCGAATCGCGCACGATCACGAACCTCGTCGGGGCAACCCCGCTTCTTGCCCAGCAAGATACGGCGGATCTCCCAGAGGCGCGTCTCAGTGATGTGTCCCTTCCAGTAGGCCACACGAAAAAAGTGCCACGAGGTGGTTGCTTGGATGGTCGGACTCACATCCAAATTGGCGAGCCGAAGGGGAACGCCCTCATCATCCGAAACCACCACGGACTTGATGCTTCGTGAGGTAAGAATGGCCAAGGTCTCCGATTCTCCAGCATGAGTGGCATCAGGGTTGGTGGATGCCTGCCGAAAGAAGTCCTGATTCAGCCTGAAGTTCACGAACTCCGCTGGTGTCTCCAACCGCAAGGGCTCGCCAAAGATATCGTGCGCATCGCGCATGTGCGGTAGCCCTTGCTTGGATGCCTGGTCGTCGCACTCGCTGGCAACCGTGCCGCACCAAGAGCCGTTGTTCGCCACCAACTGCCCAAGCAGCGGCATTTCGTCAACGAGGGCAAAATTGATCAGCACAGTGGTGTCCGGGAACACCAATCGCGGCGTGGGGTCGTCGTGCACTTTGGCAGGCTATCCGAGCAGGGACATCAAGTCGGAGTCACTCATGGTGGGGACAGATGGCTCGTCGACCTCCAAGGTCTCAGGGTCAACTCCCAGCATCCATGCCAGCGTCCCCTTCTGGAGTTTCCCGAGAGCCACGCCCTCCAGATGCGCGTCCTTCAACCACGAAGGGAAGGTGCGAGCACTGGCACGCGTCATGCGCTCTGTGATCGGGTCGCCCGGCTCACTCTGCTCCCAGTAGCGACGTAGGAGACGTTGGGTCGTTAGGTCCAGCAGAGAGCGCGTCTCGGGTGGAACCGGAAGACGGAGGTTCTCCAGCCGCACTTTCACGGTGTAAGTCGAGACGCCCCACTGCCAGAGCAATGCGGCCAATTCATGCGAAGACAGACCAGACCAGTCGATGTCACGCAACTCCGGCTCCGGCAGCAGCAACTCTGCGGCGAACTGGTTGGCGGCAACCTCCTCACGACTGACTTCACGACCCTCGATGGCCATGACGCCCTTGTGCCCGAGGACCAGATGAGCCAACTCGTGGGCCAAGTCGAAGTTCTCCTTGAACCAGTTGCCCGTCTCCGGGATGACGATCACGTCACGCGGCCCGATCTGAAGCGAGTAAGCCGTACTAAGGCCGGGCAGCCGAACTGTGTCGATTCCCAGGGCAGCGAGACGCTCAATGAACGTGCGTACGAAGCCCTCTCCCAGGGCCTCCCGTGCGGAGGCAAGGTCTCCGGGGACGCGGCTGGGCTCCAACGGGCGCACAGCTTCCGCTTGGCGGTACGCGAGCAACACGTCCGACAGGATGGGTTTATCCCCCTGCTCGCCGTCGATGCTGCGAGTCCACGTCTTCTTGTCAAAGTTATGGCGTCCCGACACCACAAGCCGGTTCGGGTCAGGCACGCCGGTGATGAGCAGGTGGATGTCCTGGTCGAGCACCTCGGCCAGGCGTGCCAGTTCGAGCGCGGAAAAACCACGCTGACCACGAAGCGCACGCGAGAAGGCGTCCTCGGTCATTCCGACCTGACGCGCGATTTCCTTCCGAGGGGTGCCTTCAGGGAGCGCCCCAAGCACCCGCTGACCAATGCTGGGGTTCATGGTCACCATCCTAGGACGCTCTTGGGATTTTCCCAAGACCCAGGTGCGATGCCCCTCAAGAACACCGATACCCCGGACACCCCGAGGTGGGGCGCTCGGGGCTGGCAGACGACGGGAAACCAGCGGACCTGTGATGGGTGCGGGTGGATGCCGTGCGTACGCGTGCCCCGGCAAAGACGGGAACCCCCGGTGTTGTCACCGAGGGTTCGAGTAAGCGTCAGCTGGCGGTGACGGTGGGATTTGAACCCACGGTGGCTTGCACCACACTCGCTTTCGAGGCGAGCTCTTTCGGCCGCTCAGACACGTCACCGCCGATGAGCGTATCCCAGCCCGGCCCTGCGGACAAATCCGCTCTTCCCTCAGCCGACCACGACCTCGAACGTTCCGACCCGGTCCGCGATCCCCGCCGCCAGGTCCTCGATCATCCCGACGTCGTGGAGACGATCCCGCCAGTTTTCCGGGATTCCGCTGCGCCCGTACAGCGCCCCCGCCAGCTGCCCGTAGATGGCCCCGACGGTGTC
>CAJPNZ010000172.1 GCA_905372155.1 Propionibacteriaceae bacterium
GGTTCACTCCCTACCGGTTGGGTGAGCCGGTTGATGCCGCGATCCTGCAGGCCGACCATCCGGAGTACCTCGATCTCACCCCCACCGACCTACCCGGAACCCAAGTCATCATCGACGGACGCGGCGTACTGAAACGCGAGAACTTCGCCGGAATCGCGTTCTTCCGAATCGGCGACGGAGAGTGAAACAATCTATGGAAAACGAAGCGCAGAGCCGAATCCTGAACATTCCCGAACTGCTGGGACGCGTCTGGAAGAGGAAGGTCGCTCTTCTGCTGTCCTTCCTGATCGTCCTCGCCGTCGGATGCGGTTGGGTGCTCACGAAGCCTGAGGGGCAGACCGCCAAGCAGCTTCTGGTGTTCAAGTTCCCCGAGACGACCGCTGAATCCCAGGCCACCCAGCAGGCCGCGATGCTGCCCGCGTTGGTGACCACCTACACGGCTCTGCTGAAGCACCCGTCGGTCGGCGGCCCGATCCTGGAGAAACACTCCGACATCCCGAATCTCCAGGCGCTCACCGAGCGCGTGACCTTCGAGACCCCGAGCCTCATCAGCGTCTCACTGTCCGTCACGGACCCGGACCCGGCCAAGGCCGAGGCCCTGCTGCGCGACGTCTCCGCCAGCCTCGCCGAGAACGCCCCCAAGGCATTCTCCCAGTCGCCGGAATACCTGCGCATCGGACTCGATCCCCTGCCCCAGGTGACGGTGGGCCCCGCACGCTCGGGACGGGCCGTGCAGCTGGCCGCAGTGTTCCTGGTGAGCGTGATCGTCGGGGTGGGAACCGCAGCCCTCCTGCCCCGCCGTTCCTGACGTCAGGAACCGGTCTTGACAGACGTTCCCCTCGTCGAGAAACCCCGCCTGACAGGGCGTTTCGCCTCGGTTGACCGAACCGCTGAATGGCTGACGGCCTTCATGGTGACGTTGCTGGTCCTCCGGATTCCGGGCAGCCTGTTCGTCACAGTGGCGATAACCGTCCTGCAGCTTCTCGCGCTGCCGCTGCACATTCCTCACAGGCGGGCGCAGCTGTGGCTGTGGACGTTGGTGCTCGGCACGGTGACGAGCACCGTCGCCCTTGTGACGGTGGCGAGGGAACCTGAACTGGTCGGTTTCCCGGTCATCACCGCGGCGTTTCTTCTCGTTTCCCTGACGTTGACCGGAACCGTTCTCGGGTGGCCCCTGGTGCGGGTCATGATCACCACCTGCTACTGGTGTTTCGGTATCACCCTGTTCATCGGCATCGGCGAGATCATCACCGGTTTTCGGGTGAGCAACCTTCTCTACCCGGACTCATCCTCCAGCCAGCTGGCGACGAGCCGCTTCGAGGTGTCGGCGTTCTACCCGAACTACAACGACTTCTCCGTGGTGCTGGCGATGTTCGTCACCCTCCTCGCGGTGCGCATCCTGTTCGACCACACGTCGCGTTTCAGGACCGCCCTGCGGGGTTTCCTGATGGTTCTGACCGCGGGCCTGGTGTTCCTCCAGGGGTCCCGCGGCGCCCTGCTGGCGCTGCTGGTCGGCATCGCAGCCGCGATCTGGATCAACCTGAGGACACGGGTCTCGTCGCGATTCATGTCGTTGCTGACGCTGATCGCGTTGATAGCTGCGATCGCAGTCGGGATGCTCGTCTGGAACTCCCCGTGGGTCCAGGACAACTCCACCAAGGAACGTGGGGGAGTCATCAACCGGATCCTCTCCATCACTCCCGATTCCCACCTGCAGTTCTGGTTCGGCTGGGGCACGCAATCCAACTACCAGCTGGCGGCTCGCCAGAACTATCCGGGCGAACTGATGGACCCCCACAACGTGCTCATGGAAGCCCTGATCTGGTTCGGGATGCCGGTGGCGTTGCTGTTCGTGGCGTTCTGGGTCCAGGTCGTCTGGCGCGGGGCCTGGAAACTCGAAGTGGAGAGCCTTGACTGGCAGCCCTTGGCGAGTGTCATCGTGGTCGCGCTGATGCCCATACTCGGGATCGTTCCGTCATCGACCTTCCGGTACTACCTGATATTTCTTTTCTCCGCAGCTGCGGCAGTGGCGATCTCTACCCGGAGAACCGCATGACCAGACGCATGATATTTCATCACCCGCTGCCCCTGTTCCCGGATGCGGCATCGGCCTCCGGGATCAGACCGGTCCAGATGAAACGTGCCTTCGAGGAACTCGGATACGAGGTGTGGCAGGTCACCGGGTACACAGGGGAGCGTGGTCGGCTCGCTGCCGAGGTGCGTTACGCCGTGCGGTGCGGGGTGCGGTTCGATTTCTGCTACTCCGAGTCCTCGACGATGCCCATGACGATGACCAATCCCACCCACCTTCCGACGCGCCCCTTCCTGGATCTCAGGTTCTTCCGGTCGCTGCGCAGGAACGGGATTCCCGTCGGGCAGTTCCTGAGGGACATCTACTGGGTGTTCCCCGACTACAGGGAGTCGTTGCCATTCCTCAAACTGCGGGCCGCCCTGGCCGCCTACGAATGGGACATGCGAACTCTTCGGCACCACGTGGACCGGGTTTTCCTCCCGAGCCTGAAGGTGGGCGAGTACATCAATCTGGGAGACGTTCCGATCTCGGCCCTCGAACCAGGGCACGGGCATGCCGAACCGCTGCCCGGCCCGGGGGAAGGGGTGTCGCTTTTCTACGTCGGCGGGATCGGTTCCGATTACAAGCTTCACGAATTGTTCGCGGCCGTCAAGCAGGCATGGGAGGAAAAGAACCTGGACGTGCGCCTGATCGTGTGCCTGCGCCCCGAGGATTGGGATGCGGTCAAACACGAGTACGAACAGTGGGCATGCCCCGCCATCGAGGTGGTTCACGGCCACGGGAACGTTCTGCAGGAGTATTTCGAGCGGACCAATGTCGCCACCATCGTCGTTGATCTGGATGAATACTGGAAACTCGGGGTACCCGTGAAACTGTACGATTACATCGGGGCCGGCAAACCCGTGATGGTGACGAAGGGGTCGTTGGCCGGCGACATGGTCGAGAGGATGGAACTGGGCTGGACCGTGGACAATTCATCCGAGGCGGTGGTCAAGCTCCTCGAGAGGCTGGCCAACGACCCGCAGGAGATTCAGCGGGTTCGCGACCGGGTCTTGGCCCGGCGCGACGCCCACACCTGGCGTGAAAGGGCCCGGCAGGCTGCGGAAGAACTGACGGGAACCCCGGCTCCGGAGCCTGGAGAGGAGAAGTTGGGCACCCTCCCCGAAGCGGGCATGGCCACTGCCACGGATTCCTAGGACCGGGCCGGCCAGCTTCGAGGAAGGGCATGTTCTCGGGGAGTCCTCTACTTCCACACCTCGAGGAATTTGGCTCCGGAAGCTCCCAGCTGCTGGGGTGTCCTGTCGGTGGACGAACCGAGAACCAGGACACCGTCATACTTCCGGGCGATGCACATCGTCAGCTTCCCCTTCTTCTTGGTGTCCTCGTCATCGATGGTCATGGTGCCGCAGGTGAAATCTCCGACCGCAACCTGCCCCGTGATGTCCGAGCTGATCAATTCGAATCGCCTCTGGGGCTTCAAGAACTGGGTTACGATCCGCGAACCATCCTTGGCCTCGTAGATGTTGCTGTTCTCCTTGGTCTCGAGGAATATGAAACCGTCGAATTCCTCAGGCATCTTCGCTGGTGCGGTCGGGGTGGGAC
>CAJPNZ010000173.1 GCA_905372155.1 Propionibacteriaceae bacterium
ATGTTCGATTAAACCTGTTTTTCGTCACTGTCCACAAAACGTGTAGCACTCCACCCTCACGAGCGGCGCACACTGTTGCAAGTCAACTACGCCGGCGCGACCCGTTGGACCTGTTAAAACGGGGGCAGGACCGGGCCACCGGACCGCTGAGACCATCGAGCACCGGCTGGCCGCGCACCACGGGCACTACGCGGACGCGCGGGCGAACCTGGACGACTCGCTGCACCTGCTGGCCCACGTCGGTGACATTTACGCCCATGCCGATGATGCGAACCGTCGGCTGTGTAATCAGGCGTTGTTCAAGGCGATCTACATTGACGAGGAAAGCGATGTCCGGGTCGGGTATCGGAGTCCCTACGTCGGGCTCGCCAACACCGATCCGCAGGCCGACGCCCTGACCTGGGCCGCCCAAGCACGAAAACAGGGCCAGGACGAAGCCCCGACCAAGGGTGGCCTCTTGGTCGAAAGTTCACACCTGACCCATCTGGGGTGAGTAACGGGATTCGAACCCGCGACATCCTGGACCACAACCAGGTGCTCTACCAACTGAGCTATACCCACCACGGGCCACTGTGTCAGTGGCGACTGACAAACGATAGCGTATCGGTGACTCCCTTGGGAAATCTTCGTGGGTTCCTCCCGTTGGGCTGCGTGCCCTCCGGGAAGGGGCCCGGTCGCGTGAGCGTCCAAGCGGTTGTGCATGGGTCGATGAATCCGACGGGTGTTACGCTGCGTCGTGGTAACCGTAACCCGCGGAGCACCTCGGTTGAGTCCTCAGCGGGGAGTGTTGGAGGATCGTGATGGATGAGATGCAGGGTGCTGTTGATCAGGCCGCAGCAGCCGCGAAGGCTCGCTTCGAGGCCATGGCCCGCAAGGCGTTGGAGCGGGGCGAGCGAGATCGTGAACTGGCCGCCAGAGTGCAGGCGATGACCGCGACGGCGACCTCGCGGAGGAAAGAAGTGACGGTCACCGTTGACCACGGAGGGCGTGTGACCGATATGCGGATCTCGGACCAGGGGGTGGAACTGTCGGCGCAGGAGCTGTCGCGCGTGGTGCTGGAGACGATCAGGCAGGCCGGACAGGAGGTGGGGAAGTCAGTAGGGGAGGCCGTCCGCGAGTCCTGGGGGGATGAGAGCCCTGAGACCGCCCGGACGCTTTCCTCGTATGACGTGTTCGGCGCGCCCTCCGGCGGTGATTCCGGTGACTCCTCCGGCAACGACGGCAGGCTGCCGTGGAACATCGGGAGAAGGCCGTGACCGACATCGACATCTCCCCTCAGAGCTGGAGCGAACAGAGCGCAGGATTGCGTGACAGCGGATCCGCCGTTGCGGAAATCAGTAACGCCGCATTGAACACGATGTCAGGAAATCCTTACGGTGTTCTTCTCACGCCGATTTTCCAACCCAGATACGTAGAGCTCAGCGGTGATTTCAAGACCACGAACTCCGCCCTTGGGCAAGTACTCGAGGCTACGGCGCAGGCCTTGGATGACAGCGCTGCCGATTTCCGTGAGACGGAAATGGCGCTCAAAGATGAATTCGACAAGCTGATGAACAGCATCTGAAACCGGGGTGTGACATGGGACTGCTTGAGACTGAGAACAACCCCCGGGGTCTTGCCTTTGTGGCTGGCGGCCAAGGGCGTTGGCAGGATGCGGCGAAGATTGGCCCGGTGGGGGACATCCTCGATTTCGTGGACGAGACCAAGAATGACGGATGGATGGGCGAGTTCGCCGCCGTTGCATCGCTCGGGGCCAACGTCGTCTCGGCCGCGTTCAATCCGATCGCGACGGTCACCGGCTGGGTGGCTTCGTGGATCATCGATCACATTCATCCTCTCCAGGACTGGCTGCAGGAGTTCACCGGGGACCCGGAAGAGATCGAAGCGGGCGCCTCGACCTGGCGCAACATCGCCCAGGCCGCCCAGCAGGAGGCGGGGAACCTCGAGTCGCTGCTCAGGAAGATCGAGGGACAGGTTTCAATCACCTTGGACGCCTACAGGACGCGGGTCGGTCAGCTCAAACAGGTTTTCGAGGCGCAGCAGGCTGCTGCGGATCAGATAGCAGGAGTGCTGCAGCGGCAGGCGGGCATCGTCAGTTTCATCTACGGCATGATCCGCGACATGATCGCCGAAGCGCTGGGAATGTTCGCGCAATCCGTCGCCGAGGAGGTCTTCACCCTCGGCCTCGCGACCCCTGCCGTGGCCGCACAGATCTCGACCTGGGTGGGAGAAAAAGTTGCCAAGATCACCAAGTGGGTGAACAAGGCGATCGATGCGTTCGCCAAGCTGAGCAAGATTACCGCCAAACTCGTCCAGGCCCTTCGCAAGCTGACGGAGTGGGGCGGCAAGCTGTTGAAGGTCCTAGGGAAGCCCGGAGAGTGGAAGGAAAAGGCGATCAAGGGCGCCGGCAGGCGTGTCGGGAAGAAGCTCGCTGATAAACTCCCCGAATCCATGGTTGCCTCAAGGAGGGTGGCCAATATTGAGGCCACTCTCAAGAAGATGAAAAATGTCAAGAATAAAGAGGTACTCCAAGGGTTGGAGAGGCAACTGCCGGACAGCTTCACAAAAACTCCGAATGTTCCAGATCCGCCAGAAGGAAAAGTCAGGATCCCTCCCGAGGCGACCCAGGACATCATTCGTGCCAGGGGGCCCGAGAAGTTGAAAGAGGTTTTCGACAAGTACGAGATCTCGGACAAACCTGTTGACTTGGCGGGGTGGTCGCGTTCGCTCACGGATGATCAGAGAGCGATTTTCTCCCGCAGCCTCTCGGGGCGGGAAGCGGAAAAGTTCCTGCTCCGACGCATGAACAGGGATGAGCAGGTGGATTTCTTCAGCTCTCTCCCGGAGTCCCAGCAGCGTAACAGGCTCATGGAGCACGCGGGTTACGTCGTG
This sequence comes from Propionibacteriaceae bacterium, assembly GCA_905372155.1. GTDB lineage: Bacteria > Actinomycetota > Actinomycetes > Propionibacteriales > Propionibacteriaceae > Arachnia. The sequence continues at coordinate 2,893 of CAJPNZ010000173.1, forward strand.
GATCCTGAGAGCGGGCGTCGGGCCGAGGGGGTTCCCGACTGGGAGAATTATCAACAGGGTCGTGACTTCCTCGAGGATACGGCCGGGCCGCGGGCATCCAGCGCTTCGAAAGTCGCAAAGGGTTCCGATGCCTATACCCGAGATGAAACTTACAGACCTCCTCAGGAGTAAGTGTGCCTCCTGGAGTGGAGGGCGGTAGTGTGGTTCGGTTGCTTGATGCTTTGTCGGCTCGAGTATTGCCTATTGGTGCGTTTCTGTATGTGATTTTTCTGGCGGTGTGGGATGTCTTTTTCTACGCCCCCTTCGGGGAATTGGCCATGTGGGCTGTGGTGCTCGAGAGTGTTGGGTTGTTTCTTGCGGGGTTTGCGTGCCTGGGGCCGGGGTGGATGTGGGTGACGCGTTTCCATCCTCGTTATGTGAAGCTCAGGAGCAGGATGTACAAGGCGCCGCGGTTCGGTGGGTTTGTGGCTCTCGTGCTCCTGCTTGCGGGGGTGTGGGCTTTGGTGGCTGGGATTCAGCGCAGTGTGAATATCGTGGGAGATTTGCGTTCAGAGCTTGAGAGACGCGACGGGGTTGTGTGTACCCATTTCAACCCGGAGATCAGAGCCCGTGGCAAGGGTGGTCATTCTATTGGTGCTTTCATGGATGTTCGGTACGCGGATGGTGTGAGTGAGAGGATACAGTTCTACCCTGCCCCGAGGGGGGCCTGGGGCAAGGG
>CAJPNZ010000174.1 GCA_905372155.1 Propionibacteriaceae bacterium
ACCCGTTCCAGGGCCCGGCCGGCCCGCGCCGCCACCTCCGGGTCCGGCAGTCCCGCGTTGCGCGGCCCGAAGGCGGCCTCGTCGAAGACGGTGTTCGCGAAGATCTGATGGTCGGGGTTCTGGAAGACGAACCCCACCCGCCCGGCGTGGCTGCGGAGCGTCCCGGAGGTCGGTTCCAGCAGCCCGGCGAAATGCTTCGCCAGGGTGGTCTTGCCCGCGCCGTTGCCGCCCAGCAGCGCGACGAACTCGCCGCGGTGGATGGTGACGCCGACCCCGTCGAGGGCCAGCACCCCCGACGGGTAGCGGTGGGTCAGGTCGATGGCCTCCAGGATGGGGGGAGTCTCCGGTTCGGGTCGCTCCGGCACACCGCCGCGGTGCAGGTGGCGGGGGCGGATTCCCGCCGCCGCGACCCGCCGCTCGTCGTCGAGGAACGGGCCGGGTGCGCCGAAATATGTGAGTTTCCCCTCCTCCAGCACCAGGAGCAGATCCGCCCATGCGGCCACGGCATCCGGGTCGTGGTCGACCATGACCACGGTGCGTCCCGCAGCGCTGAGGTCCGCGACGATGCGCCGCACCGTCGCCGCCCCCTCCGGGTCGAGGGCCGAGGTGGGTTCGTCGAGGACCAGGATCTGCGGTTCCATCGCGAGCGCCCCGGCGATCGCGAGCCGCTGGAGCTGCCCGCCGGACAGGGTGGCCGTCTCGCGATCCCCCAGGCCCGCCAGCCCGACCTCTTGCAGGGCCCGCCGGGCCCTGGAGAGCACCTCGTCGCGGCCCAGCCCCAGGTTCGCGGGACCGGCGGCGACGTCGTCGATCACCAGGCGCTCCATCACCTGGGCCTCCGGGTTCTGCGAGACCAGACCGACGACGCGCACCAGGCGGGGCGGCGTCGTCTCGTGGGTGGCGATGCCCGCGACCCGCAGCTGCCCGTAGAGGTCGCCGGGATGGTGGTGGGGAACCAGGCCGTTCAGGGCCATGGCGAATGTCGACTTGCCCGCACCCGCGGCGCCCATCACCGCGACGCGGCTCCCGGCGGGGATGTCGCAGGTGATGTCGTCCAGCTGTCGGGTTCCGGTGCCGCGGTGGGAGAAACCGAGCCCTCGGGCCTCGATCACCGGTGCGTCGGTTTCGCTGTCAGTTCCGCCACCGGATGCCACGGGACGTGTCCGGGAACCGCGTTCCGCAGGTCGGCGACGGAGGCCGGATCGCAGGCGAGGAGCACGCAGCTGGCGGGGCCGCCCGAGGCGTCGAGGGGAAGGGGATGGGCCAGCCACGCGAGAGCGCACCCGGCGGATCCGGCGAGCTGCCCGGCCTCGTAACCGATGCCTCGCGACCCGACCGGCAGGGCGTCGTGGACCGCGCCGGTGGTGACGAGAGCCTGCACGGCGGACAGCGGCACGATGTCCGGATGGCCGATGAAGACCTCGTCGTGCGGGGCGGAACGCGGCCAGCCGACGCAGATCACCACGTCGCCGGGGCGGCCCCCGCCGGTCAGCAGGTCACCTGTCAGGGTGCCGATCACCGTCACCCCGACCCCCGTCGCGGGCGAAGGCACGTTCTCCTCCGTGCTGCCCGTCACCGCTTCGGGCCGGATGCCGACCTCCGAGGCGACCGCCCGGAAGGTGTCGATGAAAACGGTGGCCTCGGCCATGTCGTGGCAGAGGGTGTTGATCAACGCGACGGGCCGCGCCCCGGAGCACAGCACCTCCAGCAGCGGCACCCGGGCCGCGAAGTGCGCCACCACGTCGGCGGGCACCCGCACCAAATCGGCGGGTCGCGGCCCGATGCCGCCCACCGAGTCGCAGGCGATCACCAGGGGCGGGGAGCCGTCGACGATCAGGAGGTCGCGGACGGGACGAACCGGGTCCGTCACGATTTCCCGGGGCCCGTGAGTCGTACGGGACGCCCGGCGAGCCCGGCCGCCGCCAGGGCGATCCCCGCGATCACGGCCACGGCGACGTTGATGGCGGAACCCACCAGCAGCGGCACCACCTGCGCGGCATACATCCCGAGGCCGCCGATGGGAAGCAGGACCGCGGGGGCCAGCAGGCCGTTCAGGAGCACCGCCACCGCGGCGGCCACCGCGGCGCCCAGGGGCCGGGCCAGCAGACCGAGGACCCAGGCGAACACGAACATTTCCGCCGCGATGATCAGGTGGATCGGCAGGCCCAGCGGGAAACCGGCGGTCGCGGCGGAGATCAGGTGTCCGAGCGCCCCCACGACGCCACCCTCCAGCGGGGAGAAGGCGACCGCGGCCAGATATCCGGGGGCGGAGTCGAGGGCGACGGTGCCCGTCGGGCTCGGGATCTTGATGAACGCCCCCACCCCCGACAGCGCCACCAGGATCGCGACCCGCGCCACCCGTCGCGGTGAGAGGAACCCGTTCGAACCGGAGGTGGACAGGGTGGGTTGCTCGCTCATGGGACCTTCCTCGTGACAGACGTGCACCGGTCCTGAACATAGCGGAGCCGAGAGCATGATCTCGACACGGGTCGTTTCTTTGGCACAGTGTGGTGGGATGAGTGCATGACCACTCAAGTTGATTTCTGGTTCGACCCGACCTGCCCGTGGGCGTGGATGACCTCCCGCTGGATCCTGGAGGTGGAGAAGGTCCGCGACGTGAAGGTCACCTTCCACACCATGAGCCTCTACATCCTCAACGAGGGACGCGACCTCGACCCCGGCTACCGGGAACGCATCGACGCCACCCTCGTCGCCTCGCGTGCGGCGGCCGCGGTTCAGAAACTCCACGGCCACGACATTCTGCGCGACTTCTACACCGCACTCGGCACCCGCTTCCATCCCGGGGGTGAGCCGGTCGCCGTCGAGACCGTCGCCGCGGCCCTCGCCGACTGCGGCCTGGAAGCAGGCATCGCCGAACGCGTCACCACCGACGAGTTCGACACGGACCTGCGCGCCTACCAGAAGGTGGCCCAGGACCTCGTCGGAACGGACGTCGGCACCCCGGTCATCCGCGTCAACGGCATGGCGCTGTTCGGTCCCGTCATCTCGCCCGCCCCGAAGGGCGAGGCCGCGGGCGAGCTGTTCGACGGTTTCGTGAAGGTCACCGCCTACCCGGGTTTCTTCGAACTGAAACGGTCCCGCGACGTCGGCCCGATCTTCGACTGAGAAACCGGCCCGCGCGGTGTGCTCACTGCGCACACCCCCGGACCGGAACGGAGGCCCGGCCGTTCTTCCGGATCAGGGTCACCTCCAGGCAGGTTTCCCCCGGCACCGTCGACACTGTGACGGTGGTCTCGGTGGTTTTCTCGTAGGTCGTCGAGCTCCGGGGATCCAGTACCGCGTAGCGGAACAGGTCCCCGGACTCGGGGGCCGGATTGGTCCAGGTGAACGTGGCCTTGTCCCCGTCCAACCGTCCCGCCAGGCCGGTGACGGCCGGGACGACGACCAGTGGATCGGCCGGGTGGGCGCTGCGGGTCGGGCTGCCGGTGGCATCCGGGGTGCTGGCTGCCCGTCCCTGGTTGAGAACGAACACCAGGACGGCCCCGATGACCACGACCAGCGCCGTGCCCAGGGAGACGAGAAGCCTCCAGGGGGTTCGTCGGCGTTCGGCGGGCGCGGCGGGTG
>CAJPNZ010000175.1 GCA_905372155.1 Propionibacteriaceae bacterium
GTGCCGTAGTAGTCGCCGAAGGGCTGGTGGACGAGCAGCAGGTCGATGTAGTCGGCGCCCAGGCGGCGCAGGGAGCCGTCGATGGAGCGGGCGGCACGCTCCTCCCCTGCGTTGGAGATCCACACCTTGGTGGTCAGGAAGATGTCCTCGCGGGGCAGACCGCTGGCGGCAACGGCCGCGCCCACGCCCTCCTCATTGCGGTAGGCCTGGGCGGTGTCGACGTGACGGTAGCCGACCTCGAAGGCTTCGAGCACGGCCCGCTCAGTCTCCTCCGGCGGGGTCAGGAAGACGCCGTAGCCGATCTGCGGGATGTCGACGCCATTGTTAAGAGTGATGGTGGGGGCGGAGCCGTTGGCCATAAATTCTCCTTCGATGCGGTCGGTGTCAGCAACCTAGCCCCGCAGGCGGGCGCGATGTCGTCCCTTTCGCGCCGGGCCCAACTGGCGTGCGGGCCGCCCGACGTGCGCGTGGCGCCCTGGCCCGGCCGCCGACGGGGACATCCTGCGCGGCCGGTGACTTTTCCTTCCAGCCGGGGGCATCTCACGCGTGCGGGGACCGGACTCCTGTCCCCGGCGGCGTCGAATGCCCCCGCCCGGTGCAGACTGCACCCAGCCGCGCGGAATGTCCCCGACCGTGCAACGCAGGACGGGGCCTGCGGGCGGACCCGCCACCCATGAGAGAGACGTTAGGTGTCTGGGACCGGTTGGGGCGGGGTTGTGCATCGGGATGCGGCGGCGCGCGGTGGCCAAAACGGCCCCTACAGCGGACCCGATGTCCAAATTGGATACAAAGGGCTTTGCCGGACTGAAACAGGCGAAATGAAACCGCATGATTCCGGGGTTCTGTTGCAGGCCTGAAGAACGCGAAGCGTCCTTTGTGTCCGATTTGGACATAACACAGTCAGCACCGCGAGATCTCAGCGGCGCCTCCGACGCCAGCGCTGCTTCCAGCCCGTCGGAGCGACGTGACCCCACCGTGGGCGCGCACGAGGCCGGTACGCGTTGTGACGGTGCGAACCGGGCTGCGGCATTAGGCTGTCCCCATGCGCCTCCACGTTGCCGATCACCCCCTCATCGATCACAAACTCTCCGTCCTGCGTGACGAGAGGACACCGTCGGCGGTCTTCCGCCAGCTGGTGGACGAGCTCGTCACCCTGCTCGCCTACGAGGCCACCCGCGAGGTGCGCACCGAGGAGGTCGAGATCCGCACCCCCGTGGCGCTGGCCCAGTGCCGCCGCCTGGCCGACCCGAGGCCGATCGTGGTGCCGATCCTGCGCGCGGGCCTGGGGATGCTCGAGGGCATGACCCGCCTGCTGCCCACGGCGGAGGTCGGCTTCCTGGGGATGAAGCGCGACGAGGACACCCTGGAGGTGGAGACCTACGCCAACCGCCTGCCCGATGACCTCTCGGGCCGCCAGTGCTTCGTCGTCGACCCCATGCTCGCCACCGGTCACACCCTCGTGGCCGCCATCGACTACCTGCTGGAGCGCGGGGCGCGCGACGTCACCGCGCTGTGCCTCATCGCCGCGCCCGAGGGGGTCAAGACGCTGGAGGATGCAGTCGGCGAGCGCGCGAACGTCACGGTGGTGACCGCCGGGGTCGACGAGCGCCTCAACGAGCACGCCTACATCGTGCCCGGTCTGGGCGACGCCGGGGACCGCCTCTACGGCATCGTCGACTGACCCACCGTCCCGTCCGACCGCACTATTTCAACGGCTCGGTCGGAGGCTGACGTGCCCATTCTGTGACCTCGAGCCATAGATTTCGTTAGGCTCGGGAGACATGACGACGGGGCACTCACCTTCTGCTGGCGACTACGACGCAACAACGGCCCTCAGCAGGTTCGCCTCGCCGCAGGACCTCGAGCGGATCGCCGAAACTCGTCCCGACCTGCACTCGATCCTGGCGACCAATCCGTCGATCCCACCTCGGGTCCGCGAGATACTGGAGCAGTCCGACGACGCCGTCGTGCGGGAGGTGCTGGCGCGCCAGGCTGGTCGTGGCGCGCAGCCGGCGCCACCGACGCAGTCTCCTGTCCCGGGCGACATCGGCCCGATGGCTCCGACGATGGCGGTGGGAGCAGCCGCAGGGACGGCGTGGGCGCCACCCCAGCAGGCGGCGTCCACCAGCGCCGGGTACGCGCAGGTTCCTCAGGAGTATGGCGGTCATCAGCTGGGGGCGTCCGGAGCAGCGCCGCAGGGAGGCTCGCTTCATGGGGCCTCCGCTCAAGGGTACGGAGCCGTGCCACCTCAGTCCCCGCAGGGTCCGCCCCCACAGGTCGCTCAGGCGGCCCAGGCCTCTGCGGCGTCGCAGCCCGTCGCGCCACAGCCGGATGCCCAAGGGTATTCGGCGCCCTCGATGCAGGCAGCGGCTCAGCCCTTGGACCAGCAGACTGCGATGCCGCCCGGGGTGCCGAGCCGGGCGCCGTCGGAATACGTACTGGGTCACGGCCAGGCTTATGACTCGGGGCAGGTATACGGTTCGGGGCAGCCGGCCGCACCGGCCTATGGGGCACCGATGTATGCGCCGCCGACGCAGGCCCCGAAGAAACGCCGTCTGCTCAAAGTGGTCGCCGTCGTTCTGCCGATCATTCTCGTTCTGGGCGCTGGAGGGGCGGCCGCCTGGTACTTCCTGGGGCGCAGCGAGGCCTACTTGGGTTCAACGTACGTAACTCCGTCGGGCGCCTGGGCGAACGGTGCGAACAAGGCCTGGAGCTTCGACGTCGACCCTCATGAGGATCCTTACGTATTCGGTGATTACCTGGTGATCGTCGACAAGGGGTCCGACACCCTCACCGCTTACAGCCCACTGGGCGACAATATGAAGGAAGTATGGAAAACCACTGTTGATGACGGAGACTTCAGTTCATCGTATGGCACGTCCTCCGTTCTCCTGAAATGGGGGGACAATACGCTGGTTCACAAGTCCGCCCTCATTGACCTGAAAACCGGGGAGACCTCGAAGGCACCCTGGGGAGAAAGCAATCCCACATTAATTGCCGGCGACACCGCCATTTCCTGCAAAGAAAGCGACAGGTGCACCGCCTGGGGGGCAAACAAGAAACAGAAGTGGTCGCGCAAGATTTCCGGAGCAGGGAGTCGCTTCGAATCACTGGACATGTTCAATGCGACTTTCCTGGTCAAGGACAAGCAGCGTTACCTTGCGCTGTTCAATGCCGTCATCAACATCGATAACGGCGAGACCTTATTCCTTGGAGGGGGATCGAAGATTGATTCGAACCTTGTCACCTGGTACTTCCAGGACGGCTGGGGGACCTTGGATCTGGAGGGTGACTCTGAGTCCGATTCGAGCTCATCAGCCGACAGGGAGTACAAAGTAACAGTTTATGATTTCAAGGGGAAGAAACAGGGCGGCTACCGAGAGACCCTGCCCGCACACGAGAATGTTGTCGAGGAAGACAAGAAACTCCCCACGGCCGAGGAGCATCGCGCCTACTTCAAGGACCAGGACTTCAGTGACGCCAACCTGACCGCAAAATCCAACAGCGACGGCTGCATCACTCGGATTAAGCCCAAGCAAGGCAGTTCCATCAACGTTCCCAAGGCGGACACGAACAGCATCT
>CAJPNZ010000176.1 GCA_905372155.1 Propionibacteriaceae bacterium
GCCCAGCAAACCGGTATTAAGGCCAGCAAACCAATCGACTGGTGAATCAGGGGATCAGTGGATCAGTGGATTCCGATCATCAGATCGCGGTGCACGGCCAGACCTCCGAGGCCCATCCGCCGCCGCAGTTCCGTCGCGGAGCAGTCCACCAATCCACGTGCCAGCAGTGTTCCGCCGGGCCCGGTGATGTCGACGGGATCGCCCGCCTCGAAATCACCCGTAACGTCGTCGATCCCCACCGCCAGCAGCGATGCGTGCCCCTTCCCGACGGCCCGGGCGGCACCGGCGTCGATCCGCAGCTCCCCGCTCACCTCGGCGGCGTGGGCCAGCCACAGCAGCCTGCGGGGTCGTCGCCGCCCGGCGGCCTCGAACAGGGTGCCCACCTCCTCCCCCTCCAGGGCCGCCAGGAGCTGGTCGGCGTGGGCCAGCACCACAGAAACCCCACCCGAGGTCGCGATCCGGGCGGCCTCCACCTTGGTGCGCATCCCGCCGGTCCCGACACGGGAACCCACCCGGGAGGTGTCGGCCACCAGCTCCGTGAAGTCACGGACCCGGGGTATCAACCGGGCCCCGGGTTCAGCCGGGTGTGCGGTGTAGAGGCCATCCACGTCGCTCAGGATCACCAGCGCATCGGCCCGCACCAGGTGGGCGGTCAACGCCGCCAGGCGGTCGTTGTCGCCGAACCGGATCTCCCCGGTCGCGACGGTGTCGTTCTCGTTGATCACGGGGATCGCCCCCAGTCTGAACAACCGCGAAATCGTGTTCAGGGCGTTCCGGTAGCTGTGCCCGTCCTGCAGGTCACCGGCGGTCAGCAGCACCTGCGCCACCATCTGGTTGTGGGCCGCGAAAGCCTCCGCGTAACGCCGGATCAGGATGCCCTGCCCGACCGCGGCCGCCGCCTGCTGGGTCTCGAGATCCTTGGGTCGCGCCGGGAGCCCCAACGGTCCCAGCGCCGCCGCGATGGCCCCGGATGTCACCAGCACCAACCGCTTGTCGCGCGCCTGCAGGGAGGCCAGCTCTGCGGCGAGCGTCTCGATGCGCGCAGGATCCAGGTGCCCCTCCCGATCGGTCAGCGACGACGACCCGATCTTCACCACCAAGCGTTTCGCCCCGGTGATCTCAGTCCTCATCGACGACCTCGCCGGCCTTCCGGGCGTGATACTCGGCATCGATCCGGCGCCGCCGGGCCACGGCGGGCCGTTCGCTCTCCAGCCGGGGATCCTCACCCCGCCGGGAAAGGATCTCGGCCCCGGTCTCGACCTGCGGGGCGAAATCGAACACCACCGCGTCGTCGCCTCCGATGGCCACCGCGTCACCCTCCCGGGCCCCGAGTTCCAGGAGTTTCTCCTCCACCCCGAGCCGGTTCAACCGGTCCGCAAGGTAACCGACCGCCTCGGCGTTGTTGAAGTCGGTCTGGCGGATCCAGCGTTCCGGTTTCGCCCCGCGCACCCGCCACAGGAAACCGCCCTCCCCGTCGCCCTTCTTCACGATCGTGAAGGAGTCGTCGGCGGCGATACGTCCCACTGGTTTGGGTCGCAGGACCTTCTTCGGCGGCTCCTCCGTCGCCTTTGCGGCGCGGTGGGTCTCGACGATCCGGGCCATGGCGAACTTCAACGCGTTCAACCCTTCGCCGGTCTTGGTGCTCACCTCGAAGACCTGGTAGCCGCGTTTCTCCAGTTCGGGCCGGGCGAGTTCCGCAAGGTCGGGGGCGTCGGGCAGGTCCAGTTTGTTCAGCACCACCAGGCGTTCGCGATCCTCCAGACCGCCGTGGGCCGCCAGTTCGCCCTCTATCACGTCCAGGTCGGCGACGGGTTCGCGGCCCGGTTCCCAGGTGCCCAGGTCGATGACGTGCACGATGGCCTGGCAGCGTTCGATGTGTCGCAGGAAATCGAATCCCAGGCCCTTCCCGAGCGAGGCCCCCTCGATGAGTCCTGGAACGTCGGCGACGGTGTAGGTGAGATCTCCCGCCACCACGACACCCAGGTTCGGCACCAAGGTGGTGAAGGGGTAGTCGGCGATCTTCGGCCGGGCTCTGGAAATCGCGGCGATCAGCGACGATTTTCCCGCCGACGGGAACCCGACCAGGCCGATGTCGGCCAGCACCTTCAGTTCGAGCTGGATCAGCCGGGACTCGCCCTCCTCACCGAGAAGCGCGAAACCGGGCGCCTTGCGGGCGGCGGTCGCGAGCGCCTCGTTGCCGAGCCCACCCTTGCCGCCGACGGCCGCGACGTATTCCTCACCGGATCCGGTGAGATCGGCCAGGTGCTCGCCCGTTGTCGCATCGGAGACGACCGTCCCGGCAGGTACCGCCAGGACCACGTCCTCACCCTTGGCACCGTGCTGGTGGTCGCCGCGGCCGGGCTGCCCGTTCGTGGCCCGGCGCACCGACTGGCGGTGGTATTCCACCAGCGAATTGAGATTGTCGGCCACTCGGAGGATCACGGATCCCCCGTCGCCACCGTTGCCGCCGTCGGGGCCGCCGAGGGGCTTGAACTTCTCGCGGTGCACCGAGGCGCAGCCGTGACCGCCGTTGCCTGCCTGCACGGTCAGTTTCACGCGATCCACGAATGAGGGAATTGCCACGGCTAGAAGTATCTCAAAGCGCTTCGGAAACCGAAGAGCGACGGGCCCGCCTCACGAGGAAGGAGGGCCCGTCGCCTGAATGTCCGCTGTTGGCTCAGGCCTCGACCGGGGCCACGTTGACCACGCGGCGGCCGCGCTTGACGCCAAAGTTCACCTTGCCTGCGGCCAGCGCGAAGAGGGTGTCGTCGCCACCACGACCCACGTTGTCACCGGGGTGGAAGTGGGTGCCGTGCTGGCGAACGATGATCTCGCCCGCACCGACGACCTGCCCGCCGAAACGTTTCACACCGAGGCGCTGGGCATTGGAATCACGACCGTTTCGCGTCGAGGACGCGCCCTTCTTGTGTGCCATCTCTGCTCCTGCCTCAGTTCTTGATGTCGGTGATCTTGACCTGGGTGTACCGCTGGCGGTGCCCCTGGCGCTTCTTGTAGCCGGTCTTGTTCTTGTACTTCAGGATCCGGATCTTGGGGCCCTTGGTCTCCGCCAGGACCTCGGCGGTCACGGAAACCTTGCCGAGGGCCTCGGCGTCGGAGGTCACGGTGCCGCCATCGACCAGCAGCAGCGGCTGCAGGTTGATGGTTTCGCCGACCCCTTCGGACACCAGGTCGATGTCGAGGATGTCGCCAACAGCCACCTTGTGCTGGCGTCCGCCACTGCGCACGATCGCGTACACGCCTGACCTACCTTCTTCTTCTAATGCCTTGGGATTCTCCCGCGATGCCCGTGGGGGCCCAACAGGAGACGTCGTCCGGCCACGCAGAAGGGCGCGGCCTGACAACCGAGGGACAACTTTACGGTCACCGCCCCGCCGGGTCAAACCAACTTGACTGCGAGTCTTAACCCGAAGTTCCCGCAGGCGACCACAGGCCCCCGGACATGCACAAGATGGTTTCGACACGGGCCGCTCCTTCG
>CAJPNZ010000177.1 GCA_905372155.1 Propionibacteriaceae bacterium
GGCCCAACCGGCACCCCCACCAAAGAAGCCCCCTGCCCCACCAACCACAACAAACACGGCTGCTGACAGCTCCTCACCTCGATTCCATGAGGTGCAGGGCGGGGCGATGGCGTGGTAAAGCCCGTCGCGAAGACCCGTGGACCGGTCGATTGGGGGGGCGGCTCAACCAGCTTCGGAGAAAGCGAAGCTGGTTGAGCCAGCACGTGAGCGCCCCTCCCCGAAGCCGGTCGAGCCGGGCTGCGAGGAACGAGCAGCCCGAGTAGAAACCACCCCTGGCACCCGAACAACAACCCCCGAGTCTCTGGGCGCCCTCGCCGTGGTTTCGACGCGACCCGCTCGCTGACGCTCGCAGGTCGGCTCAACCAACTTCAAGAGGGGACTTCACAAGTCGGCTCAACCGGCTTTAGGGAGCTACCTCGCGGGTCGGCTCATTCGGCGTGCATTCGCTGCTACTGATCGACGGCTTCCTTCGCCGCATCACGGGAGTGCCTGAATGCGGCATCGATGCCCCAGCCGCCGCCGCCGAGGCAGATCAGCAACAAAGCGACGGCCCCGAGCAGGAGGTCGCGATCGCCGAGGAAACCGTCGATCCCCGGCAGGAACGGACTGAACGCGCCCCAGCGGATGAACGCCAGGGAGCAGATCGCCATCACCAACAGCAGAACCCCGACGACCCGCTGCAACAGGCCGATCACCAGCAGCAGCGCCATGGCAGCCAGCAGGAAGCCCCCGATCCACACCACCATTCGGGGCTCCGGAAGGTGGGTGCGGCTCAGGGCCTCGGCGGTGCCGTCGACGTTGGTGAGTCCCTGGTAGGCCAGGACTGTCAGGATCGCGGCGGTGATGAGACGCAGGAAGAACAACCCGAGACTCGCCAGTGGGCCATCGGTCGTGCGTCGAGGTTTCTCCACGAGCGCCCGCGACGCATTCTTCGGGGAGGTCTCGACTACCCCGAGCCGTTCGTTGCGTGCTGCGCGTTCCGCTTCCAGTTTCTCCCGGCGGCGACGCTCCTCCTCCTGTTCCGCGATGGGAATGGGCGTGGGAGCCGTGATCGGGGTGGGGACTTCCTGCGGTGGCGCCTGTACCACCGCGGTCGCCTCGGGTTGCACGTCCGTCTCCTCGGTGGTTTCGGGCTCGCTGGAGACATCGCCGCGGAACAGCCCTGGGGACGTCGCCGAGGAGGTCTGCTGCTGCTCGTCAGGTTGAGACGCGACCGGTTCAACGGTTGGCTGGGCGGGTTGCGTCCTCACGCGCTCGAAACGCTGGGTGGCGGTGGGGTCGGGGTACTGCGGAGGAACCTGTTCCGGGCGGGGCCGCGGGGCTTCCGCGGATTCCGCGGGAACCTCCTGCCCGCTTTCTCCCCCGAGACGCTGCTCCAGTGTCAGTTCCTTCTTCTGCGGAGCGGACTGCTCATGCTGCTCGGGCATCTCGAGGGGCCATGCGTCGATGTTCAGCTGGCTCGATCCCGCCCCGGGCTGCTGCGACGTGACGGGTTCCACGCGCTGCGGGAAGGCCTGTTCCGGCTGCGGCACGCTCAGGGGTCGCGCGAAGGTCTCCTCGTTCTCGGGGCCGGTGGGTGCCGGCGTCGAGGTGAACGACGGGGCCGGCCTCGGATCCGGGTCCCGGGGTTCGGGCATCCTCAACCCGGAAACCATCGTGGGTTCGTTGGCCGCATCGTCCTCCTGGGCGCTGGGTGTCGTCGGGGTCTGGAAGGAGACATCGGGGGCGTGCAGCGCGATGGACTCCGACCTGGAGGCCTTCTCCCGCATATCAGAGGTCGTGGGCTGTTGCGCCGGCGCGCCGGAGAAATCCTGTGCTCCGGCGGCCCGGGTGGCCGGGCGCGGCCTGGGATTCGGGGTCTCGACGGGCACCGACTGCTCGGCTACGTGATCGTCCCACTCGGTGGGGTCCAAGGCGGTGCCGTACTCGCTCTGCTCGTCCTCCCAGTCGGCTCCGCGGGGCGTGCCCTGCCGCACCCAGTCGCCTGCGTCACGTGAAGACATGAACCCTCCTGAATCAGTCAACGCTTGAGCCCATGTTCTCACCGCACCCGTCGAGCGCGAATGAGGCGCGCCCGGTTTTGAACCTTCCCCGACCCTTGTCAGCGATGGGAGGCCCGCCCCAGCCCCAGCAGCATCGCCTCGAGGGCCAGCTGGGGCGCCACATTGCCCTCGAGGGCCTTGCGGGCCTCCAGCAGGGCGTCGAGGGCGTGCACCGTCTGTTCCGGCCTGGTGCGCCCGGCGAAGGTCGTGATCTCGTCGGCGATGTCGGCGTTCACGAACGGCACACCGGGGGCGGTCTGGCAGGCCAGGACGTCGCGGTAGTAGCCGGTCAGTTCGGTGAGCACCCGGTCCAGGGCGTCGCGCTGGAAACGTTTCGCCCGGGCCTTCTGCTGGTCCTCCAGTTCCTTGATGGCTCCCTGGACCCCGCGCGCCTTGACCCGCCTGGTGCCCATGCCCAGTGCCGCCTGGAGCTCCGTCATCTCCCGGGCGTCGAGGTCCGCGGTGAGCTGCCCGGCCTCCTCGGATGCGGAGGCGACGAGGGATTCGGCCGCCGACAGGCAGTCGGTGAGGGTGTTGAGCCGGGCGGGCAGCGACAGGATCTCGTGGCGCCGTTTCCTGGCCTCCCCGTTCAACGCCAGGGCCCGGGCGCGGCCGACGTGTCCCTGGGCGGCGCGGGCGCAGTACCGGGCCATCACCTCGTCCACGCCGTCGCGCCGGATCAGCAGTTTCGCCACCTCCTCGACGGGCGGGGTGACCAGCCGTAGCTCCCGGCAGCGGGAACGGATGGTGACGATCACGTCGTCGGCGCTGGGCGCGCACAGCAACCACACGGTTTTCGGTGCGGGTTCCTCGAGGGCTTTCAGCAGCGCGTCGGCGCCGCGTTCGGTGACGCGGTCCGCGTCCTCGATCACGACCACCTGCCAGCGGCGGTTCACGGGCGCGACATTGGCCCTGGAAACCAGCTGGCGCATCTCGTCGACGCCGATGCTGAGCTGTTCGGTGCGCAGCAGGGTCACGTCGGGGTGGGCGCCGGACAGCGACGTGCGACAGTCGTTGCAGCGTCCGCAGCCGCCGTCGTGGCACTGGAGAGCGGCCGCGAACGCACGTGCCGCATTGGAACGCCCCGACCCGGGCGGCCCGACGAACAACCACGCGTGGGTCATGGCGTGCCTGCCGCCCGCCACCGCACGCCGCAGCGTCTCAACGGCCCTGTCCTGACCCACGAGTTCGTCCCACACGCTCACGTGCTCATCCTGCCATCCCCCACCGACGAGGGACCCATTTCCCAAGCTGGTTCAGCCAGCGCGTGAGCGAAGCGAACGGCTGAGTCGAAACCCCCGGCACCCGAACAACAAACCCGACCCCCCAGACCCCGGACACCCCCACCACGGCTTCGAC
>CAJPNZ010000178.1 GCA_905372155.1 Propionibacteriaceae bacterium
TCCCGACGGCGGCCGCGAGGACCAGCATGCCGACCAGCGGCAGGACCGGGATCGTGGGGGCGATCGAGGCGTCCTGTCCCAGGACCGCCAGGAGTCCGGCGTGTCCGAGACCGGCTCCTGCCAGGCATCCCAGGACGCCAGCCAGCAGGGCCGTCAGCAGACCCTCCACCGTGATGAGGCGCCTGATCTCGCTGCGGCAGGTGCCCGTGGCGCGCAGCATCCCGATCTCGCGGGTGCGTTCCAGGACGGCGACGTCGGTGGTGTTTGCCAGGCCGCTCAGGGCGATGATCAGCGACAACCCCAGGACGGCGCTGACGACGACCGCCACCTGGTTGAGCTGTTTGGTGAAGAGGTTCACGGCGGCGGCGCGCCCGGTGACCATCATGCCCTGCCCGCGCACGAGTTGGCGGATGGCCTTCTCCGGTGCCTCCGATGAGCCGTCTCCGTGGGTGCGGACCCACATCACGCTGTCGCTCGCCGTGCCACCGTCGAGACGTTCGGCGGTGGCGGGGGTGATGACCGCGCCCCAGCCCTCCCGCACCCGGGCGGTGACCTGGACGCTACCGCCGGGGCCGGTGAGGGTGACCTTCGTGCCGTCGGGGATGTCGTAGATCCCACCGACGACGAGGGTGTCGTCGTTCAGGTCCTCCAGGCCCGCGGTGGAGCGCACCACCGGTGCGATCGCCTTGGTGTCGACGGCCAGCACGTGGAACTCCGAACTCTCGGAGCCCGCGGACTCCTGGGTGACGCGGAGGTTGGGGATCGCGATGGCCGATTCGACGCCGTCGACGTGCTGAATGTTCGAGGTCAGCGCCGCGGTGTCGGTCTCCGCGGTGACGCCCTCGACGGTGACGTCAATGGGAGCGTGGTTGTTCATGTAGGCGCCCCAGGCGGAGTTGAACGACAGGATGCCGACGAAGAGCACCGATCCGGCCACGACACTGACCAGCACGGAGGCGGCCGAAGACGCGGAACGCGTGGAGTTGCGCGCCAGGTTCCGGGCAGCGAGCTGCAGGATCGGCCGTTTCCCGGCCCCGGGCAGCCGCTCGACGAGGGCCGCGGTGGCGATCACCAGCAGGGGCAGCGCTCCCAGCAGACCGATCAGGACGAGCACACCACCGGCTGCCGCGATCACGATGCTCTTCCCGCTGACACCGAGGAAGGTGACGGCGATCCCCGCCACCAGGACGAGGGACGCGAGGAAGCCGACCCGGATCATCCTGCGGCGCCTGCGACGCGGATCGGAGGAGTCCGCGACCTGCCCGGTCAGGGCAACGAGCGCTGAGACGCGGGTGGCGCGACGGGCGGGTCGCAGAACCGCCACGAGGGTCACAAGGGTGCCGAGGAGAACGCTCAACCCCAGGGCGACCGGGGTGATGGTGAGGTCACGACCCTGAAGGCCTTCGACGATCCCGGAGTTGATGATGGCGGCGGCGATCCCCGTTCCCAGGGCGGCGCCGGCGACGGAACCGGCCACGCCGGTCAGGGCGGCGGTGCGCAGCACGGCCCGGAAGGTCTGGCGGCGGGAGGCGCCGACGCAGCGCAGCAGGCCGATGACACGGGTCTGGCGTGCAACGAGGGTGGTGAAGGTGGTCGTGATGACGATGATCGCCACCACCGCGCACACGGGCGCCAGCAGGTTGACCAGGGTGCTGGTGGTGGAGCCGCCCGCGGTGTCCTTGACGGCGTTCTGGGCAATCGTGTCCTCGGCGGTGCTCACCGTCGCGGTGGAACCGGTGGCGCGGATCACATCCCCGACCTGACCGCGGAGCGCGCGCACGTCGGCGCCCGGTTTCGCGGTGACGTAGAGGTTCTGGTAGTTGGTGTCGGTGCCCATGGCCGCCAGCTGTTCCCGCGTCGCGTACAGGGCATCCTCACCCTTGTTGCCCGAGACGATCCCCACCACCTGGACGCTGACCGTGGTGCCTTCGTGGTTCTTCAGACGCAGTGAGTCACCGACCCCGAGTCCGTGGGCCTCCGCCAGGTTGGTGTTGACGGCGGCCTCACCAGCCCCGGTGGGCAGTTTCCCGGAGGCCAGCGTGGTGAAGTCGGTGAGGACGGGGACGCTTCTCAGGATCGCCTTGGAACTCGCGGTGCTCATGAGCTGCGGGGGCAGGTCAAGGTCCAGGACGTCCCAGGTGGTGCCCCGCGCCGCGGCGACCCCGTCGAGGGCCCGGACCTGGTCGAGAACCTGCGCCGGCAGGTGTTCCCGGCCTGAGGTGACGACCAGGCTGGCGCCGTCCAGGTCCTGGCGGGCGCTGGCCTCGAAATGGGTCTTGAACGAATCGGAGGTGATGAACGCGAAAGCGATCAGGGCTGCGCTCATGGCCACCGCGACGAGGGCGGCGACGGTGCGGCGGAAGTCGAGGAAGGAAGGCATCAGCGAACCTCCCCCTGGCGACGCGGCTGCCCGGCCACGGGACGGCCTCCGGGCGGCGGGGCCTGGAAGGCGCTGCCGCGACGGATGTACCTGTCGTCGATGATGCGGCCGTCACGCAGCCGCACGACACGGTTGGTGGCAGCAGCGGCGTTCTCGTCGTGGGTGACCATGACCACGGTCTGCCCCAGCGTGTCGCACATCCGGGCCAGGACCTCCAGCAGCGAATCCGAGGACTCCGAGTCCAGGGCGCCCGTCGGCTCGTCGGCGAAGACCACCTCGGGACGTCCCGCGAGGGCCCTGGCGACGGCGACGCGTTGCTGCTGGCCGCCGGACAGCTCCGACGGGCGGTGCGTCAAGCGATTCTTGATGCCCAGCGCCGCGATGATGGCGTCGTACCAGCCCTTGTCGGGGGAACGGCGCGCCAGGCGAAGCGGCAGGAGGATGTTCTCCTCGGCGCTGAGACTCGGCAGCAGGTTGAACGACTGGAAGATGAACCCGAGCATGTCGCGGCGCATCCGTGTGAGGTCGTCGTCGTTTATGCCGGTGATGTCGCGGCCCGCTACGCGGCTCTGCCCACCGTCGGGGACGTCCAGGCCCGCCAGGCAGTGCAGGAGCGTCGACTTCCCCGACCCGGAGGGGCCCATGATCGCGACGAACTCACCCCGCCGGACCGAGAGATTGACGTTGTCGAGGGCGACGACCTGCGCCTGCCCGGAACCGTACGTCCTGCACAGACCCCGGGCCTCGACGACGATGTCGGACCGGCCCTGGCGGGTCGGGTCACCGAATGGGTGGAGCTGTTCCTGAGAGGGCATCGCCCAAACCTTTCTCTTGCGTCCCGGAGGTCCTCCGGCCTGACGTGAAAAAGGCTAGGAATCAGCGCGATGCCCTCCCATTCCCCGAAGGACGGAACTCTCGGAAGGCCTCCTACCTAAGGAGGAGACGCGGTCGCGGGGTCTGTGCAGG
>CAJPNZ010000179.1 GCA_905372155.1 Propionibacteriaceae bacterium
ACCGTGGCCGCGGAATCCCCGATGGCCGGCGCCAGCCACGGGGCGGCCACGGTGACAAGCACCATCAGCAGGGCGATGCCACCCCAGATCCTCGCTGAAATGCTCACCTCACACCACCGCAACCATGCGTTCCTGGCGCACCGACAGCGCATCCGCGACGGTGAAGGCCACCACCGCGACCACCATCATCAACGCCCCCGCGGCCATCACCACCGGCACCTCCCTGTCCCCGACGGCCCGCACCAGCGCGAACCCCAGACCGGGGAAGGAGGTCACGGTCTCGACCACCACGGCTCCACCCAGCAGGTAGGGGACCGTCTGCGCGAGCAACTGTAGGACGCCGGGAGCCACCGACGGCAGCAGGTGCCCGGACAGCACCCGTCGCCGCGTCAGGCCCGCCAGTTCCGCCTCGCGCACGTAGGGGGCTGCGGCGTGGGTGGCCACCAGGGCCTGGACGCGACGGGTCAAGGACGCGGAACACACCAGCCACAGCGACAGCGCCGGCATCACCAGGCAGACGGGGTTCTCCCACACCGTGCGACCCGCACCAGGAACCGACAGCACCGGCAGCCAGCGGGTCCACACCGCCAGGACGGCCAGCAGCGCGATCGCCACCACGAACTCCGGTATCGCGGCGGCGGCCACCGAGATCCCCGCCAGGAACTGGCTGACCGGATGCCTCGGACACGCCCCGGTGACAACCGCGACGGGCAGGGTGACCAGCACCAACCCCAGCAGCACCACCGCGGCCAGGCTAAGCGACGCCAGGACCGGTTGCGTGATCGTCTCGGCCACGGGCCGGGACGTGATGAGCGTGGTCCCGGGATCCCCCCGCAGGATGCCCGCCACCCATTCCAGGTAGCGTTCCAGGACGGGCCGGTCCAGGCCCATCCGGGCCCTGGCGGCCTCCACCGCGGCGGCCCCGTTCCTTGAGGCGCTCGCAGTTGCCGCGTCCCCGGGCAGGGCCTGGATCAGCAGGAACAGCAGAAACGAGGCCGCCAGGCACTGGGCCGCGGAGCGCGCCAGCCGCCGCAACAACCAACCGGTGAGGGTGGGTCGCTGCGGCGACGCGTCGATGGTTCGTCCCAAGGCCGGATCAGCCGACCGGGTTGAAGGTGGCCTTCGTCAGCCAGGGAACCGACTGGACGGAGGTGAAGTTCTCCAGCCCGGCCCGGTACGCCGAGACCTGCTTCTGGTAGCCCCAGATCAGGTCACCGCCCTGGTCGTGGATCTCCTTGCTGATCTCGCCCACCAGCTTCTTCTGCTCGGCCGCGTCCAGGGTGGCGGTGGCCTTCGCCAGGTTCTGCTGGATCGTCTCGGAGGTGAAACCGGACAGGTTGAAGGGGTAGTCGGGCATGACCTGGCTGCGGAACTCGGTGATGGGGTTGCGGTTGATCCAGAAAGCGGTCGCCGCCTGCGCCTGGTGCAGTTCGGCAGGGTTGCTGTAGTAGGTCTGCGGGTCGCGTTTGTCGACGGTGACCTGCACCCCCACCTCGGCGAACTCCTGGGCCATCAACTCGGCCGAGGAAACCATGCCCGGCACGACGTCGGCTGCGACGATCGTGAAGGACGTGACCCCCTTCTCCGCGAAGATGCGTTTGGCCTCCTCCTTGTTGGCCACAGTCTGGGCCACATCCTCCGGGTAGTTGTCGTAGCCCTTGCCGAGCATGTCGTTGGCGACCTCACCGGTGGATCCGAGGACGGTGTTGACCAGCTTGTCCCGGTCCACGGCGAGTTTCGCAGCACGCCGCACCTCCGGGTCGTTGAAGGGCGCGACGCGGGTGTTGAGGGCCAGTTCCAGGGCGGACGCGGACTCCAGGGTGGCGTCGGCCACCTTGACGTTGGGAGCTCCGGACAGGGTCGTGAGGGCAGCCGAGTTGAGGCTGGTGGCGAGGTCGATCTCGCCGGTGCGCAGGGCGTTGGCCTGGGCCGTGGAGTCGGGGATCGGCACCATCGTGACCTGCGGGATGGACGGGGTGCCGTCCCAGTACTTGTCGTTGGCGTGCAGCTGGTAGCCGGTGCCGGGGTCCCCCTTGTCGACGACGAAGGGGCCGGCGCCGATGCCGGTGAACTTGCCCTTCGGGGCGATGGCGGAGAACATTCCCAGCGAGGATTCGAGGAAATCGGATGCGGGTTTCTTCAGTTTCAGCGTCGCCGTCGACCCGGATGCGCTGGAGGCCTCGAAGTCGATGCCGGAGTACAGGGTGGCATAGCTGGGGGACTGGGCGAAATGGGAGAGGGAATCCAGGACGTCCTGCCCGGTGGCGGCGGTGCCGTCGGAGTAGGTGAGTCCGTCGCGCAGCGTGACGGTCCACTCATCGGCGGTGGCATTGGGTTCGATGGACTTTGCCAGGGACAGCGCCGCCCCCTTCTTGGTCATGACCGCCAGGGAGTCGTAGACGTTGAACGCCAGCAGCATCGAGCCCGGTGAGGTGGCGGTTACCGGGTCGAGGGAATCAGTCGGGGCGAAGAGCGCCCCGATCCTGACCGGCTGTGAGGGGCCCGAGGCCGACGGGGAGCTGCCACCGGAACCGGATGCGCATCCCGTCAGCCCCAGGGCGGCGGCCACTATGACGGCGCCCAGACGCAATCTCCAAGGTTTCATCGTTTCTGCTTTCTCGTGTCGCTGTTGGTTTTCTCTGTTTCGGATTCAGACCAGGGACCATCCGCTGGCGCTGCTCCGGTACTCCCAGAAGTCGCGGTAGGGGCCATCGACGCCCACCAGGTCCTCGTGCCGGCCCTGCTGCGCGACCCGGCCGTCGGCCCCCAGCACCACCACCTGGTCGGCGGCGGCGATGGTCTCCAGTTTGTGGGCGATGACGATGAGGGTGGAGGAGCGTCTCAGCTCCTCCATGGCGGCCACGATGTTCGCCTCGTTCTCGGCGTCGAGGGCGCTGGTGGCCTCGTCGAGGAGCACGATGGGTGCCCGTTTCAGCAGGGCCCGGGCGATGGAGACGCGCTGCCGTTCGCCACCGGACAGGGCCCGGCCGCCCTCACCGACCCGGGTCTCCCAACCACCGGGGAGCCGCTCGACGATCTCCGTCACCCCGGCGAGGTCGGCGGCGTGGCGCACCTCGTCGTCGGTGGCGTCCTGGCGGCCCAGGCGGATGTTGGCCTCCAGGGTGTCGTCGAACAGGTAGACGTCCTGGAAAACCATCGACAGCTGCGACATCAGGTTCTCGGTGGTCAACTGCTTCACATCCACCCCGCCGACCCTGAGCTGCCCGGAATCCGCGTCGTAGAACCGCGCGACCAGGCGGGCGATGGTGGTTTTGCCGCTGCCTGAGGGGCCGACGAGGGCGCACATCGAACCGCTGGGCACCGTCATTGAGATTCCGCGCAGC
>CAJPNZ010000180.1 GCA_905372155.1 Propionibacteriaceae bacterium
GGCTGGGGGATTTCGCCGGGCTGCATCCGCTGCGGCTCGGACGCGGGGACCGGCAGCGACTGGCGGTGGCCTCCGCCCTGGCGATGAACCCCGACGTCCTGATCCTCGACGAACCCACCACCGGCCTGGACTGGCGGGGCACCGAGGCGCTGATGGGGCTGCTGGCGGACCTGAACCGCGACGGCACCACGATCGTCATGATCACCCACGACCTGCCCCTGGCGGCCCGCCACGCCTCCCGTACCGTGACGCTGACTGCTCCCGTCCCGGAGGCGGCCGGGCCGGAACGCCCCGGGGATGCGACAAAAAGCGGGAACGGCTTCGATGTGCGTTCGAAGCTGGTGGCGCTGGCCGCCGCTGTCACCGCGACCTTCCTGACCTCCAACCCCCTGGCCCACCTCGGGTTGGCCTCTCTCACCGCCGGGGCCCTGGTTCGGGTGCGCGGGATCCGTGGGCTCTGGGGTCTCCTGGCCCCGATGGTCCCCGTGCTGGCCCTGGTCTTCGGTTTCGCCGCCTTCACCCCGGGCGGAATCGGGTACGCCTCCGCTCTGGTGCTGCGGCTGGTGACGATGCTGTGCTCGACGGCGGCGCTGCTGGCCACCACCCCCGCCGAACGCTTCACCACCCTGATGCGCACCCTCCGGCTGCCGAACCCGCTGGTGTTCGTGTGCACGACGGCGCTGCGTTTCATCCCCACCCTGCGGCGGCGTTCCCGGCAGATCACCGAGGCCCAGCAGGTCCGGGGCGCGCACATCGACTCACGCGGCCCGGTGCGCCGCGTCCTGGCCCACGCCACCATCATGGTGCCGCTGCTGACCAGCGGAATCCGCATGTCGGAGGACCTGTCGGCGGCGATGATCTCCCGCGGCTACGGCATCACCCGCCACCCGACCCGCCTGCACGACCTCCACTGGACCTGGCGCGACACCCTCCTGGCCCTGGCCTCCGCCGCCCTACCGCTCCTCGCCATCGCCGCCGGTTGAATCCTTTTCGACGAGTTCGTGCACGCCCTCCACTATCTCGCTCGGACGGAAGGGGAACCTCTTGGCAGATTCGCGGGTGGTGATTCCGCTGAGCACCAGGACGGTGTGGAGGCCGGCCTCCATTCCGGCGACGATGTCGGTGTCCATCCGGTCGCCGATCATTCCCGTGTGTTCGCTGTGCACGCCTATCCGGTTCAGCGCGGAACGGAACATCATCGGATTCGGTTTCCCCACCACATAGGGTTTCTTCTGCGTCGCCTCGCTCACGAGAGCGGCGATTGCGCCGGTGGCGGGCAATATCCCGTCGTTGCTGGGCCCGGTGGCATCGGGATTGGTGACTATGAAACGCGACCCCGCGTCGATCAACCGAATTGCGCGAGTAATCGACTCGAACGAATAGGTCCGGGTTTCCCCGATGACCACGAAATCCGGATTGCGGTCGGTGAGCACGAAACCGGCCTCGTGAAGAGCGGTTATGGTGCCGGCCTCGCCGATCACGTACACCGACGCCCCCGGCTGCTGCTGCTCCAGGAAGGTGGCGGTGGCCAGGGCCGAGGTCCAGATGTGGTCCTCGGGCACCTCCAGCCCGGAATCCCGCAGCCGTGCCGAGAGGTCGCGGGGGGTGAAGATCGAGTTGTTCGTCAGCACCAGGAACGGCGTTTCCGTGCGGGTCCACTGGGAGATCAACTCCTGGGCCCCGGGAAGCGCCTGTTCCTCGTGCACCAGGACCCCGTCCATGTCGGTCAGCCAGGCACGCACGTCGCTTCGCAGTCGCATCATGGCATCACGCTACAGGTTCAGCTCGGCGCGGGCCCGTTCGAGAAACGCGCCGACCTCCTGGTCGCGCAGCCTGGCCAGCAGCCCCTCCGGCATCCCGGCCGCCTCGTACAGGGCGGCACTGACCGCGCGCTCGTGGCTCCACGCGATGACCACCCGCACGGTGCCGGCGACCCTGCCGACGGCATCCAGCAGCGCCCGCCGCTCCTCGTCGGGGATCCCGAAGGCAACCGAGGCGTCCGCGACCAACTGCACCACGTGGTCGGAGGCCGCCAGCATCATTGGGTTCGTGACCCGTTTGGCGACGTGCACCAGCCCGACGAGAGCCATCCGGGCCAGATAGTCGTCGTCCCACGGCCCGGTCACCGTCTGCGCCCACCAGTATTCCAAGCTCTCCCGTGACGCCCCGGCTCCCTCGGGCAGCCTGCCGTACAGGACCTCCTCCAAGGCCCCCACCACCTCCGGCCCGAGGGCCAGCAGCCGGCCCCGGTGGCGCTGGATGACCTCGCGGTCCCCGTCGCGCAGCAACCGCTGCGGAGGAATCTGCCCGGCCGCGTCCCGCGCCATCGCGTGCATTGTCTCCATGGTCAGGCCCTCGTCAGCAGTTGCGTGATCTCGACGGCCGCGACGCGGGCCTCGATCCGCATCAGGCCGAGGTTGGACTCGATGGGTCCCTGCATCACCAGCACCGCGTCCTCGCCGGCCCCGTAGACGACCAGGTAACCGTTCCTGCCGTGGATGACGGACTCCGACAGGTCACCCATGTTGGTGCGCTCGGAGATGCGCTTCCCGATTCCCAGGGCAGTGGCGGCCATCGCGGCGATGCGTTCCGCGTCCGCCTCCGGGAAGTCGTGGGCGATGGCCAAGCCGTCCTGCGAGGCAATCATGACACCGTGAAGCTCCGGTATGGCCCGCCTGATGGCGCTGAGCACCAGCTTGAGATCGTTGTGCTTGCTGCTGCCGAATTTTCCGTCCATTGCGCTTCCTTCCGCCCTCGTTGGATATGTCACGCCACAGCGCCTCGGAGCCGGGACACCTCCTGAGGACACTCGCGGACATGTTATCCCCTTTTGTAGGTCTTCCCCCGAGGTGGAATACTAGATGATTCCAGACGAAAGTTAGGACGTGAACGCAAAAAACGTTCAGCGAAACTGGATCGGATACCCGGATGCAGCAAGTCGGGATATAAGGTCGGTTCACAAGAGCATGGAGGTGCCGTGAAGGGAACCATGGTGGCCGGGATCACCGGGCTGGTCGCGCTCGTGGCCGTCGGGGCGGCAGGTGGTGCGCTGCTCGTGGAGCGGACGCTCACCGAGGAAGCGACCCGCTCACTCGCGGCACAGGGGCTCGACGCCCGCGTCACCTTCTCCGGGCTGACCGCCACCGTCTCCGCCGCCGATCCGGACCAGCTGCCCACGGCGATGAAACTGGTGCTGGAGATCCCGGGCGTGATTCGCGCCGAGGCCGATCGTTCCTCGCTGCCCGCATCATCCACCTCACAACCCACGCAACCCGCGACGCCCACCCCGAGCCCCACTCCCACAC
>CAJPNZ010000181.1 GCA_905372155.1 Propionibacteriaceae bacterium
GTTTGAGCCCGGGCGGGTGGTTGAGTTCGGTTTGGACCCTGGTGATCTCGCGGGCCACGGCTGCAGGGTTCAGGCTGGCGATCGCGGTGGGACCGCTCACGGTGTCGGGGAATCGATTCGCGGGGCGGTGGAGACATCGGGATGGGCGACGGTGATTTGGCCGCGACGGTGAGTGAAAACCTTGCTGTTGAATGGCGGGCCCGGCAGGAGCTGTAGGTGCGCGAACCCGTCGGGATGTGAGGGCTGGTCGATTCCGAGGCCGGTCGTTCCGATTGCGTTAACGGCTGGTTGCCGGACCGGGTTGGAGAATTGCACGAGAGCGGCATGACCGGTGACTCTCCGGGGAGCCGGGCGATCCACGTACTGGCCAGCATCTCGACGGACCTGAGCTCACACCAATCGGTTATCTTGCGGGAAATGGGTGATCCGCAGAATCACGGTCGGTGATTTTCGCCGGGCGTTTCACGTGAAACGCGGCCACAACCGTGAACACCCAGAAAGAAATGGTCGGCGCTCGTGGATCCAAGTGGATTGAGCGAGCACGTGCTGGGCGAGGTGGACCGGTCGCGTGGCGGAAACCTCGTGGCCGGACATGACCTTCAGAACAGGGCCCGGGGTTCCCGTGCCTGGCTCTTCTTCCGCCGGAGGAGGGTTTCGTGCGGTCTCGCCGAGGGGGCTGGCTCGGTGCCGACTTGATTTTGGCCAAGTACGCCCGTCGATGAGCGAACAGGCTTGTCAGAAGCCTTTTCTCGCCTATTTAAAGGTAAGGAGTTATGTCGATATATAGATTAAACCCTGTGAAATCGCCGCATATTCTGATTCGAGCAGCCAGGTACCCGGGTTTGCAGAGGTGCGGGGCGGGGCGTGCAGCGAATGACGAGGAACGCGGAAGGTAACGGAGAACCGCTCCCTTTGCGTGGTGCGTTTCACGTGAAACGCACCATGGGGACGGATCGCCCTGGTCGCGCGGCGGGGAGCGCCCCGAATTTCGTGGATTGAGGCAACACCGCACCGGCACAGAAGGAAGCGAATACAGGGCAAGAGGAATGAGCTGGCAGAGTCGGTGCGCCGTTCTGAAAACCCGACGCCGGGTGTCGTGCTGACCGGACCTGCCGCCGATGGCCCCTGCGGGGTGTGATGCCGCAGCGGATGCGACGGCATAGAACAGCCGAAGTCTCCCAGTCGGTGGTCCATCCTCGTGTGGGCGCAACGAGCGAGACCCCGTGGACTCGCGTCGTGGGTCCCCTGGGGCATCGACCAATCCGGGCTCCGATTGCTCATCCGCCTCCGCCCGTCTCCCAGGACCACCTTCTCAGGCCGGTTCTTGAGTGTCCTGCCGGACCTCAATCCGCGCACCTTCGGAGGAAACTGGCAACCTCGCGAGGCAAGTGGCCATTGGTATCTGTCGTCCGTTCGGATTCGTGCAGTACGTTTCACGTGAAACGCCGCGAGGTTTCGGTTCGCGTCATTGACTCAGGCTAAAGTTGGTGATCGTCAAAGGAGGACTCAATGGCCCTGTTCTTTCGCAAGCGCAAGCGTACTCCGAAACACGACGTGGACGTCGAGCCTTGGAAGGATCACGAGAACGTTTCACGTGAAACGGCCATCCAGACCCCTACCGGGCCGCGCCGCGCGTTCTTCGATCGCGCCGATGACGACTGGGTGGCCGACGACGAATACGGCACCGAGTATGACGAGGACACCCAGGTGCCAACGCTGCCGAGCCCGGAGAACCCTCGCATTTTTGTGGTGGCTAACCAGAAGGGTGGCGTCGGGAAAACCACTTCTACTGTCAATGTTGCTACCGCACTCGCTTTCGGCGGACTCAACGTGCTCGTGATCGACATTGATCCGCAGGGCAATGCCTCCACCGCTCTCGGCATAGATCACGATCCCGGGACCCCGGGGACCTACGAGGTGCTGCTCCGCGGCGAGCGGATCCAGGATCTGGCCAAGCAGTCTCCCCACACACCGAATCTGCACGTCCTGCCCGCCACCGTTGACCTCTCGACGGCGGAATTGGAACTCGTGAACGAGCCGGGCCGCGAATCCAGGATGAAGAAGGCGCTGACCGCCTATATCAAGGAATCCGGGGTTGACTACGTGTTCTTCGACTGTCCCCCCTCCCTGGGGCTGCTCACCCTCAACGCTCTCGTCGCCTCCAACGAGATCATGGTGCCGATTCAGTGCGAGTACTACGCCCTGGAAGGCGTCTCCCAGCTGATGCGCACCATCCAGCGGGTCAAGGGGAACCTGAACGATCGCCTGCAGCTAACGACGGTGCTGTTGACCATGTTCGACAACCGCACCAATCTCTCCCACGAGGTTGCCGGCGAGGTGCGCGCCCACTTTGGGAAGGAAACCCTCGACGTGGAGATCCCGCGCTCGGTGCGAATCGCCGAGGCGCCCTCCTACGGGCAGAGCGTTCTCACGTACTACCCCAAATCACCCGGTGCGGTCGCCTACCTCAAGGCGGCTGAGGAGATCGCCCGTGCCGCCACGACCGAGGAAGGAGCCGCCTGATGGCCAGGGGAAAGCAACACGTGGGCCTCGGGAAGGGTTTGGGAGACCTCTTCGCCCGAACGGACGAGGAGAACACCCGCGACACCACCGCCCCCTCCGACCGGCTCCGTGACGGATCCTATTTCGTCGAGTTGCCGCTGGACCAGATCGTCCCCAACCCCCGGCAGCCGCGTCACGTCTTTGACGAGGATGACCTGAGCGAGCTGGCCGCCTCCATCGGCGAGTTCGGCGTGCTGCAGCCCGTCGTTGTACGTGAAGTCGGGCCCAAGAGCTTCGAGCTGATCATGGGCGAGCGCCGGTTCCGCGCCTCCAAGATGGCGGGAAAGGAAACCATCCCGGCCATCGTCCGCGGGACCGACGACGACGCGCTCCTCCGCGACGCGCTCCTGGAGAACCTGCACCGCGCCAACCTCAACCCCCTGGAGGAAGCGCTCGCCTACCAACAGCTCCTGGGCGACTTCAACTGCACCAAGGAGGAACTCTCCCAGCGGATTCACCGCAGCCGTCCGCAGATCTCCAACACCCTGCGGCTGCTGAACCTCCCCTCCACCGTGCAGACGAAGGTAGCGGCCGGGGTCCTCTCCGCGGGGCACGCGCGCGCGTTGCTGGGGCTGACCAACCAGAGATCGCAGGAACTGCTCGCCGAGCGGATCGTCGCGGAGGGTCTCTCGGTCCGCAGCACCGAGGAGATCGTCCGGCTCGGCACCGCCCCCACCGAGGAGGAACCCACCCCCCGCGTCCGCCGGCTGCCATCGGAAC
>CAJPNZ010000182.1 GCA_905372155.1 Propionibacteriaceae bacterium
ATGCTTCATTATCCCACCAAACCGTAAAGCTATTTAAACGCCACGCCACTAGGTCGTTTGCCGCAAATCGTCGGCGTGTCGTGGCGCGCGGCCTTGGCTGGGGATATTGTCAGCCAATAGGACGACATGATAATCGTCTTTATGTATCTTTCTGGAGGATGCCATGACCGCGCCCGCAGCACCCCAACCCGCCCCTGCCCAGATGCCGCCGACCCCGAAGATCCGCGGCGCATGGTGGAAGACCCGCTGGTTCATCGGCGCTGCATGTCTCGTCGTGGGGGTCGCTATGGGGCAGGCCGGAAGCAAAGGCGGTGGAACGACAACTGCGACACCGACTGCAACATCCACCGTCACCGCAACCATAACCGAGCAGCCGGAGGCAGCCGCCCCTGCGCCCACTGCAACGGAGACCGTCGTGACCACCGTCACCGCAGAGCCTCCCGCCCCGTCGGCCGCGTTTGAGGATGGCATGTTCGAGGTGGGGAAGGATATCCAGCCGGGCACCTACCAAGCGAGTGGCAACCTCTGCTACTGGGCACGGCTCAACAATGCCAGCGGTGAACTCGACAGCATCATCGCCAACGGCAACGGGCCGACCATCGTCACGATCAAAGCGAGCGACAAGTACTTCCAGTCGCAGAACTGCGGCGGCTGGAAAGCAAAGTAGTTGGCAGGAGGAATCATGCATTGCATCGTTCATTCTTCTCGCCGCAGTGGCGGGCCTTTCGGCCTGCGGCGGTGCTGAATCGCCCGCCGCCGACCGCGGGCGCGCCTCGACCTGCTGAACCGTCAAGCTCGGGCAATTCGGGTATTCCTTGGGGACAGCTAATCTCCACGCCCGTGAGTGAATTGCGCATTGATGAACCGCGCAGGGTCGAGAAACGCTGCACGATTGGGCACAAGATCGTGCATGCCGAGCGTGGCCCGTTCCCACTCTGGCTCACTGCACGGGAAGAGGCCGCTGTTGACGCGGATGTGGCCCGTCGGTTTTCCCCTCGATGCCCCAGGAGAGACCCTCGCTTGGTCGCTGCATACCGCGGTCGCGCGGAATCCGAGGCCCCACCATGCCCCGGGAACGGGGGCGAAACCGGGGCTGACCAAGGGGCTCGGTGACTCGTCGGCGGTCCCCGGGTTGCAAGGCCGGCTCGTCCCCGAAAGGCCGGGCTATGGGGCAAGTCAGGTTTACGGAACCGTCTTTTTCACACTCGTCGTCGTGGCGGGCAGCCTGTTTTCGAGGAGCGTGAACACCTTGGTTTCGCCGGGATGCGTGCACTAGCGTTACTGGAAGCTGTGTGACCGTCGCCCTGGGCGCTGGCCTTGGAGAGAACATGACCCTGTTGCCACCCATACCCCCCAGCCAGCCTTCCGGATCGTTTGGATTCGAGGCGGAAGATTACAGGAGGGAGCGCGGGGACCCCGGCAGATGGGATGCCGGCAGGGTTCATCGAGCGCTGGTGGGCGCTGCCCAGGTCTGTGCCGGGATTCTGCTGACCCTCATGGGAATCAGCGCGGGCAAGGTGCAGAGCGAATACGGCGCCAAGACGCCCTCCTTGCTCAAGGACGCCCCGCCTCTCCTCCTGATCGCGACCGGGATTCTTCTGGGACTGGCGGGAGTGGCTCAGCTCGTGCACACCTTCCGGAAAGGCCCGGACGACTGACCCGGGTGGTCAGCTGCGGGGAACCGTGATGATCTCGGCCCCGGTCTCGGTCACCACCAGGGTCTGCTCGAACTGGGCGCAGCGGGAGCCGTCGAGGGTGACGACGGTCCAGTCGTCCTTCCAGACCTCGGATTCGGGGGAACCCAGGGTCAGCATCGGTTCGATGGTGAAGGTCATCCCGGGACGGATCCTGGTGGAATAGCGCGGCTCGTCGTAGTGGAGGATCACCAGTCCCGAGTGGAAGGCGGTGTGGACGCCGTGCCCGGTGTACTCGCGCACCACGCCGTAACCGAATCGTTTCGCGTAGGACTCGATGACGCGTCCTATCACCGATGTGGATCGTCCCGGTTTGACCGCTTTGATGGCGCGGTTCATGGCTTCTTGGGTGCGTTGTGTGAGAAGCCGCGATTCCTCGTCCACGTCGCCGCAGAGGAAGGTGTGACAGTTGTCGCCGTGAACCCCGTTCTTGTAGGCGGTCACGTCGATTTTCACGATGTCGCCGTCCTCGAGGGGACGCAGATCGGGGATGCCGTGGCAGATCACCTCGTTCACCGATGTGCAGCAGGATTTCGGGAAGCCCCGATAGCCGAGGGTGGACGGGTAGGCGCCGTGATCCAGGATGTAGGTGTGGACTATGCGATCCAGTTCATCGGTGGTGACCCCGGGTCGCACTGCCCTGCCCGCCTCGTGCATCGCCTCGCAGGCGATGGCCCCGGCCTCCCGCATCGCCTCGATGATCTCCGGGGGCTGGACATCATCGCCCTCGTAGCGCTTCGGGGCTCGCTTCCCGACGTACGGTGGGCGGGCGATCGCTGCCGGAACCTCTAGGCGGGGGGTGATCTGATGGGGGGTTACTCGACTCACGCGGTCACAGTATAGTGACCTGACCGTGGAGCCCAGCTTCCCGTGAGCGAATGGTCAGGAGGGCAGCCTCATGTCCTTGAATGCATTCCAGATCGCGTCATAATCTTCTGGATGGTGTTCCAACGTGTAGTCCGTCACATCAATCAATGCCATATGCATGACTCCGTCGCGCAGGCATGTGAACACCGAGATCTGCTCGGCATTTATGTTGGGGAGGCCTTGTATGGAAAATTTGGCGGTCAGCCATACTGCATTGATTTCGGGCCTGTATTGGATGTCGATGATTTCAGCGGGAGAGGTGTTGTACTCAGGGTTCTTTCCTGCTATGCAACCGACGACGCGCTGTGCTGAAGGAAGCACATCTTGGAACCCGTCGCTCTCGCTCAAAGTTCCGACCGTTGCCACGGCGAATATATCGTCGCCGTTTGACACGAATCCAGAGTAGTCTCTCGCGGTCGTATTTGCTTGATGAATAAACGCTTCGCTCAGGTTCTTTTGGGGATTGACTTTGAGCCCGGTGATCTCTGGAATGCTGAGGCCAGCGCCGGATGTGATACGCCCATCAGATCCGAGATTTCCAGCGGAGTCCTCAGCCGTCGCAGTCTTGGGGCAGTCGGGGATGACGGCTATGAAGCCACCTGCCCGAAGACCCAAAGGATTCTGGGCGCTGATCAGATCCTTCTCGATCTCATCCGATCCGCGGGGGCGTCCATCTCCCAGCGCTGTTGAGGGG
>CAJPNZ010000183.1 GCA_905372155.1 Propionibacteriaceae bacterium
GAAACGCCCCACCCGCCGCGACCGGGGGGGTGCCAGGGTCTCCGCCCCGAGCGGCAACGGCCTGATCTGCCCCATGCAGGGCACCGTGGTGAAACTCTCCGTCCAGGAGGGCGAGGTCATCGAGGAGGGCCAGGTGGTGGCGGTCATCGAGGCCATGAAGATGGAACAACCGCTGCACGCCCACCGGCCCGGCCAGGTGGTGAGGATAGCCATTTCCCCGGGGCAGCCCGTCAATGCGGGCGACGTGATCTGCGAGATCATCGACCCGGAGTAGTTCTGATCGCTACTGCGCCGATGGCAGGAACTGGTCCATGTCGAGGGCGGGCAGGGCTGCGCTGGGCACGCTGACGACTTTCGCGGGGATTCCCGCGACCGTGGTGTGCGGGGGGACATCCTTCAGCACCACGGAACCCGCGCCTATCTTCGCGCCCTCCCCGATCCGGATGTTGCCGAGCACCTTGGCTCCTGCCCCGATCATGACGCCGCGCCCGATCTTGGGGTGGCGATCGCCACCCTCCTTGCCGGAGCCGCCGAGGGTGACCTCGTGGAGCATGGAGAAGTCGTCCTCCACCACCGCGGTCTCACCGATCACCACGCTGGTGGCGTGGTCGAACATGATGCCCTTGCCGATCCGTGCGGCCGGGTGGATGTCGACGGCGAACACCTCCGAGATCCGCGATTGCAGGTACAGGGCCAGTGCATGCCGATCGCGTTCCCAGTAGGAATGCGCCACCCGGTAGGCCTGGATGGAGTGGAAGCCCTTGAAGTAGAGCAGTGGGTTGGCGTACCCGGCGGCGGCGGGGTCGCGGTGGACCACGGCCTGCAGGTCGGCGCGGATGGAGTTCTGGATGCACTTCTCGTCGCGCAGCACGTCGAGGATGATGTCGCGGAGGCTGAGGGCCGGGAGGGTGGCGTTGTCGAGTTTCGCGGCGAGGATGTAGGCCAGCGCGGTTTCCAGGTCGGGCTGGCTGAGCACCACGTGCGACAGGAACCCGGCCAGCAGTGGCTCGTTGGCGGCGGCCTCGGCGCACTCGGCGCGGATGGATTCCCATATCAGGTGGTCGGCGACGATACGTGCAGGATCCATTGTTTCTCCAAGTCGTTTGACGGCTACCGAAATGGGAAACGCAAAGGCTACCTGCTCGTATTCCCACAGCACCGGTTCAGACATTCGTTTCCGCCTCCCGGGTAGGCTCGTTGCATGACCGCAGAGTTGCGTAACGCCCAGCGCGACGAGTTCTGTCGCGTGTTGTCCATGGTCGCCCCGGATGCCCCGACGCTGTGCTCGGGTTGGACCGCGTTCGATCTCGCCGCGCACATCTGGATCCTGAACCACGGGCCCCTCGCTTGGGCTGGGATGCTGCTGCCGCCGTTCTCGTGGCTCACGGACCGGGAGATCCGGCGGACGAAGGAACGGTTCTCCTACGCTGGGCTGGTCGAGGAGATCCGCACCGGCCCCGCGTCCTTCGCGTGCATGCCGACCGATCCCCGGGAGGATCACCGGCACTCCCTCGGCGAGTACTTCATCCACACCGAGGACGTGCGCCGCCCGAACCGGCTGCCCAAACAGGAGATCTCCCCCGACCTGGCCGAGGCCCTGTGGCGGCGTCTCAGGACGGCCTCATGGCAGCTGCACCCGTTCGCATCCTGGGAGTTCCGCACCCCGCAGGGTGGGCACGGGAGGATCGGGCGCGGCCCCGTCACCAAGCAGATCACGGGCGAACCCGGTGAGCTGCTGATGTGGGTGTACGGGCGTACCGAGGCCGCCCGGGTGGAGATCGTGAAGTTCTGAGGTTCACAGGAAACGCACTGGCTTCTCAGGGGAAACCCATCGTTGCAGCCCCAAGGATTCTTCCCAAGGGACGAAACCGAAAGGCGGGACAGCAATGGGATTCAGGAAGATCACGGCCAGGTTCGCGGGGCTCGCCGCAGCGACCCTGCTGGCGGCCGGGACCCTCGTCGGATGCGTGAACGCGAGCGACGTGAGGGCGGAGGAACCCGCCTCGGTGAGCAGCGTAGCGCCGGCCACGAATGTCTCGACCACCTCCGCGGGGACCACGACCGGCTCCAGCGCCGGGGCCACCTCGGCGGCGAGTACCGCAGCCGGCACGAACACCGAGCTGACCTCCGGCCAGGTGGGCGTGACCATCGACGGCAAGTCCACGACCCTGTCCGGTGCCTACGTCGTCGACGGCATCGACGCGGTGATCGACGGCGGAACCTACTCCTCCGCCACCGCCGACCAGGCCGTCTTCCTGGTGGTCAACGGCGGCAGTCTGACCATCAGGAACGCCGGGATCACCAAATCCGGGGACACCTCCAACGAGGAGCAGTC
The DNA here is from genome assembly GCA_905372155.1 of Propionibacteriaceae bacterium. GTDB lineage: Bacteria > Actinomycetota > Actinomycetes > Propionibacteriales > Propionibacteriaceae > Arachnia. The sequence goes on from CAJPNZ010000183.1 coordinate 2,336, forward strand.
GAACTTCTACGGATTCAATTCCGCGGTGCTGGTGGCCGGTGAGGGATCCAGCGTGACGGTGGAGAACACGACCATCACCACCCAGTCGTCCGGTTCGAACGGTGTCGTGGCCACCGGTGGCGCCACCGCCACGGTGCGGCAGACCACCGTCGAGACCCACGCGAACTCCTCGCGTGGCCTGCACGCCACCTACAAGGGCACCATCACCGGCGAGAACGTGGCCATCCACACGCGCGGAGCGCACTCCGCCACCCTGGCCACCGACCGCGGCAACGGCACCGTCACGGTCACCGGGACCAACGAGCTGAACACCGAGGGCGACGGCTCTCCCCTGCTGTACTCCACCGGCCAGATCTCGGCCAGCGGGGTCACGGGGGAGGCGAAGGACTCCGAGGTGGTCGTGGTGGAAGGCAAGAACTCCGCCACCCTGACCGATTCCACGGTCACCTCCAACGGCAAGAAGGCCGTGATGCTCTACCAGTCCTTCAGCGGTGACGCACACGACAAGGACGCCACCGCCACCCGGTCCACGTTCACGATGACCAACACGAAACTCACCGCAAACGGAGCGGACGCGGTGCTCTACGCCACCAACACCACCACCTCCGCGACCCTCACGAACGTGGAGATCACCTCCAGCGCCTCAGTCGGCGTCAAGGCCGACGAGGACCGCTGGGGCAAGTCCGGAAGCAACGGAGCCACGCTGCACCTGGTCCTGGACGGCACCACCATCACCGGCGGTGCGACGGCGGGAAGCAGCTCGGCGATCACCATCGCTTCCACCAACGGTGGCAAGCTGGAGGGGGAGGTGAGCGGTTCGGTCACAAATTCCTGACATGGCTACAACGGGCGGCCGGGGACCCCCCCCCCCGGCCGCCCGTCCATGT
>CAJPNZ010000184.1 GCA_905372155.1 Propionibacteriaceae bacterium
GGCCGGGGCCCTGCCCGCCGTGACCGAGTTCGTCGGCACCAACGTCCTGGGCGACACCATCGGCATGGTCATCGCCAACGTCGACCCGAAGCTGCGCGCGATGATGAAACTGGAGAAGGACTTCCGCTCCATCGGGATCCTCGGTGCCCGCACCGGCGCCGGCCCGCACATCTTCGCCGCAGACGAGGCCGTCAAGGCCACCAACTCCGAGATCCTGACCATCGAGCTGCCCCGCGACACCAAGGGCGGCGCCGGTCACGGCTCGCTGATCATCTTCGGCGCCGAGGACGTCTCCGACGCCCGCCGCGCCGTCGAGGTGGCCCTCGGTGAACTGGACCGCACCTTCGGTGACGTCTACGGCAACGACGCGGGCCACCTGGAGTTCCAGTACACCGCCCGCGCCTCCTACGCCCTCAACAAGGCGTTCGGTGCCCCGATCGGCAAGGCCTTCGGCATCACCGTCGGCGCCCCCGCCGGCATCGGCGTCGTCCTGGCCGACACCGCCGTCAAGGCAGCCACCGTCGACGTCATCGGCTACGCCAGCCCCGCCGGCGGAACCAGCTACTCCAACGAGGTCATCTCCTTCCTGAGCGGTGACTCGGGTGCCGTCCGGCAGGCCATCATCGCCGCCCGCGAGGTGGGCATCCCCCTCCTCGGTGCGCTCGGCGCCAAGCCCGAATCCACCACGACCCCCTACATCTGAGGACCGATCTGATGCGTTCCAAGAGGTTTGAGGCGCTCGACGCGCGCCCCGTGAACCAGGACGGGTTCGTCAGCGAATGGCCAGAGGTTGGCCTGATCGCCATGGACTCCCCCAACGATCCGAAACCGTCGATCACACTGACCAACGGGCTCGTGACCGAACTCGACGGCAAGACCCGCGACCAGTTCGACATGATCGACACCTTCGTCGCCGACTACGGCATCAACCTGGAGCTGGCGGAGAAGGCCATGGCCATCGACTCCCTCCAGGTGGCCCGCATGCTGTGCGACATCAACGTGCCCCGCACCGAGATCATTCCGCTGACCACCGCCATGACCCCGGCGAAACTCACCGAGGTCGTCAGCAACATGAGCGTGCTGGAGATGATGATGGCGGTCACGAAACTGCGTGCCCGCAAACAGCCCGCCAACCAGTGCCACGTCACCAACGTCGCCGACAACCCCGTGCAGATCGCCGCCGACTCCGCCGAGGCCGCGCTGCGTGGTTTCGCCGAGCAGGAAACCACCGTCGGCGTGGTTCGCTACGCCCCGTTCAACGCGCTGTCGCTGCTGGTCGGCGCCCAGACGGGCCGCCCCGGCATCCTCACCCAGTGCGCGGTCGAGGAGGCCACGGAGCTGCAGCTCGGCATGCGCGGGCTGACCGCCTACGCCGAAACCGTGTCCGTCTACGGCACCGAAGCGGTGTTCATGGACGGCGACGACACCCCCTGGTCGAAGGCGTTCCTGGCCTCCAGCTACGCCTCCCGCGGCCTGAAGATGCGCTTCACCTCCGGCACCGGATCCGAGGTGCAGATGGGCTACGCCGAGGGCAAGTCCATGCTGTACCTGGAGGCCCGCTGCCTGTTCGTGACCAAGGCGGCCGGGTCGCAGGGCACCCAGAACGGTTCCGTCAGCTGCATCGGTGTGCCCGCGGGCGTGCCCGGCGGCATCCGCGCCGTGCTGGCCGAGAACCTGATCGCCACCATGCTGGATCTCGAATGCGCCTCCAGCAACGACCAGACCTTCACCCACTCCGATCTGCGCCGGGTGTCGCGGTCGCTGATGCAGTTCGTGCCCGGCACCGACTTCATCTGCTCCGGCTACTCCTCCACCCCGAACAAGGACAACATGTTCGCGGGCTCCAACTGGGATGCCGAGGACTTCGACGACTGGAACATCATCCAGCGCGACCTGCGCATCGACGGCGGCCTCACCCCCGTGCTGGAGGAGGACGTCATCGCGGTGCGCCGCAAGGCCGCCCGCGCCCTGCAGGCCGTCTTCGACGAGCTGGGACTGCCGGCCATCACCGACGCCGAGGTGGAGGCCGCCACCTACGCCCACAGCTCCGACGACATGCCCAAACGCAACGTCGTCGAGGACCTGAAGGCCGCCGAGGACATGATGAACCGCGAGGTCACCGGCGTGGACGTGGCCAAGGCGCTGTCGCGAGGCGGTTTCGAGGACGTCGCCCAGGCGGTGTTCAACCTGCTGAAGCGTCGCGTCGCGGGCGACTACCTGCACACCTCCGCGATCTTCGACGCCGACTTCAACGTGATCTCGGCCGTGAACTCGCCCAACGACTACCACGGCCCGCAGACCGGCTATCAGATCGACGACGAGCGGTGGAACCAGATCAAGACCATTCGTCAGGCCATCAGCCCCGAGAGCATCTGAGGTGAGCCATGAGCATTGATGTGAACACCCTCAAGCAGATCATCGCGCAGGTGGTCCAGGAGATGACCGCCGAGGATTCGGCCGCCACCCCGCCGGCCGCCGAGCCCGCCGCGGCGGCCCCCGCCTCGGGTGGCACCGCGACGATGACCGCCACGGCCGCCGGGAAACTCACCCTGGCCGAGACCGGACCCGCGGAGCGCGGCTCCGACCCGAAGGAGGTCGTGGTGGCGGTTTCCCCGGCGTTCAGCACCCTGATCCACGAAACCATCATCGGCCTGCCCCACGCCGCCGTCCTCAAGGAGATCGCCGCGGGCATCGAGGAGGAGGGCCTCAAACACCGGTTCGTGAAGGTCTACAAGACCGCCGACGTCGGTTTCATCGCCCACCAGGCGGCGAAACTGTCGGGCTCCGGCATCGGCATCGGCATCCAGTCGCGCGGCACCACGGTCATCCACCAGAAGGACCTGCCGCCGCTCAGCAACGTGGAGCTGTTCAGCCAGTCCCCGCTGATCGACCTGGAGACCTTCCGCGCCATCGGCAAGAACGCGGCCAAGTACGCCAAGGGCGAGTCGCCGCAGCCCGTGCCGATCCGCAACGACCAGATGGCCCGCCCCAAGTACCAGGCCATCGCGGCCCTGCTGCACAACAAGGAAACCGCCCAGTGCGACCTGGCCAAGAAGCCCCAGGCGCTGCGGGTCAGCACCGCCTAGGAGAGTCACCATGGATCAGGAACAACTCATCCGACAGATCATGTCGGAGGTCATGAAGTCCCTCGGCAACGACTCCGTGTCCTTCGCCAAGAACGCCCCGGCGCCCGCCGCCCCGGCCCAGGCCCCCAC
>CAJPNZ010000185.1 GCA_905372155.1 Propionibacteriaceae bacterium
GGACGATGGAGGGGAGGCCGTGGCGGCGTCCTGGCCTCGGGTGCCGAGAACGAGCGCCCCGGCTGTTGTCCCGACGCCGAACAGCAGGGCGCGACGACCGTATTTTCCACTGATCATGTCCCAATGTCTACTCCATCACCGGTTCACCGAGTCCGAAAGCTGGTTGAGCCGGGCTGCGATGGGCGTTCTACAAGTTGGTTGCGCCGGGTCGCGACGAAGGAGCGGCCCGTGTCGAAACCACGTCGCAGCGCATCGTCTCTCAGGTGGCGAGCCGTCGCAGCGTCGACAGCACGGAGGCACCGTAGCCGCCGCCGAACAGGATGGCGTGTACCAGCAGCGGGGTCAGTTGGTGCCAGGGAATCCTCTCCTGCCAGCCGTCAGCCAGCGGGTGGGTTTCGTCGTAGGCGGCGAACGCCTCCGCGCCGAAGCCGCCGAACAGCGCCATCATCGCCAGGTCGAACTCTCGGTGTGCGTAGTGCGCGGCCGGGTCGATGAGCCAGTTGACGCCCGTGACGTCCACCAGGCGGTTGCCCGCCCAGAGGTCGCCGTGGACCAGCGACGGGGATTCGGGTGGCCCGCACAGCTCGTCGACGCGGGGGGAGAGGACGTCGAGCAGGCGCAGGGCCTCGGCCGGCACCCGTTTCTCCGCGACGGCCCGCCGGGTCAGCGGCAGCACCCGGCGTTCCAGGTAGAACTCGGACCACGACGACGCCGGGGTCAGGTCCACCTCTACGGAACCCAGATATCCCGACGTGTCGCCGTCGAGGCCGCCGAAGTGGGGCGCGGGCAGGCTGTGCAGCCGGGCCAGGCCGACACCCAGCGCCGATTCGGTGGCGGGGCCGCGACCGCCCTCGTCGATCCACTCGAGCACCAACCCGCGGGGCGATGCGGCCAGCACCTCGGGAACCCGCAGCTCAGGCGGCGCGGCCTCCCGCAGCGCCCGCAGGCCGCGCGCCTCGCGTTCGAACAGCATCCGGGTGGGGGAGGGGTGCGTCTTCAGGAACACCGGCCCGGAGGGGGTGTCGAGCCGGTGGGCCCGTGCGATGTCCCCGCCTCGCACGGGGGTGGTTCGGATCACGTCGAGGTCGGCGATCAGCTCTTCGGGTAGCGACATGCCCCCAAGCTACCGGCGCAGATCCGGGGGCCGGGAAAACGAGCTGATTGGGCCGGCGCGTGAGTGTCCTCTCCCGAAGTTGGTTGAGCCGGGCTGCGACGAAGGAGCGGCCCGTGTCGAAACCATCCGGTGGCCGACAAGCGGACTCGACCATGGTTCTTTGGAGATCTGATGCGGTTTCCTGTCCGTTCCCGCCCGCGCGACTTCCTGATGGCCGACGTGCAAGGATGGAGGCACCATCATGACATCGCACCAACTCAACCGCCGGTTGTCGGCCCTCATGCCCTTCGTCGTTCCGCTGGCGATCGTCGTCGCGGTGCTCTTTCCCGGGCAGTTCGGAGTCCTGCTGCCCGCCATCGCGCCGGTTTTCTTCGTCATCGTCTTCGCCGGTTCCTCGACCCTGCGTGCCAGGAGCATCGTCGAGACGTTGCGCCATCCACTACCGCTGCTCCTGATTCTTGTGATCCTTCACGTCGTGATGCCCGTCGTCGCGTGGGCGGTGGCCCGGCTGGGCTTCGCGGGCAGCCCCGACATCGCAGCGGGCATGGTCCTGGAATTCCTGGTCCCGACGGCGAGCGCGGGTTTCGCGTGGATCGCGATCTGCGGGGGTGATCTGACCCTCGGGCTCGTCGCCGTGTTCGTGGATGCGGTGCTGACCCCGGTCCTGCTTCCCTTCGGGGTGGAGTTCCTGACCGGTACCCACGTCTCCGTGGATTCCGGGGAGCTGATGCGCAGCATGGTGGTGATGGTGCTGGCACCGTCGGTGCTGGCGGTCGCATTCAACGAGGCGACGGGTGGCAGGGTGAGCGGCAGGCTCATTCCGTGGCTGCAGATGGTGGTGAAGTGCGGGATCGTCGTGGTGATCCTGGCTTCCTCCACACGTATCGCGCCGATCGTGCGGACCCTCGATCCGATGCTCCTGGTGATCACCGGTGTCATGTTCCTGATCTCCCTGACCGGTTACGGGTTCGGCTGGCTGGCGGCGCGCCTGACGGGACAGGGCAGGGCGGTCACGGTGGCGATGATCTACGGGTCGGGGATGCGCAACATCAACGCCGGCGCGGTGATCGCCGCGGCCTTCTTCCCGGCGGCGACGATGTTTCCCGTCATCATCTCCACCCTGTTCCAGCAGGTCACGGCGGCGCTGATCTCCTTGGCGATTCAGCGACGCCTACCCGAAACCGCCCCCGGCGACGACTGAGACATCGCGGGCAGATCCCCGATCCGCAGCATTGCAGAAGGGCGTGGCACCACCCGTGAAGTTCCTGCGGCAGTCAGCATTCATTCGTGGGGGATGCCGAGTTCGGAAATGGGGAGATCCATGTCGCCGGGGATGTAGTCATCGCCGTGAGGGGTTTCTTTCCAGGTGGGGTATTGCCAGGCCATGTAGCACAGTTGTTGGGGGCTGTTGATTCCTGTGATGTCTCGGAGGCGGGTTGTAGGTTTTGGGTGGCTCCCGTTGTGTTGACAGCACATTTCCGGTCGTTAAAATATATTCAGCAATGGCTAAAGAGTATGGTCTGTGAGTTTGTGAAATAGTCAGCGTGCGAGATGTTTTCTTCTGTCTATGGTTTTCGGATCGCTTGCTGAGGGGCTTTTATTCGTAGTAGCGGGCGCCTTGTGGAGTGTAGAAAGTAAACAATACCAACGGATCCGTTCGAACGATCTGCAGGATGCAGCCGGTCGGATGGCTCCATACCATCAATGGCTCCTTACCATGCTCCGTCTTTAACGGTTCCCCCCATGTCTCTGAACCGGCAGTCGCATAACTAACGAAAAAATCATTCAGTCGCACCTCACAATCTTGACTTTCCGTCTTCACCCTAGCCAACGGAAAATAAGGAGGCTTAGTCAGAATTGATGGTTGCAATAGTTAATTGACGTGTTGTGCGTGTCGGTATGCGCGAGGAAGGCTCAACT
>CAJPNZ010000186.1 GCA_905372155.1 Propionibacteriaceae bacterium
CAGCTGACCTCGCCCCGGGCGGTGACGGTGACCTGCTTGGTCTTGGCGATGATCAGGGTCTGCCAGCGTCCGCTCCGGGCGACCAGGAGGTGGCTCGTGTGGGTGTCCCCGGTGAGGCTGGCGGTGATGTCGGTCTTCCCGGCGGGCGCGTCGGCGGGAACCTTCAGGAACAGGTCCGTCCCGGTGGGAACCGCGGAGAGATCCACCTCGTTGCCCTGGGCATCCACCAACGGGTAGGGGAGCGCGGCCAAAGCGACGGTCTGCTGGGTAGCGGTCAGACGAATCGGACCGACCAGCTCGCCACTGGTTCCGGGAGACTTGGGAACCGCGACCTCCACTTTCGGGCCGGAGGTTTCGGGCAGTCCGGTGTTCGCGGATCCCAGCAGGTAGTTGTACAGCTTCGTGACGCGCTGTGCCCGTTCGGACGTGGTGTCGTGGCGGGGTTCCTCCCAGTTGTGCAGGCCGTTGAAGGTGAAGTTGTCGGTCAGGTGCCAGATGGCTGCCTGGGTTGCGGTGATGGCTTCCCTTTCGGTCAGGCCCGGCACGCCTGCCGCCGAGGCCACCTGAGCGACGTCCACCTGCGGGTAGCTGCGGTGGGCGATCCAGGAAATCTTGGACCGTACCTGCGGATTCTTCGCGAACTCATTGCTGCCCGGGAAGGCCGACCAGTCGGCCTGCTTCATCTCGCCGCCCCATTCGGAATGGACATCGAGTTCGATGCAGTAGGCCAGGATCTTTCCGCCCTTGTCGTCGGTGTGAACGGTCAGCAGCTGGGTCCCCAGTGACCCGTCGCGGTACAGGTCGTGTCCGTAGACGAGTTCGGAGTCCTGCCCGAGTTTCGGATACCCCGGCTGGTACTCGTCGGCGCTGGCGGTCGGTGCACCGACCGCCAGGACGGCGGTCAGCAGGGCAGCAGCGATGGCCCGGAATCCGTAGGCGCCCCTTCGCGTGGAGAGCTTTCCCATGTGTTCCCTTCCCCCTTGGCGAAATCGACATCCCAATGTGATTGAAGATGCAATGAAAACTTGACTTTCAGGAAAGTAGCGCAAGAAGATGATGCTGTCACATCGGGGCGAAATTTGGTCAATGTGACTGAATGTTCAGGTATCCCGGGATGCGAAAAGGGGCCGGGCAGCGGCCCGGCCCCTTTCCATCGGGGGGTGATCAGTTGTTGCCGGTCTTCGGCAGGCCCGGCTTCTTGGAGGGGGTGCTCGACTGGGGGGCCGGCGCCGTCACGGTGACGGTGGAGGTCGGGGCGATCGGGTCCGCAGGATCACCAGGGTCCGACGGGGTGGTTGCCGGAGCAGGCGGAGTCGAGGCGGACGCTGGCGGGGTGGGTGCTGCAGGCGGAACAATCTCCCACTTGAACGAAGCGGTGCCGCTGACCGTCACCTCGGTGTTGGAACCGATGATGATGGTCTGGCCGTGCCGCCCCGTAGTGGCAGCGTCCTTGGTGATGAGCAGCTTGCCGGCGTAGACGCTACCGGTGGCGCTGACATCGAACTTCTGCTCGCCCGACTTCACGTTGGCGGGGACGTTGAGGTACAGGTCGGTGCCGGTGGGGACGGCGTTGAGATCGACCTTGTTGCCTTTGACGTCGACCAGCTCGTACTCGAGCTTGTTCGTCACCTTGACGGTGGCCTGGTTGGACTCGAAGCGAAGCGGGCCAACCTTGTCACCGGGCTTGAAGGAGCTGTTGACCGAGCCCTTGAACTCGATGGTGGGCCGAGCGGTCTCCTTCATACCGACGTTCTTCTCGCTGATCAGGTACTCGTAGAGCTTCTGGACCCTGGTGGCGGAGGCCGCGTCGATGGTACCGGAGATGCCGGCGTAGTTGAAATCGTTGGTGAAGTGCCAGATGGCCGACTGGGTGGCGGTGACGGCCTCCTTGTCGGTCAGGCCGGCCACGCCGGCTGCCTCGGCGACCGCCTTGAGATCGGTCTGCGGGTAGCTGCGCTGTGCGATCCAGGCGACCTTGGCTTGCACCTCGGCGTTGTTCTTGAACTTGTTGGTGCCCGGGAAGTCCTTCCAGTCGCCGACCGTCAGGTCCGACTTAAATATGACGCCGACATCGAGCTCGATGCAGTAGGCCTTGATGGTGGCGTCCTTGCCCTCGCGGGTGTGAACGCTGAACAGCTGGGTGGGAGTGGCCCTGCTGGTTTCGGTGGACTTCACATTGAAGCCGTGGAAACCCTCCTGGGCGGTCCCGAGTTTCGGGTAACCCTCGGGGTAGTTGAAGCCCGAATCGTCTGCGCGTGCTGACGTCGGGGTGCCGAAGGCGAGGGTGGCCGCCAACGTCGTGGCGGCGAATGCCAGGAACTTGCGCGTCCTGGTCCGCGATGAAGCAGCCTTCATGAACTTCCTCAATTCTTTAGGTGTTCACGGCTCAGCGGGAGGGTTCACGGCCTGCGGACAGGTCGCTGACGGTCTCCTCACAGAGTCGCTTCGCGAACTATAACCCATGCGGATGCACTTTAGGGAGGGAGGGGTGACGTAGGTTCCCCTGACGGGCATCGCTCCTGGTCAGAAGGCCTTTGCTTTGGTTGATTGAAGTATGTATCATTTGCGCTCGGGCGCGTCGCAGCCGGGGTCAATGGGGCCTGGCTACCGACTTTGGCCGAAAGTGCTACAGAAAATCTTCAACTATCGGTTCCTCGGAGCCGCGTGCCGGGGTGGCGAGGATGGCGGTGGACGTGAGAAGGGGCCGGGCAATGCCCGGCCCCTTCTCGCATCTGGGGGGTGTCAGTTGCTGCCGGTCTTCGGCAGGCCCGGCTTGTGGACGGCGGGGGGATTAGCGGGGGCCGGGGCCGTCACAGTGGTCGTGGCCGGTCGGCTGGTCTCCGTGCCGTTGGGGGCGCAGTTGTTGCCGTTGCCGTTCTGTTTGGCTCCGGGGTCGTTGGCGGCGGCACGGTTGTTGCCGTTGCCGTTCTGTTTGGCTCCGGGGTCGTTGGCGGCACGGTCGTTGCCGTTGCCGTTCTGGTTGGCGGCACGGTCGTTGCCG
>CAJPNZ010000187.1 GCA_905372155.1 Propionibacteriaceae bacterium
GGGAACGTAAACCCTCAGGAGAAACCTGAAGCCCATCCACCACACACCCTCCCAAAAACATACAATAATCAACAAAACACCCATACGAGAGCACACTGCTCGAGACAAGCTCCACTGATGATTGTAGGTGGTCCGCAGAGGCGGGTGGGGCAGGTCCACAGAATTTCTTCAGGCGCGCGGGATAGGCGCGGCAGCGTGCGGTGAAGCCCCGTCGGGGCTGCCGGGATGGGGTCTGGAAATCCGGTGGTTCCTCGCGAAGTTGCCGAATGTCAGCTCCGAGGACCTGTTCGGTGGCTAGACTCCACACCAGAAAGGCCGCGCGTGTGCGTTGCCGTGGCGGTCCCCGACGAGTACGCAGTGTTGGAGGCAGTGATGAACCTGGGCAGGATCGTACGTGGCCTGGCTGCGGCAGCTTCAGTGGTTGTGCTGAGCCTGTCCCTGTCAGCCTGCTCCTCGGGCGGACCATCGGCACCCGCGTCGCAAGGGGGAGCGGGCAACGGGGCGACGGGAGAAGTTGATGGTCTCGTCAAGGAGTTCCTCGACAAGGACCTGGTACTGCAGGATCGGTACGAGGAACTGAAGGACAAACCCTTCCGGCTGAACTCCGACGGTACGGTCACCGGGCCGTCCGAGACCCTGCTCTACATGTCGAAGGCGACGAACTGGCGATTCCAGGACGGCACCCTTGACCTGTGCACCTCGCAGGACTGTACCCACTGGTCGGCGTGGACCGTGGCCACGGGCGAGTCTCCTTTCAGCACGGGAAAGGCCTACGTGCTGACCTTGGCGAACGCGAAAAAGGACAATGGAGCCCCGGTGACGCGCACGCTCATCGTGGTGGGGTGATCCGACCGACGGCGGTCCCGCCCGGGACGGAGGCCACCGACTATCGCTTCGGGGTTTTCCGTTCATACGCTTACTGATCGACCTGGCCTGGGCGAAATAAAAGATGGGTGCGACCGCCGGGGTCGCACCCATCAATTACTCGCGGAACACGCTACTTCTTGTGGTAGCGGGGAGAGGTGGCGTATTCGGAGATGTCGGGGTAGTTGGCGACAATGGCGTCATCCACTCCGCGATACACGTAGGAGCTGTCCGCCGGGAGATTGACTGGATCTATCAGGCCATCTTGGTAGTCAGCCAGCGTCTGCTGATTGGGCAGGGCGTCGGGAATTTTCTCCCACAGGGGGTTGCTATCCTCCAAGGAGGTCGGATCCTCGGTGAGGAACTTTACCGGATCGATCAGCCCCCACCCGTACTCCTTGGTCCATCCCTGCCCGTTGTTGTTGGCGGTGTTGAGGAGGGAACGGATCAGCTGATTTCCGGTGGCATTCGGCCACTTCTGCTTTCCCAGGGCCAGCAGGCCTGTCACCATGGGGGTCGAGAAAGAAGTCCCCCTCGCCTCTGTGATGATCTCTGTCAGATTTCCATTTGTGTCGGGTTGGCGATTGGTGATTCCTTCTCCCGGGGCCATGATGGTCAGGTGGTCCCCGTAGGAGGAGAATTCTGAGCGTTTTCCTGTCAGATCAGTGGCGCCAACCGCAACCACGGTATTGAGGGCGCCATAGCTCACGTTTTGCTCAGTGCCGGTGTTGTCGGCGCCGGCGATGATGGGTACCCCCAGCTGTGCGGCTCGGGCCATCACGGCTGCTTCCCCTTGCTCGGCGCCGGCCACGGATAGGCTGATGATGTCCACCCCGTCGTTGAGGGCCCGGTTGATCTGCGCATTGACGTTGTTGTTCGTTTTCGGGTCGTCCGAGCACTTCTGTCCGGGAAGGTCCCGGTTTTTCATGAGGTGAGCCGTGTAGTTGACGATCTTGGCCTCGGGCGCCCAGCCCCAGTCCTTGTTCCCCAGAATTGAGGCGACGGTTGTCGAGTGAGACGTCAGGCCCGGGTCCGGCTCGAAGTCGCACGGCGTCTTGCGCTGCTCGATGTTTGCCCCCTGCAATTCGGGGACGCTCATGTCAGGGGCGTTCTCGATGTAGGCGATGGTCACACCCTTACCGGTGTAACCCTTGGCGTGAAGGTCCTTGAGCCCCAGCAAGTCGGCGTAGTCCTGATGGGTGATTGCATCGTCGGCTACCGCGGCGGGAGCACCCACCAGGGGGAGCGCCAGCGACGCCAAGGTCGCCAACGCTCCCGCCCGGCGCAGGATTTTCCTGCGTAAGGTCACCACTTGTCCTGTTCCTTGGTGTCCAAGGGCTGCAAGGAAGAGGCGTCGCCCGCGCCGAAGAGAGAGGGATCCACGGCAGCGGCGTCCTCGTCGTCGTCGATGCGCACCACCTGGTAGCCCACCAGGTTGCGGGACTTCTTGTTGTCCTTGCCGCTCCCCGCGCCACCGCCGGCGCCGAAGGCGCCCATTCCGGCGCCACCGCGGGCCGCGGCACCGGATGCGGCCCCACCCGCGGCTCCCGCGCGGGCCGCGTTCGCAGCGGTCGTTCCCGTCAGGCCGCCGGCTGTGCCGCCAACTCCCGTGCCGCCGACACCACCGACGCCACCAATTCTGCCGACACCACCGATGCCACCGATACTCCCGGCACCGCCGATGCCACCGATTCCGCCGGCGCCGAGGGCACCCATGCCGCGGGCCGCCAGGGCTCCGGCACCACCGCCCGCGATGGCGCCGATACCCGGTGTGAGCATTCCACCCGCGATTCCGGCCTTGGGTTCACCCACCGACCCGATGGCGGGATGCGAGTAGTCAGAACGCCACCGGGGATCATTGGCGTTGCCCACATCCGCGGGCAGGTAGCCGCCCACCGGGCCGTCGGCGGTCATGCGGGAGTTGATGGGGTACTTGAGCGCGTCCTGGGGCCACTGGGCGTCCTTGAAGGATCCCACCCCGCCGGATGCGACCGGAGAGGTGGTGCGCATGATGCCGTCGGCTCCCGAATGCAGGCC
>CAJPNZ010000188.1 GCA_905372155.1 Propionibacteriaceae bacterium
ACGCCGCTCGGAAGGTCGACCTCGTCGTGGACGACGAGGACTTCCTGCGCGGCCTGCGCTGAAATTCACTTCGACTGCTTCTGCGGGGAAATCGCCCCGAAACGGAAAGGACGCCAATGCTTGACAGCCCTGATGCCCTGAGCGCTTGGCTGAAATCGACCGCCGCGGAGTTCGAGGCCCGCATCGACGAGCTGGACGGGCTGGACGCCGCCATCGGCGACGGTGACCACGGCACGAACATGGCACGCGGTATGGCGACCGCCGCCACGATCACCCCCGGCCCGGACACCACCACGCGCCAGTACCTCAACCAGGTGGGCATGGCCCTGGTCAGTTCCGTCGGCGGGGCCTCGGGGCCGCTGTACGGGACGTTCTTCCTGCGGGTCGGGCAGCTCTGGCAGTCCCCGCACACCGTCTCCAGCATCTGGCAGGCGTTGAAGGCCGGGCGCGACGGAATCGCCTCGCGGGGCAGGGCGAAGGTGGGTGACAAGACCATGCTGGACGCCCTGTGCCCCGCCGTCGACGTGCTCGAGCACGCGGCCTTGGAACGCGATGAGGAACCCTCCACCAGCCTGGCCCGGGCCGCCGCCGCCGCGCAGGCGGGAGCCGAGGCCACCCGTGACATGCTGGCCCGCCGCGGCCGTGCGGCGCACTACGGGGAACGCTCCATCGGACACGTCGACCCGGGGGCGGTGTCCATGGCGATGATCCTCGACAGCGCATCCCGGCATCTCTGATCCAACGCAGGGAACTGCACTCTCCCTGCGAAATTTCTGCGCACTTCTGATGCCCGAGGTGAGCATTTCGCGCAGTTTTCAATAGGCTTCGCGCATGGTTTCGCACACCGCACCGCACAAAGCCGTCATCCTCGCCCGCGGCCTCGGGTCACGCATGCGCAGGGCCGCCGATGACGTCGCGCTGACCGCCGAACAGAGCAGGGCCGCCGACGCTGGGGTGAAGGCCATGATCTCCTTGAACGGCCGCCCCTTCCTGGACTTCGTGATCTCGGCTCTGGCGGACGCCGGTTTCACCGAGGTCTGCCTGGTGATAGGCCCCGAGCACGACCTGATCCGCGACCACTACGACGGCATCACCAAACGGCGCGTGCGCATCTCCTACGCAGTGCAGGCCGAACCCCTCGGCACCGCGAACGCGGTGCTGGCGGCGGAGGAGTTCGCGGGCGAGGACCGGGTGCTGGTGCTCAACTCGGACAACTACTACCCCACCGAGGCCCTCGAGCTGCTGCACGAGGTGCCCGGTTCCGCGCTGGTGGGTTTCACCCGCAAGGGCATGCTGAACCATTCCAACATTCCCGCCGAACGCATCGCCGCGTTCGCACTGGCCACCGCCGACGCCGAGGGCAACCTGGCCGAGCTGGTGGAGAAACCCGACGAGGCCACGGTGGAACGCATGGGCGGCGGAGCCGTGATCTCCATGAACTGCTGGCTGTGCACGCCCGCGATCTTCGCGGCCGCCCGCGCCATTCCGAGGTCGGCGCGCGGCGAGTACGAGATCACCGACGCGGTGCGACGCGCCATCGCCGACGGCGACCCGTACCGCGTGGTTCGAGCGGACCTCGGGGTGCTCGACATGTCGAGCCGTGGGGACATCGCATCCGTGGTGGAAGCCCTGCGCACCCGGGAAGTGCTTCTGTGACCGCGTGGTTCGTGCCCGGGCGGCTGGAGGTCCTCGGGAAGCACACCGACTACGCGGGCGGGAACTCGTTGCTGGCCGCGGTGGAACAGGGAATCACGGTCGAGCTGGAGGATGCGGCCTGCGGGTTCTCGGCCGTCACGACGGCCTCACCCGGCGAGGAGCTGACCCCGCTCCCCGGCCGCCCGGGCGCCCTTCCTGCCGGGCACTGGGGTGGCTACCTGCAGACGGTGATCGACCGGCTGACCCTCAACTTCGGCGAGTTGCGTCCCGCGCGGCTGGTCATCGACTCGACGCTGCCGCTGGCCTCCGGCATGTCGTCGAGTTCGGCCCTGGTTGTGGCGGTGGCGCTGACCCTGATCGACCACAACGGCTTCCGGGAGAGCCCCGAGTGGCGGGAGAACATCGCCACCGTCACCGACCTGGCCGGTTACCTGGCCTGCATCGAGAACGGCATGGGCTTCGGGTCGCTGACCGGGGTGCGGGGGGTCGGCACCTTCGGCGGTTCCGAGGACCACACCGCCATGCTGTGCTGCCAGGTCGACCGGCTGACGCGGTTCCGTTTCTGCCCGATCCGGGAGGGTGAGTCCGTCGCACTGCCCGGGGACCTGAGCTTCGTCGTCGGGGTTTCCGGGGTCCTGGCCGAGAAGAGCGGGGCTGCCCTGGAACTGTACAACGCGGCGTCGCTGCAAACCCGGGAGATCGTCGCCGCCTGGAACTCCGCCACCGGCGATGAGGCTCTGACGATCGGCGAGGTCCTGGCCTGCGGCGAGGACGCCTGGGAAGGCCTGAACGCGGTCGTCGCCCACTCCCCCGTGCTGTCGGCGCGGCTGCGGGCCTTCCTGGCCGAGTCGGAGGAGCTGATACCGGCAGCGATCACGGCTCTCGGGGACGGCGACCTCGACACCCTCGGGAGGCTGGCCGACCGTTCCCAGCGCAACGCCCGCGACAACCTGGGCAACCAGGTGCCCGAGACCATCCGGATGCAGGCCCTGGCCCGCGACCTGGGGGCGCAGGCCGCCTCCAGTTTCGGGGCGGGCTTCGGCGGTTCGGTGTGGGCGCTGGTGCCCACCGCCGACGCCGACGGTTTCGCCGTCGCCTGGCTGGAACGTTATTCGGCTGAGTTCCCGGAGGCCGCGGAAAGGGCCACCGCCCTGATC
>CAJPNZ010000189.1 GCA_905372155.1 Propionibacteriaceae bacterium
GTGTGGGAGGTGTCGGCTGGGTGGTCATCACCGACCAGACTACTGGGCGGAGGGCGCGAGGTGCCTGTGGGCCAGTTCGGCCAGCAGGGCGGCGCCGTCGGCGACCACCGAGTCGTCGAACCGGCAGTAGGCGGAGTGGTTCATCGGGGCCGTGGCCGGATCCAGCTCCGGCAGGCAGGCCGACAACCCGATGAAGCAGCCGGGTGCGGTCTCCAGGATGCGGGAGAAGTCCTCGGCCGCGGCCAGGGGCTCGCTCCAGCGGACGTGCCGGTGTTCGCCGAACAGCTCCTGGACCACGTCGGCGACGTGATCGGCGGCGGCGTCGTCGTTGACGGTGACGGGGTACTGCTCCACCACCTCGATTTCCACCCCGACGCCGTGGGCGCGGGCGATGCCCTCCAGCAGCTCCGGCCACAGCTGCTTCAGGCGCGTCCGGGAGGCATCGGAGAAGGTGCGCATCGTGGCGTCGAAGAAGGCCTCCTCCGGGATCACGTTCGCGACGGTACCGGCCTGGACCCGGCCGACGCTGACCACCACCGGATCGAAGACGCTGAACCGCCTGGTCACCATGGCGTGGGTGGCGGTGATCATCTCCGCCATCGCGGGGACCGGGTCGGCGGCCAGGTGCGGGGCGGAGCCGTGCCCGCCACGCCCGATCACTCGCACCTTGATCTCGTCGGTGCTGGCCATCACCGGGCCGGGTTTGGTGGAGAAGGTGCCGAGGGGATCGAGACCCGCCCACACGTGAATGGCCCAGGCGGCCTCGGGGCGCCGGCCCGCGACGTCGAGGAGACCCTCGTTCAGCATGTGGAGGCAGCCGTTGACGCTCTCCTCGCCCGGCTGGAACTGGAAGATCACGTCCCCGGCCAGTTCGTCGCGGTGCGCGACGAGGGCCTTGACCGCCCCCACCAGCAGCGACATGTGCAGGTCGTGGCCGCAGGCGTGCATGTTCCCGTTCGTCGAGGCGAAGGGCTCGCCCGACAGTTCCTTCACGGGCAGCGCGTCCATGTCGCCGCGCAGCAGCACCACGGGGCGTTCGCCCCCGCCCGGGGCGGTGCCGCGCAGCACCGCGACGACACTGCTCAGCGACCTGCCCAGCGTGATCTCCAACGGCAGCCCTTCGAGGGCCTTCAGGATCCTGGCCTGGGTCAGGGGCAGGTGGAGGCCCACCTCGGGGATCTGGTGGAGTTCGCGGCGCAGGGCCACGAGTTCGGTGTTCAACTGGTTGCAGTACTCCCGGATGTTCACGGGCCCCAAGTCTTCCACGATTCCGCGGATCGCCGGGAGCCGCCCGCATCGCGACTCGCCTCCGCCCAATGCCGCGTAAATGCTGTGAGAAACATAAGATGTCCTCATGCAAGCCGTCCGTAAACCTCATCTGGTGCGCCGGCAATCAGCGCTGATGCTGAAATGCTCGGACACGGAACCGGTGTTGCAGACCCTGCGTGAGCGTTTGGACCCGTCGGCCGCCGACGGGGTGTCGGCGCATCTCAACCTGCTGTACCCGTTCACCACCAACTTGTCGATGGAGGACGACGACGCCCTGATCGACGTGCTGCGCGAGTTCGGGCGTTTCCACATCGATTTCACCAGCACCGCATGGTTCGGCACGGATTCGGTGTACCTCGTGCCCAACGAGGCGGCGGTGCTGACGAACCTCGTCACCCGGATCCGTGAGGTCTTCCCCGAATACCCCGCCTTCGGTGCCGTTCCCGAAAGGGCCGTCCCGCACGTCACCATTGGCAAACGCGCGCCCCTTTCCGAGCTGAAGGCGGCGGAGGCCGAGGTGCTCAGCAAACTACCGATCCGCCAGGTCTGCACCACCGTCGAACTGTGGAGCGGCCCGCCGCCCGGAACCGGTCGCTGGCAACGGCACCGCACCTACCAGCTGGGAACCTGAACCCGTCGTCCCGGAAGCTGGTTGAGCCGGGCTGCGACGAAGGAGCGGTCCGTGTCGAAACCATCCGGCAGCTGAACAACAGGCCCGATCGTGAGTTCTCGGATGTGTGCACGGTGGTTTCGACTCGACCGGCTTGCTGGCGCTTGCTGGTCGGCTCAACCAACTTCGGACAGGGCAAAGCTGGTTGAGCCAGCACGTGAGCGTCAGCGAACGGCTGTGTCGAAACCATTTCTGGCGCCCGGTAGAAGGGCTCGACCCGCGGGTGGGGCTGGCCTGTCCGGGACCATTCGACCGGTTCGCTGGTCGGCTCAACCAACTTCGGACAGGGCAAAGCTGGTTGAGCCAGCACGTGAGCGTCAGCGAACGGCTGTGTCGAAACCACTTCTGGCGCCCGGTAGAAGGTCCCGACCCGCGGGTGGGGCTGACCTGTCCGGGGCCATTGGCGGTTTTGTCCGTCAGTAGGGTTCGTAAAGGTTGTTCAGCGATTCTCAGGAGGATGTCGTGTCGATGCCGCCAACGAGCCCAGAGAACCCCACACCGTCTCGTAGGTATTCGGTGTTTGTGAGTTATTCCCGTCGGGATGATGCCGTGGGGTGGGTGGAGCAGTTGGTGGAGGCGCTGCGCCGGGAGGCCCGGCAGGTTCTTGATGACGGGTTCGAGGTGTTCTTTGATCGCCATGATCTGAGGACTCGGGAGGAGTGGCGGACCCAGTTGGCGTGGGCGGTTCGCGAAGCCGAGGTGCTCATGGCGTGTGTGTCCAAACCCTATTTCGAGAGCGATTTCTGTTTGTGGGA
>CAJPNZ010000190.1 GCA_905372155.1 Propionibacteriaceae bacterium
TGGCTCGACCGGGGCTTCTACATGACGACGCTGCAGGGCTGCAACACATGGGGGGAGTCCCCTCGGAGGACGTGGCCTGACCGGGATCCGGTCACACCACTGCCGCCCCGCAGTGCCGAAAGGGAATTGGCGAAAGATCTCGGCAAACACCGGCGGGCTGGACGATCGGTGTTTTTCGTCGCGATGAGCGTTAACCTTGTGCACTATCTGATTTACGGGTCGTCGGAAAGAGGTTGGTGACATAGAATTCCCTGACATAAGGAGGGGAAATGTTGAAAACAGTCAAAGTTCGCGGAACAGGAAGACCATTGGCGTTCTTCCTCGCATTTCTGCTCGGTCTGTTCGGGATTGTTGCCACGAGTTCCGAGGCCAGGGCGGCTGAGATCCCCGCGATCGACGTTTCCAGTATCAGGATCACGAAGCTGACCGCCGAGGAAGCAGCGATCTACAAATGGAGCGCCGCTCGGATCGATGCGAACTGGAGCGTCCCGGACGGCACGGGGAAGGCCGGCGACACCTTCAGGCTCGCGCTGCCCAAGGAGCTCGGGGCGTTCGCGGACACCTTCGATCTGAGGGACGAGGATGACGAATCGCTCACCTATGGAAGATGCGAAGCCACCCTCGCGGAGGTCGTGTGCATTCTCAACGAGAATGTTGAAAACAGACACGACGTCAACGGATCACTCTGGGTGAGGACCCAGGTGAAGGAATTGACGACGGCCAATACGCTTGAGTTTGAAACGAACAATGGGGTTAAGGTTCAGGTTCCGCTTCCCGACGGCCAGCGGGGAATTGGATACAACCCCGTCCTCCCGATCGAGACCAGCAAGTCCGGGTGGTTCCCCGGGACCGACCGGACCGCCGTGTACTGGCGCGTCGTGATCCCCGGCGCCAAGATCTCCGGGCATTCCAGCGTGACAATCGTCGACGAGTACGGACAGGCGGGCGCCACCCTGACCGTGTCCGAGGGGTATCCCAAGATCTTCTGGGTCCCCGCGACACCGGAGTGCTGGGGAGAACTCAGCAGCTCGGCGTGCCGCCATGACCTGGACGGCACCAGCGTGCCGTCGGCCGCGGTCACCATCGACGAGAACAGGGATCAGGTGAGGGTCACCCTCGACAACAAGGGCCAGAACTTCCAGGCCGACCGGATCTACGTGTTCGACCTGGAGCTGAGGACCGGCGGGGACATCCCCATTGGGTCCAAGTACGTCAACCGGGCCACCGTGAGCGACAAGCAGCTCCTGGGCAGCGCCGAGAAGAACCACTCGTGCGCGGGCAGCGGGACCGGTGAGGTCGTCGGACACATCGGGGTGAAGAAGGTCGTCACCGGTGGCACGGTTGACCCCGGGGTCGCCTACCCGGTGACCTGGTCCTACCAACACGGGGGCGTCACCCGCAGCGGCGAGTTGTCGCTGAAGGGCGACGGGACCGTGGAAACCCTCAACAACATCCCTGACGGGGCCGTCGTGACGCTCACGGAGAAGGTGCCCTCCGTGGCGGGGGTCAGCTTCGGCGATCCCGCTTTCTCCGGGGATGGCGTTACCGACAACACCCCGGACGCGAACAGCGCGCAGGTGACGATCGCCGGCCTGAAGACCCTCGAGGTGACCCTCACCAACCCGGCGGGTGCCCCCGCGGGCGATCAAGCGGTTCTGGGGGCGGTCGACGTGGAGGCCGGGGTGTGTCCCCCGGGTGGCACCGAGCCGACGGAGCCGTCGGTCAGGGTCACTCCCACCGAGGGGGTCGTCTACTCCGAACCGAGGATCACCAGGAACGGGAACCGCGCGACGATCCAGGTCACCGCGACCGCCGAAGCGGGCAGAACCATTGATGGGCAGAACCTGCCGGACGGGTGGGCCGCCGCGGGGAACGGTTCCTTCGTGTTCACCCGGACGGTCGCGATACCCACGTGCGGGAAGGCCGTGAAACCCGGCCTGCCCAGAACCGGCGCCTGAGGTACGCGCAGATCTCGCGAAATGGACAGGACCCTTGACCTGATCGTGTCGGGGTCCTGTCCTCCTTTTGGCCGGGAGGCCGATTCGCTGCGATCCCGGAAAAGCTCGCTGACTAGGAGCTCCGTCGTCGAGGTGGCCCTGGTGACCGCAGAACCCAATCCGAGGCGCCGTCGTCGAGGGGGTGTCGGCTGTCGGTGAAGGGCGAGGCCATAGTAGCTTCATGCTTCCGGCGAACACGGCGCGCAGGCGAGGAGCTAGCAGATTGGGCTGGCTCTCCGCAAGGGACTAGCCTAGTTACTGTTCGGGCATTGACTTTAGGTCAGGCGAAACTCTCTCGACAGGAAGGAGACCCATGAAGTCGCCCTACTGGGACGTCATCATCACGGGTAGAAGTGATGCGACTGTCAATGGGGTGCAGGTCGAGATGGTGGTGCCCAGCAACGTCTACTCGTCGGTCTTCCAGCACCTCGCCGCCGAGGCGCGCCAGGCCGGTCGCCCCGTGCTCGCCCGCGGTGTGGACGAGACCCGGGGCGGTCGGGTGTCGTGGTTCACGGTGGATGCCGATGGGCAGGCAGCCGCGGCGCAGCCGCCCGCGGCGATGGCCAACAACAACCGGCGCTCGGCCCCCAGCAGAGCGGCCCTGCCG
>CAJPNZ010000191.1 GCA_905372155.1 Propionibacteriaceae bacterium
GGGCGGAACCGGCCGATGCGGGTCGGGACCTGGTCTCGCTCACCGGGGTCGGGTTCTCCTACCCCGGGGGACCCGAGGTGCTGAAAGACATCGACCTGCACCTGGTCGAGGGCAGGCACGTGGCGCTGGTCGGGGCCACCGGGTCCGGGAAGTCGACGCTGGCGCTGCTCGCCGCCGGGACGCTCCGGGCCGGACGCGGTATCCGTCGCACCTCCATTCCCGACGAGCAGATCCTGTCGGTGACGCAGGAAACCCACTTGTTCGCGGGCACCCTGCGCGAAAACCTCACCCTTGCTGCCCCCGACGCCGGCGACGAGGACATCCTGGGCGGGTTGCGGGACCTGAGGGCCGGCAACCTGGTGTCTGGCTGCCCCGCAGGGCTCGACACCCGGATCGGTCACGCCGGGCACCAGCTCAGCCCGGCCGCGACCCAACAGCTCGCCCTGGCGCGGGTGTACCTGGCCCGACCCCGGCTGACGATCCTGGACGAGGCGACGGCCGAGGCGGACAGCGCCGACGCCACCGGCCTGGAGGCATCGGCGCGGGCGGCGATCCGCGACCGCACGGCCCTCGTGGTGGCACATCGCCTCTCCTAGGCCGCGGAATGCGATCACACCATCGTCCTGGACCGCGGCAACATCGTCGAGCAGGGGTCGCACGAGGAGCTGTTGGCGCTCGGGGGCCGGTACGCGGATCTGTGGCGGATGTGGTCGACGAATCGCTGACCGCTGTGGCCACCGCCTGACGGCGGCAGCGGAACCTCTCAACCGGTTCAGGTAGATCCGGAGCGCCACCAGCGACTCAGCGAAGGGAAGCAGCCCGTAGCGTCCCAGGTTCGGTTCGACACCGGCCCGCGGGCTCCCCCGGTTCGGCACCCCGCCACGGGGCGAGCTCGGGAATCAGAGGCGCCCAGCGCCACAACTGCCACGCCGCGGCGCAGCCGACCAGGATCCACACCAGCCGACGGACTTCACGCCGGCGGAGCGTCCTGCCCATCACCCTTCTGGGAACTCTGCCCAGTCGAGGAAGATGTCCAAGGCTTCGGCGAGGCTCCTGGGGCCGCAGAACGCCTCGAACCGACGCCGTACGGCCGTTTCTCCGGTGTCCACGGCGCGGGCGTGGACCCAGTCGTCCTCGAGACGCTCCACGACGAAGTCCTCGAACGGGGCGTTCTCCAGATCGGTTCCCGTCAGGTCCACCACGACCTTCCATCCCGGATTGTCGAGGGTTTCCACCGTGATCCCGCGGTCGTTTTCCCACGTCCCGTCGCACTGTGCCACGTACCAGTCTTGGAGACGTTCCAGAGCGTTCACGATTCCTTCCCCGCGCGGTCCGGGAAGTCCCAGTACGGTCCCGCCCCCATCAGGATGATCTGCATATCGCCCCCGAGCCTCCCTCTCCCCGCTCACCCGGCGGGGTTGTCCGTTGCATGTCCATGTTCTGCTTCCTGCTCACCTGGAATCGGCCACAGTTTCACAGACCACACCCCGGGATGGAAAAAATCGACAGACTCCGTTGAGAGATTCGGTGACTGGATGGCGGCCGATCCTGCGGCTCACCGGAGGGCCCGGTCTTCGGCAGGCCCGGGTGAATCGGCGTTGCGACCCGGTTGGCAGCAACGCTCGACGGTGCCGGCGCGGGCGGTGTGCCCGCTGAATCCGGGCCCGTCGGGTCCTGCCCCGGGGGTGAGGGATGACGGGAACCCCGAAGGAACCGGGGAGACCGTCGCCGAGAGCGAGGTGAAGGGAACCGGAGCAGGCCGGGGCGGGTGGCTGGCCGGGTACCGGTCAGCGGGCGGTGAGGTACTGCTCCGCCAGGGCCCGCCGGACGGCGGGGATCGCCTCGGCTGCGACCTCCTCCGCCGGGACCTCCAGCAGCTGGGCGACTGCGGCCATGGTCTGCCCGACGGTGAGGTCGCCGTCGAGGGCCCCCAGCACCGCGCCCGTGACGGTGCTCAGACGCATCCCGCGCAGCAACCCGGTGCGTTGCCGCAGCACCAGGTGTTCGGGGTCGGCTGCCCCGGGCTGGCCGGTGGTCTCCGCGACCACTCCGGTCAGGCGTGGGGTCAGCGACAGCAGGTCGGCGGTATCGAGGCGGGAGGCATCGACGGCCTCGGCGTGTGCGGCGAACACCTCCCCGACCGGCTGGGCGACGGCGTGCGGCCACGACTCGCACCGGATCTCGGGGGTCTCGCGACCCGCGTTCGTGAGCAGGATCCAGCCCATGCCGACCTCGTCGATGCCGAGGCGGTCGAAGTAGGCCAGCCATTCGCGGTAGGTGGGTTCCCACTCGGGACGGCCCGTCAGGCCCGCGTCGGTCAGCCACATCTCGATGTAGGCGAACCGGTCGAGGCGTTCGCGTTCGATGGCGAACAGGTCGCAGCCGGAGCCGTCGACCCACGAGGCGAGCCGCTCCTCCCACGGCTCCTGGGTGACGGCCCAGTTCGTCAGCAGCTGGAGGCTGCCTCCCGGGGTCAGGTGGGCGGGGGCGTCGCGGACGACGGCCTCCACCAGGCCGTCGGCGGTGAAGGTGGATTCGCGGTAGGTGAGGCGTTGACCACCGGGTGGGCTCATCACGTAGGGC
>CAJPNZ010000192.1 GCA_905372155.1 Propionibacteriaceae bacterium
CACCTCGGGTGGGTTCACCGCGCTCGTGGCTCCCCTGGCCGAGGAGCTGGACCTCGATTTCTTCAACGCCAACGAGCTGGAGATCCGTGACAGGGCGCTCACGGGCCGGGTGATCGGAACGGTGGTGGATCGCGACCAGAAAGCCCGCGACCTCACCCGGTTCGCCACGACGGCGCAGGTGCCGTTGGAGCATGCGGTGGCGGTGGGCGACGGCGCCAACGACCTGGGCATGCTCGCCGCGGCCGGGCTCGGTGTGGCCTACCGGGCGAAACCCGTGACCGCCGCCCGGGCCGATGCGGTGATCAACTTCCCCCGGCTCGACGCGGTGACGGCCCTGGCCCTGCCCTGAGGAGTACCACGGGCAAGGTGGCACCTGGCTGGGCCACCATCCGGCAAAGCCGATACGCTTGCCTTGCATCCAAGTGCAGGTTTTCCAAGGAGGGAATATGTCAGGTCGGATTCACAACGAGGGTTTCCGCTCCAAGTTGATGTCCGCTGAGGACGCGGCAGCTCTGGTCGAGAACGGCTGGAACATCGGTTTCTCGGGCTTCACCGGGGCCGGTTACCCCAAGGAGTTCCCCAAGGCCCTCGCCGCGCGCATCGAAGCCGCGCACGAGAAGGGTGAGGAATTCCGCATCGGCATGTGGACCGGGGCCTCGACCGCACCTGAGCTCGACGGGGCACTGGCCCGCACGGGGGGCGTCGCGTTCCGTGCGCCCTACCAGTCCGATCCCGAGATGCGCACCGCGATCAACAAGGGCATCACCAACTACTGCGACATCCATCTCTCGCACATGGGGCTGCAGGTGTCGCAGGGCTTCCTGGGCCCGCTGCACCTCGCCGTCGTCGAGGCCACCGCGATCACCGAGGACGGCGACATCGTGCCCTCCTCCTCGGTCGGCCTGAACCGCACCTATCTCGAACAGGCCGACAAGGTCATCATCGAGGTCAACTCGTGGCAGTCCGAGGACCTGTTCGGCATGCACGACGTCTACTACCCCATCGGTGTCCTGCCCCCGAACCGCGGTGCGCTTCCCATCACCAGCACGGGCGACCGGATCGGCGACAAGGTGCTCAAGGTGGACGCCGACAAGGTGGTGGCGGTCGTCGAAACCAACGCCGCGGACCGCAACACCCCGTTCAAGCCCCTCGACGACGATTCCCGGGCGATCGCGGGCTACTTCCTGGACTTCCTGACCAACGAGGTCAAGCACGGCCGGCTGCCCGAGAACCTGCTGCCGTTGCAGTCGGGTGTGGGCAACATCGCCAACGCGGTGCTCGCAGGTCTGCTGGAGGGCCCGTTCGAGAACCTCACCTCCTACACCGAGGTGATCCAGGACGGCATGGTCGACCTGATCGACGCCGGGAAGGTCACCGTCGCCTCCGGTACCGCGTTCTCGCTGTCCCCGGAGGCCGCGGAGCGGATGAACGAGAAGGCCAGATTCTACCGCGACCACATCATCCTGCGCCCCATGGATGTCTCCAACCATCCCGAGGTGATCCGCCGCATGGGTGTCATCGCCTGCAACGGCATGATCGAGGCCGACATCTACGGCAACGTGAACTCCACCCACGTCATGGGTTCGCGCATGATGAACGGCATCGGTGGTTCCGGTGACTTCACCCGCAACGGCTACTTCTCCTCGTTCGTGACTCCGTCGACGGCGAAGGGCGGTGCGATCTCCGCGATCGTCCCGATGGTCAGCCATGTCGACCACACCGAACACGACGTGGATGTCATCATCACCGAGCAGGGGCTCGCGGATCTGCGTGGCCTGGCCCCGCGCCAGCGCGCCCAGGCGATCATCGAGAACTGCGCCCACCCGGACTTCAAGGAACCGCTGCGCGAGTACGTGAAACTGGCGGCGACGAAGGCCAACGGCCAGCAGACCCCGCACGACCTGGCGACGGCCCTCAACTGGCACGTGCGTTTCCTGGAGACCGGCTCCATGAAGTGACACCCGGGTCCTGAACACCTGAAGATCCCCCGGCCCCCGAACGGGCCGGGGGATTTTCGCATCCAGCGCGCAGTCGTCGAGGTCGATCACCGGCCCTTTCAGGAAAGCGCCTGATTCATTCCTTTCCGAATCCGAAGCGCTCGGCCAGTTCAGCGGCGTATGCGAGCCACTCGTCTCGGTCGTCGGGGTCGTAGTCGACGTAGCGGCGGGCAGCGTAGTAGGACATGCGTGCCAGTTCTCGGTGTTCTGGTTGTATCGCCAACGCGTCACGAAGGCTGCTGGCTGCTTCTCGCCACAGGGGGACTCCCTCGGGGTCCTCGGTGGGCAGAAGCTGGGCCAGTCGCGCTGCCGCAACCCCCAGATCCCACAGGGCCTGAAGATTCCCGGGAAATCGCGAGACGAGCTCCCGCCTGATAGCAAAAGACTCCCTGTACAGCTTCAAGGCCTGTCTGGGATCACTATGCTTCAGCATTCCCGCAACATTGTTCAAAGCAACTGTGAGGTCCCGACGAGCCTGAAAATCACCCAACAGCTCCGCATCC